>NZ_CP104040.1:3997500-4297500 GCF_025152745.1 Rhizobium sp. WSM4643 | reverse complement strand
GTCGCCGCAGCGCTGCGCCGACTCGATCCGGCCATCGAGGATGCCGCGGCCTCGCTGGGCCTTAATCCCTGGCGCGTCTTCTTCCGCGCCGTGCTGCCGCAGCTGAGGCTTGCGATTTGCGGCGGCTCGCTGCTGGTCGCGCTGCATCTGCTTTCGGAATACGGACTGTTCGTCATGATCCGGTTCGACACGTTCGCGACGGCGATCGTCGACCAGTTCCAGTCGTCCTACAACAGCCCGGCCTCCAATATGCTCGGCGGTGTGCTCGTCGCCTGCTGCCTTTTTCTGCTCGGCTTCGAGCTGCTGGTGCGCGGCAACGAACGTTATGCCCGCGTCGGCACCGGCTCGCCACGTCCAGCGGATCGCCGCCGGCTGGGCTGGTTCGTGGTGCCGGCGGTGTTGCTGCCCGTCATCCTTGCGGCGCTGACGCTCGGCGTGCCGCTGGTGACGCTTGGCCGCTGGCTCTATCTCGGCGGCACCGATATCTGGCGCATCGAAGTCGGCAACGCCTTCCTGCAAACGATTGTGCTTGCCGTTATCGGCGGCGTGTTGGCGACGATTGCCGCAGCACCGATGGCCTGGCTTTCGGTGCGTGCGCCCGGCCGCTTCCAGCGGGTGCTCGAAGCCTGCCATTATTATGTCGGCTCGCTGCCGGGCGTCGTCGTGGCGCTGGCGCTGGTGACGATCACCGTGCGTCTCGTGCTGCCGCTCTATCAGACCTTCGCAACGCTGCTCGTCGCCTATGTGATGCTTTTCCTGCCGCGCGCCATGATCGGGCTGCGCGCCAGCATCGCCCAAGCGCCGGTGGAGCTGGAGCGCGCCGCGATGGGCCTCGGCCGCACGCCCGGCCAGGCGGTGCGGCAGATCACCATGCGGCTTGCCGCACCGGGAGCGGCCGCCAGCGTCGCGCTGGCCGCACTCGGCATCACCAATGAACTTACGGCGACACTGATGCTGTCGCCCAACGGCGTCGATACGCTGGCGACGAAATTCTGGTCGCTGACCAGCGAGATCGACTATGTCTCGGCCGCCCCTTACGCCTTCATGATGATCGTGCTGTCGCTGCCGCTCACCCTGATGCTCTATACCCAATCGAAACGGACTGCCGGCCAATGACGCTGCTCACGATCGAGAACATCAGCAAGCGCTATGGCCCCGTCCAGGCGTTGAAGGATATTTCGCTCGACGTCCAGGCGGGCAGCCGCACGGCGGTCGTCGGCCCGTCCGGTTCGGGCAAGACGACGCTGCTGCGCATCATTGCCGGCTTCGAACAACCCGACGTCGGCAGGGTGACGTTGGATGGCGAGGTGCTCGCCGACGGTCCGGCGACAATACCGGCGCATAAACGCGGCATCGGCATTGTCTCGCAGGATGGCGCGCTGTTTCCGCACTTAAGCGTTGCCGAGAATATCGGCTTCGGCTTCGAGCGAGGTGCAGCCGATCGCGAAAAACGCGTGCTCGAACTGCTCGACATGGTCGAGCTCGACCGCGGCATGCTGGCGCGGCGCCCGCATCAGCTTTCCGGCGGCCAGCAACAGCGTGTGGCGCTCGCCCGCGCGCTCGGCCGCAAACCGCGGCTGATGCTGCTCGACGAACCTTTCTCGGCACTCGATACCGGCCTGCGCGAGAATATGCGCAAGGCGGTTGCGCGCGTGCTGCAGGCGGCCGGCATCACCGCCATTCTCGTCACCCATGATCAGGAAGAGGCGCTGACCTTTGCCGATCAGGTGGCGGTGCTCAGGGAAGGACGGCTGATCCAGGCCGGGTCGCCGCAATCATTGTATCTCCATCCGCGCGATCGCGAGACGGCGCTGTTTCTCGGCGACGCCGTGCTGCTTCCCGCCATCATCCGAAATGGCCTTGCCGACTGCGCTCTCGGCCATGTCGCCGTCGAGGGCAGCCGTCAAGGCAAGGCGGAGATCATGCTGCGGCCCGAGCAGATTCGCGTCGTTGCCGATGAAAGCGATCGCAAATACGGCGGACGTGTCGTCGAGGTGGAATTCGGCGGCGCCGTCTGCACCGTCGCCGTTTCGCTCGACGGCGTTGCGCTGCCGCCGATCCTGATCAAGACCTCGAGCGTCGCCCTTCCGGCGCGAGGCGATCTCGTTCGCCTCGATATCGCCGGCAAGGCGCATGTCTTCGAGAGCTGAGTTAGGGCGCCGAGCGTCTTTTTAGACGCGCCTTTGCTCGGATTGCTCAGCCGAACTTGCGCACCACTTCTTCCGGCTCGATGCCTTCGAGCCAGCCGCCGGTAAAGCCGGCGCGTTCGAGGCCGAGGCGGATAACCGGCGATTGCCGCATCAGCTTCCAGATGAAATCCGAACGGTCGTTCTCGATGGTCATGACGACAAGGCCCTGGTCGATGCCGACGGTGCGGTCGTCGACCCAGCCTTCCGGCCGCTTGGTCTTGACCGTCGGGTTGAAGCCACCGGGGAAGCCGCCTTCCAAGAGCAGATTCGGATAGGTGGTCAGAAGCGCCTTGGTGCCATCGAGAGCCGCCTGCTTGTCGTAAGGCAGACAGGCAAGGGCTGCCCAGGGTGCGATCGTGCCGTCATCCGGACCGAGCGGGGCGCCGCGGGCGGCATAACCCAGAACCTTCGGCTGGCGGCCGCCGCGCATGCGCCGTGTCGGCGGCGGGCCGTCACAGGCGGAGAAGCCCCAGATATTCCTGTTATAGCCGACGAACTGGCCGGGATTGCGATCGGCATAATCACGCTGGACGTTGATCATCACCTGCGTATTGCGGAAATAATCCCAGTTCCGCTCCGCCATCGGCTTGTCCTGAATGCTGCGGAAATCGATCCAGGCATGCGAGAACAGGTGGATGAAGAGCGGCCCGGCATAGAGATAGGACTGCTCGCCATGCAGCATCCAGGAATAGCTTGACGTAAAGGCGTCGTAGCACGATTGCGGGATGGGGTGCGTCGGCGAGGCGAGCGCCAGCGTGTAGAGGATGATCGCCTCGTCGAAGCCGTGATAGCGCCATCGCAGGAAACCGGAGGAGGGCTTCCATCCCATGGCAACCGTGTCGCCCTTGTTCAGTGCCCAGCGCCAGTCGACGCGCTCGTAGATGAAGGTCGCGAGTTGACGGATTTCAGTCTCCGTGTCGTCGTCTTCGCGATTGAAATACTGTGCGGCCGTGAGGATGCCGGCGACAAGCAACGCCGTATCGATTGTCGAAAGCTCGCTGTTCCAGGCGCGATGGCCGGTATCCATGTGCAGGAAATGGTAGAAGAAGCCGCGGTGCCCGGTCGCGTGGCGTTCCTCGCCCTGGCGCGCCTCGGCGAAGAACCGCAGCGTGTTGACCGTACGCTCGGCCGCTTCCTCGCGGCTGATCCATAAACGCTCGACACCGACAGGATAGGAGGAAAGCGCAAAGCCGACGGCTGCGATGCTGCACGGAACCCCGCCGATCGAGGTATCCGCCACAAGGCCGTTTTCGGGATTGGAATATTTCAGGAAGTACTTGAACGCCGAATGTTGCAGCCTGTCGACGAGCGCTGCATCAATGTCTTCAATCCGTTGCAGCATAGGCTCCTACCCAACTGTTGCATCGCCCCATGCTTCAACATGGTGGCCGTCCCCGGGCAAATCAAACCTTTTTGATTCGTAGGGATAAGAGAACACAAATGGGAGGAATCGGTCGTTAATAATTATCGGTAAAATAATATCTAGCAGAAGTCATATAAGCGCTGCAGCATAAAGGACGATCTGCACCTCTCCGGCACAGCTCATTTCCTGAAATACTCGCTTCATCCGATGCTCTATAAGAGCGGCCGACAAAGCCTTCGGGCGTTATCGTCCGATCGCATAGGCCTGCATCAGGCGGGGCGTGGCTGCGGCGCGCATCAGCCCGTCAGCATCTCGCCGGGCGGCAGCCAGTCGGCCGATGGCCCAGGCATCGGCGAGCGTCGGCTTGGGGCGCGCCGACCGGTCGAACTCAGGCCGGCGTCGAGCGTGCGGAGAGAAAAACCTGCGGCTCGAAGGCAAAATCCTTGTCGAAGGGGTAGGTCGGATGCTGCTTGCGCAGCCGCGGCAGGCGCTCGACGAACTGGTCGACGACACCTGTTGATAGCGCCATCAGGTTCGGATTGGCAATCGGCGCCAGTTCCGGTGAGAGATAGCCCGATTTGACGACGATGATCTTCGCTTGGTGCGGGTCGAGGCCAAGCCGGGTGAAATCGGCGATATTGTGATAGGGCCGGCGCTTGGCGGAAAGCACCAGATCGATGCCACTGACCGAAACCACCGCCTGGCGGTCGGCGGGATCTGATGTCTCATGCAGGAATTTGACCGTGAAGCGGGCGATAACCGGCTTGCTGCCTTTCGCATCGAGCGAGGCGCCGACGCTGAGCTCCAGCTCGGCGCCGATGCCTGCGGCATAACAGGCCTCGGTCGCCGCCTTGTCGGCAATGCCGGCGAAGACGACGCCGGTGGCACCCCTGGCGATCAACTCGGCCAGTACATCTGCCCGGTCCCCGACGCCGCCGCCTGTGGGGTTGTCGCCGGATTCGGCAAGCACCACAGGGGCAGTGGGGCTTGCGATCGCCCTTTCGACGCATTCCTCGAGCGAGCCGGTTTCGCAGCCGAAGACGAAGTCTTCGCGCGCATCCCAATAAGCCAGCGCGAGGCGTTTGGCCTCGCGTTCCAGCACGGCGCGGTCGGTGCCGGTCATGATCGCGGCGGCCGTGGCGCGCGGTTCGTCGGCCCAGACATAACCGACCATCAGCGATGCATCCCAAACGCCATCAAGCGCATCGATCCCGGGCAGCATGTCATAGAGGCTCTTTGCCGGCTCGTCGACGGTGCTGGTGCGCTCGCCGGGCAGCACGACCGGGATCGGCGCCCAGAGGAGGATCGGCCGCTTGCCGGTTTTCAGGCTATTTACCAGCATCGAGACGGAGCGGCGCATCGTCTCCTCGACATCGATATGCGGCGCGGTGCGATAGGTGGAATAGATGTCGAGCGCATCGATGATGCGCTGGGTGACATTGCCGTGCAGGTCGTAGCTTGCCGAAACCGTGCAATCCTCGCCGACCAGGGCACGGGCCGCGCTGATCCAGTCGCCTTCGGCATCCTCCATGCCCTCTACATACACTGCGCCGTGCATGGCGAGGTAGAGACCGTCGAGCGGCAGCATCGGCTTCAGCCGCTCGAGGAATTCACCCTTGAAGGCCTCGTAGGTGGCGCGTGAAACCGGGCCGCCGGCAATGGCGCGCGCATGGATCGTCGGCAGGAACTCGGCATCGTAATCCCTGAGGAAGGCGAAATAGGGCGCTGCCAGCAGCGCCTCCCCGCGCACCACGCGAAAATCCTTCTCCTCGTTCAGGACGGGATTGTATGTACTGCACTCGGTATGAATGCCACCGACGGCGATGCGCATGGGAACCTCAGTTGATGTTGGGAGCAATCAGGACGTTATGGGCGGCGATGCTGGCACTCCGGCCCGAGCGCCGGCATCGACACGCTGCGTGCAGATCGGTGTCGCTCGACGGAGTTTGTGCTGCGATAAACTGAACATGCGGGATCCGATCCGAAGACGCGTCCTTTTGCCTCGACAATAAGTTTACAAACGAACCAATCAACCAAAATAAATTACAATCTTGATCTTCTAAGCCGGCGTCGAGGTGGAAGGTGCCGTAATCGGTGAGCCTCCGACCGACTCGGTTTTTTCCGTCGGATGATGCGGGCCGATTGCTGCCGACAGCACTGGCCGCGTCGCCATAGAGAAAAAATCCCACTTCGGGATCCCGAAATTCCCCCACTTCGGGATTCCGAAATTCGTCGCGTTTTGGGCGGTGCCGCCGCGGGGAAACATCCAATGATTTCAATACCGCCACCAATTTCGGGATTCCGAAGCGCTATATAGATTATGGTGGGGCGTGGCTTGCCGATGAAGTCAGCGAAGCGCTCGACAATTCGCCGAACAGAAAGTCGATGCGGCTATGCGCTTTAGAGGCTACCCGTCGAGAATGGATATCAATCTACGGATACCTGCCAAAATGACCTCTGACACGTAGCACAAGGCGTCAAATCAGCTGTTCCGCGCAAGCTCTTTAGCGGCTTCATTGTGTAGATGGTTGAGAATGTCATATATGTGCGCTACCGGGCACCCGAATATCTTGCGCTCCGATTTCTTCCATGACGATTGAATTTGTTAGGGCGCTCGGTGTTGAAACCAAAAATCGGCCCACCACTCATGCCCTCTAGGCTCTGTAGATGGGTCCGGCTATCGATTGTGGCGATAAACCTCGGAAAGAGCGTGGTCTGCTCTTCCGGTTCGGCTTTCTTAAGCCTGAGCATCGTCATTCCGACAGTGGCGTTTCCCGAAGGCGATACCCTTTCGGATGTTAGCTCAACAGGAAGACCGAGCAGAAAAAAGACCTCAAGGTCGGCAGGTTCGTTCTGCGAAGCCTCGTATGTGAGCGGGACAATATTGTGTTTCGCGATTAATCGGATTTGGTGCTCCTCGAGAAACAATCGAGCCCAAGTTTGTCGTCGTGAAAATGGAGGCGAGGCGAGCTCTTAAGATCATAAGGAACCCCGTGGTCGCTTAGCTTCGTTTCGCCGAAGGTGTCTAGCAACTGGCACCCAAGGCTGATGATGTCTGGGTGATTCACGGCCTCATCGAGGTATTCGACCACATGACCCGCTGTCAGAATGCCAAATATGTCCCCGATGCGTATCAGCAACCCGGAAGCCGCGAAGAAACGGTCGGGGCCTTGATCATCCTTCATGCGAGAGTTGACGCTTATCGCCACAAAGTGACGAGCGATGAATGTTTGAGCATCAGTCATTCGCGGCGACACCATAATTTGAAGATGTAATTCGAGATTCGAAATAAAAGTAATAATTGTGATTAAGCTCTCCGTCTAATTGTTCCGACTCAGAGAATTTGACCTTCTCCTTGCAACCGAGGAGGTGTGGCGATGACTGGTTTCTACGCGGGCTACTTCGCAGGCGGTGCGGCTAACGGCTTGGCAATGTTTGTAATAGCCGACGGTAAAATATCGGGCGCGGACATGGCGGGTGTCAGTTTCGATGGCGCTTTTGGCGAGGACGAAGAAGGCAAGCTTACAGGTACGGTTTCGGTTCAAGTGCCACCTGGTGTAACCGTGGTGCAAGGCGTCACAGCACCCGCGCAAGGGCTAACCTATGAAGTGCCTTTCGTCTTTCCAATGAAATTTGACAAAGAGCCCTTTCTAGAGCTTCGGACGCCGCTGGGGAACGTTAACGTTCGGCTCCAAAAAGTTCGGGAACTGCCGTGATGGACTCAAACTTTTGGGCATTTCAGGCGAAGGATTGGATCAATATTCTGATCTTAGGCGTCACCGCTTTCGCCGTCTACATTGGTCCGATCCGTGCGGTGAAGATCACGAGACGAGAGGAGGTCGAGGCACTCAAATTGCGGCAGAAAGCAGAAATTTTCGCATCACTCATGAAAACACGGCGATTTCAGCTTGATCCCGAACACGTCTCGTCGTTGGATCTCATCCAAGTGTACTTTAGTGAAGAAGAGACCGTGCTGGCGGCCTACAAAGCTTATATCCGTCTTCTGTCAAGAAAACTGATTCCGGGCGTGGCCGACGAATCGTTCTGGAAAGAACGACGATGCTTTCATTGATTTGGTCTACGCTATCGCGCGGGCTACCGGCTTTTCACAAGACAAAAAAGAAATCGAAGAATTGGCCTACTCTCCAAGCGGGTGGGCAAGCGATCAAGAAACAATAAGACGGTTGCATGGCCTATTGATCGAAATCTTCGAAAACAAGCGGCCGATACCGGTCACAAATTTCATCAATCCGACAGTTTTCAATCCATTTCCACCGGCGCCCGCGATCGATCCGAACTGGCTGTGGAAAGGCTGACGATGGTAGAGGTGTGGGCCTGGTTCTGGCTGATGGAGCGCCATCAGCCTTGAAAGGCTCCCGGTATCTCTTTGGTTCCATGAAAAAACTAGACCCACAGAGGCTCGCCGGGCGTTTCTATCCTTGTTGGAAATTTGAGAAACTGGAGCGGGCGAAGGGATTCGAACCCTCGACCCCAACCTTGGCAAGGTTGTGCTCTACCCCTGAGCTACACCCGCTCAATCCGCATCGGTCCGGGGTAGTTGTTGGACCGTGGGCGCCGCCTCGCGGCGACCGGCGCTATATGGCCTAACGGGTTTTCAAATGCAACAGGGAAATGACGGAGAGGCGAAGAAAAATTCCGGTGTTCGCAGACGCCCGGTGGAAAGGCCGCAAATGCGGGGCAAAGCGTCGGTCGCAAAGATTGCCAAACGATGTGGGCCGACTTAATCAGGACGCCTCGCTTTTTTCCCTTCCTGTCCAATGGATTGCCCCATGTCCGAAAATGCCCCGAAGACAAGAGAAGAATTGTTTGCCTTTCTCGATGGGCTCGGCATTGCTCATAAGACAATCGACCACGCGCCGGTCTTCACTGTCGCCGAATCGGTGGCCCTGCGTGACGAGATCCCCGGCGGCCACACCAAGAACTTGTTCGTCAAAGACAAGAAGGACAGGTATTTTTTGCTGACGGTGGAGGAAAATGCCGAGGTGGACCTCAAACAGGTGCACAATTTGATCGGCGGGTCCGGCCGGGTTTCCTTCGGCAGGGCGGAAAAGCTGATGGAATATCTCGGCGTCATCCCCGGGGCCGTCACGGCGTTCGGCGCGATCAACGATACCGCGGAGAATGTTACGTTCGTGCTCGATGCCGATCTGATGCGCGAAGAGATCGTCAACTGTCATCCGCTGTCCAACGATGCGACGACATCGATTGCGAGCAGCGATCTCATCCGTTTCATGGAAGCCACGGGACATAAGCCGCTTGTCTTGAAAGTGACGTCCTGACATACGATTTTAGCGCTAAGGCGCGTCGCGATCTTTCAGATTCGCTTGCCGCGCTTTAGTCTCTGGTTTTGCGCATGCCTTTATCGCAAAACCGCACCACAGTTTTGCGCGACATGCTTTAGCAAAGACGCCGGCAGGATCGGCGCGGCGGGAGATACCTATGAGCGGCAGCGACAACCCCTATAGCGGTTCCTTCGGAAATCAGATGACGGCGAGCACAAGCTTCGGCGCTGCGCCGGAACCCGCGGCTGCGGCCGGCAGCTACATCACGGAGACGACGACCGCGAATTTTTCCAAGGACGTCATCGAGGCATCGCGCAGCCAGCCGGTGCTGGTCGATTTCTGGGCGCCCTGGTGCGGTCCGTGCAAGCAACTGACGCCGGCCTTGGAAAAGGTGGTCAACGAAGCCAAGGGCCGTGTCCGGCTGGTCAAGATGAACATCGACGACCATCCGTCGATCGCCGGTCAGCTCGGCATCCAGTCGATCCCCGCCGTCATCGCCTTCGTCAACGGCCGTCCTGCCGACGGTTTCATGGGCGCGGTGCCGGAAAGCCAGATCCAGCAGTTCATCGACCGGATCGCCGGTCCGGCCGGCGCCGACCAGGCGGCCGAAATCGAAGCGGTGCTTGCGGAAGCGGCGGAACTGCTTGCCGCCGGCAATATCGACGAGGCCGCTCAGCTCTATGGCGCCGTCATGCAGGCCGATCCCGAGAATGCCAAGGCGCTTGCCGGGATGGCCGAATGCATGATCGCCGACAACCAGCATCAGCGGGCGCGCGACATACTGAGGGAATTGCCGGAAGAGCTGGCAAAAGACACCGGCATCCAGGCCGTGCTGATGAAACTCGAGCAGATCGAAGAGGCCCGCAAGCTCGGCGACCCCGTTGCGCTCGAACGTGAACTGGCCGCCAATCCTGATGACCACGAGGCGCGGATCAAGCTCGCCAAGATCCGCAATGTCGAGGGCCGGCGCGACGAAGCGGCCGACCACCTGCTTCAGATCATGCGCAAGGACCGTGCCTTCGACGATGATGGCGCCCGCCGCCAACTGCTGCAGTTCTTCGAGGTCTGGGGCTTCAAGGATCCAGCGACGGTTGCAGCGCGCCGCAAGCTTTCGGCGATGCTGTTCTCGTAGATCAGGATGATTTTAGGCCTGATCGGCCTAAAATCTGAATCCTGCTAAGTTTCGAACATCTGCCCTTGCGTTTTCGGGCGAGGGCACCACATTCTCGTCAAGACGGGCATGCCCGTTACAAGAATGCGGGACGGTTTCATGCAAGTCGGGAATGCCAGATACCTGAAGCCGGGCGATCTGCCTGATGCGATCGCTGTCTTCCCCCTGACCGGCGCCCTCCTCCTGCCGGCCGGGCAGCTACCCCTCAACATTTTCGAGCCGCGCTATCTGGCGATGCTGGATGCAGCATTGAGCGGAAACCGGCTGATCGGCATGGTGCAGCCGGCGCTTGGCGAACATGAGGACAAGGGCGGCGAGCCCAACCTTGCCGCTGTCGGCTGCCTCGGCCGCATCACCTCCTTCGCGGAGACTGGCGACGGGCGCTGTATCGTATCGCTGACCGGCGTCTGCCGCTTCCGGCTGCTGGAAGAGAAATCGACCAACGATCCCTTCCGTATCTTCCGTATCGCCCCATTCATCGCCGACCTCTCGGCCGAAAACGAGGAGGAGGCGGTTGATCGCGCTGCGCTTCTCACCGCCTTCAGGGACTATCTCGATGCCAACAAGCTGGAGGCGGACTGGGAGAGCGTCGAGCGGGCGAGCAATCTGACGCTCGTCAATTCGCTGGCGATGATGTCACCCTTCGGGCCGGCGGAAAAACAGGCGCTGCTGGAGGCGCCGGATCTGAAGACGCGGGCTGAGACGCTGATCGCCATTACCGAAATCGTGCTGGCGCGCGTCTTCGGTGACTCCGACACGGTTCTGCAGTAGACTTCAGCCATGGATGAAAAACTCAGCCGCGTCGATCCCAAGCTGCTCGATCTCCTGGTCTGCCCGCTCTCCAAGGGCCGGCTTTCCTATGATCGCGAGCAGAATGAGCTCGTCTCGGAAAAGGCACGGCTTGCCTATCCAATCCGAGACGGCATTCCGATCATGCTGGTATCCGAGGCCCGCCGCCTCGACGACTAAAGCAATTCTCGGAAGCGGTTTTCCCAGGCAAGGCGCGAGGCGCTTTTGCCGGGTATTGCGTAAAAACAAAGGTTAAATTGTCTCTCCGGCAAGCAGGCGCGGATTGTCCTTCGCCGTCGTTCCGGCCGCCTGGCCGATGAAGAAGGATTTGAGGCGCGGCAGCCGGTCGACGATGCCGAGGCCGACGTCGCGGGCGATGCGGATCGGCGTTGCGTCGTTGGAGAAGAGCCGGTTCAAGACGTCGGTCGTCACTCCCATGCGGAAGGTGTCGAAGCGCCGCCAGGTCTGGTAGCGCTCGAGAATGTTGATCGAGCCGATATCGAGGCCGAGGCGATCGGCGTCCACGATGGTTTCGGCCAGTGCCGCCACATCCTTGAAGCCGAGATTGAGTCCCTGACCGGAAATCGGGTGGATGCCATGGGCAGCGTCGCCGGCCAGCGCGAAACGCGGCGCGACGAAGGAGCGGGCGAGCGTCAGGCCGAGGGGGAAGGCGCGCTTGTCGCCGATCACTTTCAGGCTCCCAAGCTTGTGGCCGAAGCGGCGTTCGAGCTCTTCCTCGAAGATCAGGTCGTCGGCAGCGACCAGCCGGTTGGCATCCGGCGTGCGCTCCGTCCAGACGAGCGAGGAGCGGTTGTTCTTCAGCGGCAGAATGGCGAAGGGGCCGGCCGGCAGGAAATGTTCCTCGGCGCAGCCGTCATGCGACCGCTCGTGTTCGACGGTGGCAACGATGCCGGACTGGCCGTAGTCCCAGGTGACGGTCCTGATGCCGGCGAGATCGCGCAGCGTCGAGCGCACGCCGTCGCAGGCAACCAATAGCTTGGTTTCCAGCGCGCTGCCGTCCGAAAGCGTGACGGTGACATGGGTGTCATGGGTCTTCAGCTCCGTGGCGCCGAGCCCGTGGCGGATGTCGATGCCGAGCCGGTCGCAGGCACCGCGCAGGGCTGCGACCATCGCGACATTCGGGATCATGTGGGCGAAGGGCCGGCCTTCGGCGATTTCGCCGTCGAAGGTCAGAAAAACCGGACGCACCGGATCGGAGGTCTTGGAGTCGGTGACGATCATTTTGGTGATCGGCTGGGCTTCCGGTTCGATCTCGTTCCAGATGCCGAAGACCTCGAGCATCTTTGCCGCCGCCGCGATGACGGCGGAAGCGCGCGTGTCGTTTTTCCAGACATGCTCGGGAGCCGCCTCGACGACGGCGACATTCAGATGCGGCGCGGCCTGTTTGACCGCGACAGCGGCGGAAAGGCCGACATAACCCCCACCCACAACCAGCATGTCCAGCATCGCGCCGCTCCCGTACCTTATGCCTCAGATGTGCTTTATATAGATCATCGCAACTTCACTTCCTACCGCTGGGAGACATAGAAATGACGGGCGAGACATCAGGGCCTTCGGCGATGGAGACGCTGCTTTCGACGCTCGACCTCGAGCCGATCGAGGTCGATATTTTCCGCGGCCGCAGCCCCAAGGTCGGCTGGCAGCGGGTCTTCGGCGGCCAGGTAATCGGCCAGGCGCTGATGGCGGCGCAACGCACCATCGAGGGCGATCGTTTCGTCCATTCGCTGCATGCCTATTTCATGCGGCCCGGCGATCCCTCGGTGCCGATCATCTACCAGGCGGAGCGCATCCGCGACGGATCGAGCTTCAATACGAGGCGTGTCGTCGCCATCCAGCACGGCAAGGCGATCTTCGCGCTGTCGGCCTCCTTCCAGGTGGAGGAGCCGGGCTTCGAGCACCAGATCGCGATGCCCGAAGTCGAGATGCCGGAGGCGCTGCTCGGCGAGCAGCAGATCAAGGAACAGTATCTCGCCCACGCGCCGGAGGCGATCCGAAAATACTGGCAGCGTGAGCGGCCGATCGAGATTCGCCCCGTCTCGCTGACGCATTATTTTTCCGACAGGAAGCTCGATCCCAAACAGGACGTCTGGGTGCGCGCCACCGGCCCGGTTCCCGACGACCGGCTCTATCAGGCGGCGGTGCTTGCCTATCTTTCGGACATGACGCTGCTCGATACGTCGCTCTATGCGCACGGAACGTCCATCTTCGACCAGAGCCTGCAGGTGGCGAGCCTCGATCACTCGATGTGGTTCCACAGACCCTGCAAACTCGATGACTGGCTGCTTTATACGCAGGATAGTCCCTCGGCTTCAGGTGCCAGAGGATTAACCCGGGGTAGCCTATTTACACGTTCGGGTAGCCTGATCGCATCGGTCACGCAGGAAGGTCTGATTCGGAAAAAGGCAAATGAATAAATAATGTGCAACTTTTTTAATTTGCGCGTTATTTGTGCGCTTATCGGCCGATCATTTGCCTGTTTATTGGCGCTTTTTATTATAACCTTTACTTTTCAATAACTTACATCTTGCCTCGAATCTGGCACGTCCCTTGAATGTGTATTCGCCGGTCGCTGTTCGGGAACGTCAGCGGCAAGGAGAGTCGGCTCCGCGCCGAGGATAACGAAGGATGGGAAACCAGATGAAAATTGTGATGGCCATTATCAAGCCGTTCAAGCTCGATGAGGTCCGCGAAGCCCTTACGGCGATCGGCATTCAGGGGCTGACCGTAACCGAAGTGAAGGGCTACGGGCGCCAGAAGGGACACACCGAAATCTATCGCGGCACCGAATATGCAGTCAGCTTCCTGCCGAAGCTCAAGATCGAAATCGCGGTTGCATCGGAACTCGTCGACAGGGCGGTCGAGGCCATCGCGGCATCGGCCAAGACCGGTCAGATCGGTGACGGCAAGATCTTCGTCTATTCGATCGACCATGCCGTGCGCATCCGTACGGGCGAAACCGATTCAGAAGCGCTGTAAGAACGGCAGATCAAGGAGCTTTTTCCAATGTCAATTTCGAAGTTTTCTTCCACCTCTGCGCGTCTTTGCGCAGCAACGGCTGCCCTTCTGGCGCCGGCCGTTGCTTTCGCGCAGGAGGCTGCACCAGCTGCCACCGCAGCTGCTGCTCCTGCTTTCACCATGGACAAGGGTGACAATACCTGGATGCTCGTCTCCTCGGCGCTCGTCCTTCTGATGACCATCCCCGGCCTTGCGCTTTTCTACGGCGGTCTCGTCCGCGCCAAGAACATGCTCTCGGTGCTGATGCAGGTCTTCATGATCACGGCCGTCGTGGCGCTGATCTGGGTGACCTATGGCTATTCGCTCGCCTTCACCGACGGCGGCTCGCTGAACAGCTTCGTCGGCGGCTTCTCCAAGGCGTTCCTCGCCGGCGTCAACACGTCGTCGCTCGCTGAAACCTTCTCGAAGGGCGTCGCCATTCCGGAATACACCTTCATCGTGTTCCAGATGACCTTCGCCTGCATCACGCCCGGCCTGATCGTCGGCGCGTTCGCCGAGCGCATCAAGTTCTCGGCCGTCATGCTCTTCGTCGTCCTCTGGGTCACCTTCATCTACTTCCCGATGGCCCACATGGTCTGGTTCTGGGGCGGTCCGAGCTCCTACACCTCGCCGGCCGGCCTGATCTTCTCCTACGGCGCAATCGACTTTGCCGGTGGCACGGTCGTTCACATCAATGCCGGTATTGCGGGCCTCGTCGGCGCCATCATGCTCGGCAAGCGCACGGGCTATAAGAAGGAAATCATGGCTCCGCATTCGATGACGCTGACCATGGTCGGCGCCTCGCTGCTCTGGGTCGGCTGGTTCGGCTTCAATGCCGGCTCCAACCTCGAAGCCAATGCCTACGCCTCGCTTGCCTTTATCAACACCTTCGTCGCAACGGCTGCCGCCGCTGTATCCTGGTGCATCGTCGAAACCCTCACCCGCGGCAAGGCTTCGATGCTGGGTGGCGCTTCCGGCGCGGTTGCCGGTCTCGTCGCCATTACCCCGGCGGCAGGCTTTGCCGGCCCGATGGGCGCGATCGTTCTCGGCCTGATCGTCTCGCCGGTCTGCTACTTCTTCGTCGACGTCGTGAAAAACAAGTTCAACTACGACGACAGCCTCGACGTCTTCGGCGTCCATTGCGTCGGCGGCATCATCGGCGCTCTCGGCACCGGTATCCTCGTCAACCCGGCGCTCGGCGGTGCAGGCATCGTCGATTATTCGACTGCAGACTTCGCAGCCTCCTATGCCGGCACGGCAACCCAGGTCTGGGCTCAGGCCAAGGGCGTGCTGACGACGCTGCTGTGGTCGGGTATCGGCTCGGCGATCCTCTACAAGATCGTCGACGTTGTCATCGGCCTGCGTGTCACCGTCGAAGCCGAGCGCGAAGGTCTCGACCTTTCGACCCACGGCGAAGCCGCCTACCACTCTTCCTGATCACAGGGTTTGCGGCGCCCGGCAAAAGGGCGCCGCTTCACGGCCCGTCGCGGCCTATCTCGAGCTTTTCCGGGTTAGACCCGGAAAAGCTGCCATAGACCGCATTTCGCCCGGACCTTTCAAGGTTCGGGCCTTTTTCATTCCCTGTCCGGAATTGTCGTCCGGCTATGCATGGTTAACATCGCTTTAACCCGGCTCTGATTAGGTAGAGCGGACGCATTTTGGCACGGCGAAGCTTCAGCGATTCGCGTGTCCTCAGGCATTGGACGGGTTAGACACATGGCAAGAAGCACGTCGCCGGCAATGGATGGCCGTCCGGATCGGTTCTCCTTCTCGGCATTCATGCTGCGGCAGATCCAGGCGCTCATCGGCTTTGCGATCTTTCTGCTGCTGGCGTTCTGCGTCGCGGCGCTGGCGACTTGGAATGTTGCGGATCCGAGCTATTCCTATGCCACTGCCAACCTGCCGACGAATATTCTCGGTTACAGCGGTGCCGCCTTTGCCGATATCGTCATGCAATTCCTCGGCCTTGCCAGCGTCGTTTCAATGCTGCCGATCGTCGCCTGGGCGCTGACGCTGATTTCTGGCCGCCGCTTCAGCCGCATTCCGGCCCGTGCCGGCGCCTGGTTGGCCGGTTCAGTGCTCTCTTCCGCCGTCATCGGCTGTTTTCCGCCGCCGCTCACCTGGCCGATTCCGAACGGCATCGGCGGCGTCGTCGGCGACATGATCCTGCGTTTTCCCGCACTCTTCGTCGGCGCCTATCCCACCGGCACCTTCGCCATGGTGGTCGGCTGCATCTTTGCCGCGCCGACCGCCTGGATGATGCTCTTTGCATCGGGCCTCGTCGGCCGCAGCGACGCCGACGAGGAGATCGAGGAGGATTACGTCGATACGAGAAGCAAGGCCCGCGTCGTCGGAGACGAGAACGAGGAGGAGGACGAATCGCGCTGGGTCGCTTTCAGCGGCGCTGTGACGCATGCCTGGTACATGAGCCAGGGCCGGCTGCGCCGGCTCTTCGGCATGGGTCCGCGCAAGCGGCGCCAGGGCGATTACGAATCACCGTATGATTTCAACGATGACGAGTTCGGCACGCTGAACGAACCCGTTCGCGCCAAGGCGCCGACCGTCCGCGGCGAGCGCATGGAGCCGTCGATGGAACCATCAATGGGGCCAAGGACGGCTTCGCCGCGGCGCATCGTCTCCGCGCCGTCGCTGTCAATCGATGACGACGACAATGACGACGACCTGCCCTTCGATAACGACATGCCGCCGCGCCCGGCCGATATTCTGCCCGACGACGATGACGACGACTGGATGATCCGAGCGCCGGCAAAGGCGGCCGGCAAGCCGGAACCGCGCGTCGTCCCCGTGGTCGCACGCCCGAAGCCCAGCGCCCGCATCGAGCGGGAGGCGCAGGGCTCGTTCATCCGCCCCGAGGGTTTCCAGCTTCCGTCGATGCATCTGCTCGCCGAACCGAAGAATGTCGTGCGCGATTCCACGCTTTCGGCCGATGCGCTGGAACAGAACGCCCGCATGCTCGAAGGCGTGCTCGAAGATTTCGGCGTCAAGGGCGAGATCATCCATGTCCGTCCCGGTCCCGTCGTCACGCTCTACGAACTGGAACCGGCGCCCGGCATCAAGTCGTCGCGCGTCATCGGGCTTGCCGACGATATCGCCCGCTCGATGAGCGCGATTGCCGCCCGCGTCGCCGTCGTGCCCGGCCGCAATGCGATCGGCATCGAATTGCCGAACCAGACGCGCGAGACCGTCTATCTGCGTGAACTCATCGCCTCCCGGGATTTCGAGGGCAGCAAGGCGAAGCTCGCCATGGCGCTCGGCAAGACGATCGGCGGCGAAGCCGTGATCGCCGATCTTGCCAAGATGCCGCATCTGCTCGTCGCCGGCACCACCGGTTCCGGCAAGTCGGTCGCCATCAACACGATGATCCTGTCGCTGCTCTATCGCATGACGCCGGAACAGTGCCGGCTGATCATGATCGACCCGAAGATGCTCGAACTCTCCGTCTATGACGGCATCCCGCATCTGCTTTCGCCTGTCGTCACCGATCCGAAAAAGGCCGTCGTCGCGCTCAAATGGACGGTGCGCGAGATGGAAGAGCGCTACAAGAAAATGTCGAAGATCGGCGTGCGCAATATCGACGGCTTCAACACCCGCGTCGAGCAGGCGCTGTCGAAGGGCGAGGCGATCTCGCGCACGGTGCAGACCGGCTTCGACCGCCACACCGGCGAGGCGATGTACGAGACCGAGGAATTCGATCTGCGGCCGATGCCATATATCGTCGTGATCATCGACGAGATGGCCGACCTGATGATGGTCGCCGGCAAGGACATCGAAGGCGCCGTCCAGCGTCTGGCGCAGATGGCGCGTGCGGCCGGCATCCACGTGATCATGGCGACACAGCGTCCGTCAGTCGACGTCATCACCGGCACGATCAAGGCGAACTTCCCGACCCGCATCTCCTTCCAGGTGACCTCGAAGATCGACAGCCGCACCATTCTCGGCGAGCAGGGCGCCGAGCAGCTGCTCGGCATGGGCGACATGCTCTACATGGCGGGCGGCGGGCGTATCCAGCGCGTGCACGGCCCGTTCGTCTCTGACGTCGAGGTGGAAGAGATCGTCTCCTACCTGAAGACCCAGGGCTCCCCGCAATATCTCGATGCGATCACCGCCGATGACGACGAAGACGGCGATTACGGCGGCGGTGGCGGCGGTCCGGCCGGCACGTCCAATCTTTCCGAATCGGAGGATCCCTACGACCAGGCGGTCGCCATCGTGCTGCGCGACGGCAAGGCGTCGACCTCCTACGTCCAGCGCCGGCTCGGCATCGGCTACAACCGCGCCGCCTCGCTCGTCGAGCGCATGGAGAAGGAGGGCATCATCGGACCGGCCAACCATGCCGGCAAACGCGAGATCCTCGTTCCCACCGAAGGCGACATCCTCGACCGCTGACAGAACAGGCATATATTTCCAATACGGCCGCTTTTGCGGAAACCTGATAGCGTCGAAGCCGTTACCTCTCGCAGGCCGATCGCAACGCCTTGAAGACGCCGCCTTTCGGCAGCATGCAGATCGCATAAAGGAGATTTAGATGAGTCACTCCGATACCTTCCTCTCCGGCCTGACGGTAACGCGCCGCGACCTTCTCGGCGCCTTCGCCGTTGCTGCGATGGCGAGCGCCATTCCCTTCGGTGCTCATGCGCAGGCGGCAGCTCCCGCCTCCGGCACGGCGCAGGCGATCGCCGATCATTTCTCCGGCGTCACGACGATGCAGGGTGAATTCGTGCAGTTCGGACCGCGCGGCGAGCAGACCGGCGGCAAGTTCTATATCCAGCGTCCCGGCAAGCTGCGTTTCAACTATGACGATCCGTCGCCGATGCGGGTGATCGCCGACGGCAAGAACGTCGCCATCGGCAATACGAAGCTCAAGACCTGGGATCTCTATCCGCTCTCCAAGACCCCGCTCAGCCTGCTCCTGGCGCAGCATATCGACCTTTCGGCCGGTATGGTGAAGGGCGTGAAGGAAGAATCCGACCTGACGACGATCGCGCTCGGCAACAATACGGTGTTCGGAAACTCGACCATCACCATGATGTTCGACCCGAAGACCTACGACCTGCGTCAGTGGACGATCACCGACAATCAGGGCAAGGACACTTCGGTGATGATCTTCAACGTCAAAACCGGTATGCAGTTCGACGATCGCGTCTTCCGCGTGCCTTATGAGGCCATTCCCGGCACGCCGCAGTCGCGCGACTGAGAGCTTTTCGGTTGATCGCCGGCCGCTTTGACATGCGGCCGGTTCCCTCGCGTCCGCCTTTGTTCTAAAGCCCTTTCATGAAAGCGCATCGCGTGGAAACCGTTGCACGGTTTGTGCGATACGCGTTGGGCGTGAAAGGGCATCGGCATGGGCTTTTCGATCACCACCTGGAACATCAACTCGGTGCGGCTGCGCATGCCGATCGTCGAGCAGCTCGTTCTCAAGCACAGGCCCGATATCCTCTGCCTGCAGGAAACCAAGGTGACGAACGATCTGTTTCCGGCGGCACCGCTCAGGGCCATAGGCTACAATCACATCATCATCCATGGCCAGAAAGGCTATCACGGCGTGGCGATCGCCTCGCGCATTCCGTTGACCGAGGATCACCGGCAGGATTATTGCGGCGTCGGCGACGCCCGCCACATCTCGGCGATCTTCGAGCACGGCAATCGTCGCGTCCGGCTGCATAATTTCTATGTCCCGGCCGGCGGCGACGAGCCGGATCGCACGATCAATCCGAAATTTGGCCACAAGCTCGATTTCATCGAGGAGATGAAGCTGCTGAAAGCCAATGGCGAGGCCAATACGTCGTCAATTCTCGTCGGCGACCTCAACATCGCGCCGCTGGAGCACGATGTCTGGTCGCACAAGCAGCTTCTGAAGATCGTCAGCCATACGCCCGTCGAAACCGAGGGGCTGCTCGAGGTGATGAAGCGTGGCGCCTGGCTCGATCTCATGCGCCAGCATGTGCCTGAAAACGAGAAGCTCTACACCTGGTGGAGCTATCGCGCTAAGGACTGGGAGGCCGCCGATCGCGGCCGCCGTCTCGACCATATCTGGTCGTCGTCGGATCTCGGGCCGCATCTGAAGCGGATCGAGATCCTGAAAGAGGCGCGCGGCTGGGATCGTCCCTCCGACCACGTGCCGGTGACGGCGCATTTCGATTTCTAGAGCTATGCGGTTCAGCTTTTCATAAAGCGCAGAGCTGCTCTAACGGGATCAGCTGAAGCGGTGGAACTGGCTTGCGGCCTTTGCCGCAAGCTCGGCGAGATTGTCGCGGATCCGGTTCTCGATCAGCCGGGCCGCGTCCGGATATTCTTCGATCAGCCGGTGGAAGAGGGCACGGGTAATGCGGATGATACTGGTGTCCTCGCGCGCCACCGCGGTGAACTTGCGCTCCACCAGCGTCACCAGCGCCAGCTCGGAAACCAAGGTTCCGGGACCGGCGATCCCCTCTGTCCTCTGCATGCCGTCGCTGCTCGTCGCGCGCAGCTCCAGGCTGCCGGTGAGGATGACATAGGCGCTCTCGGCCGGTGAGCCCTGGCGAAACAGCATCTGGCCGGCAGCGATCATGCGCCGGTCGGCGCCGAAGGCGATCAACCGCAGCTGATCCTCGTTCATGTCCTTGAACAGAGGAAGCTGCGCGAGCATGTGGATGTCGTCGGTCAGCGCCATGCGGGCTTTTCGCCTTAGAGCAATTCCAGCAAAAGTGCCTAGCGGTTTTGCCAGGCAAAGCGTGAAAGGCTTTTGCCAGAATTGCGTGAAAACAAAGAGATAGAGCATTTCCGTGATTCGGAGAAAAGGAAATGCTCTAGGGTATGATTTTATAGCCGCCGTTTTCCGTGACGAGGATTTCGGCATTGGAGGGATCGCGCTCGATCTTCTGGCGCAGGCGGTAGACGTGGGTTTCCAGCGTATGCGTCGTCACGCCGGAATTATAGCCCCAGACTTCTTCGAGCAGCACGTCGCGGGTGACGACTTTCTGTTCGGCGCGGTAGAGATAGCGGATGATCGCCGCTTCCTTTTCCGTCAGCCGGATCTTCTGACCGTTATCGGTGGTCAGCAGCTTCTGGCTCGGCTTGAAGAGGTAGGGGCCGACGGTGAAGGTCGCATCCTCGCTCTGCTCATGCTGGCGCAACTGCACGCGGATGCGGGCGAGCAGCACGGCGAAGCGGAAGGGCTTGGTGACATAGTCGTTGGCGCCGGCTTCGAGGCCGAGGATCGTGTCGGAATCGGTATCATGGCCGGTCAGCATGATGATCGGCGCCTTGAAACCGCCCTTGCGCAGCAGCTTCACCGCCTCGCGGCCGTCCATATCGGGCAGGCCGACATCCATGATCAGCAGGTCGATCGGCGTCGAACGGGCGGTCGCGACACCTTTACCGGCGTTGGATTCCTGCAGAACCGTGAATTCCTCATACAGCGACAATTGCTCCGTCAGCGTCTGCCGAAGGTCATCGTCGTCATCCACCAGAAGAATGGTGCGTGCGGTCATGCCGTTTGCGTCCTCATGTTAAGTTCCCTAGTCCTACGCCAAATTGCTGGTTTGGCAAGGATCGGGCAGCGGGCTGTTGCCGGGTCGGTTTTGATATGATTTCAATCGAAGCCCCAGACAAGGCACGACATGCGAGAAAAATGGAAAAAGCAAGGCAGAGGCGGGGCATGACGCCGACGGTGGTGGTGCGTCCTGCGCCGGGGCATAAGAGCCGGGCAATCGTCCGGCTCGGCGCCATCACCATACCTGCTGCGATCGGCCGTTCCGGCCGAACCGTGATGAAACGCGAGGGCGACGGCGCCACGCCGATCGCCTCGATGAGGCTGATATCCGGCTTCCGGCGTGGCGAGCGGAACGGCCGGCTCGTCACTCCGCTTGCCATCCGCCGCATCCGCCCCGACATGCTCTGGTGCGATCAGTCCGACAGTGCCAGCTACAACCGCCTTGTCAGGGCGCCGTTCGGCGCAAGTCACGAGGAGATGCGGCGCAGCGACGGGCTCTACGATATCTGCCTGGTGATGGACTGGAACATCTCCTCGCGTGCGCGCAATCGCGGCTCGGCGATCTTCTTCCATCTGATCAAACCGGGCTACGAGCCGACGGCGGGCTGCGTGGCGGTGAGTCTCAGCAACATGCGCCGCCTGCTGCCCTACCTTCGAAAAGGAACGATTGTCCGCGTCGTCTGATTGTCTTCCGGATGGGGCTGCCTATATGTTTTCGGTGACCGAACGCTCCGGCTGAGATGCGTTCAGGGACGCCCCGAAGGTGCGGGCGCAATTCATGCCTCGTCCAATTCTTCAAACTCCCGGAGATATATTGTGACCGCTCAACCCATCATCACTTTCCATGACGGACATTCCATTCCGCAGGTCGGCCTCGGCGTCTGGCAGACGCCGCAGGATATCGCCGCTCCCACCGTGCGCACGGCGATCGCCGCCGGCTATCGTCATATCGATACCGCCTCCGGCTACGACAACGAAGAGGGCGTCGGCGAAGGCATCCGCTCTTCCGGCCTCGACCGCAGGGATATCTTCGTCACCACCAAGCTCAGGAACGACGACCAGGGCTACGACAATGCGCTGCGCGCCTTCGACGGCAGCCTGAAGAAGCTCGGTTCCGAATATGTCGACCTCTATCTCATTCACTGGCCATCGCCGCATCGCGGCCTCTATACAGAGACCTGGAAGGCTTTCGCCCGCATACGGGAAGAGGGCCGCGCCCGTTCGATCGGCGTGTCGAATTTCAATCCTGAACATCTCGAGCGCATCATCGGCGAGACCGGCGTCGTTCCCGTCATCAACCAGATCGAACTGCATCCCGATTTCCAGCAGAAGGTGGCGCAGGAGGTTCACAAGAAGCTTGGTATCGCCACCGAATCCTGGAGCCCGCTCGGCCAGGGCAAGTTCATCTCGAACGCTGTTATTGGTGAGATTGCCAGAAAGCATCAGAAGACGCCGGCTCAGGTCATCATTCGCTGGCACATCGACACCGGCCTCGTCGTCATCCCGAAATCGGTGACGCCGTCGCGTATCGAGGAGAATTTCCAGGTGTTCGACTTCAAGCTCGATGCCGATGATATGGCTGCGATAGCCAAACTCGACAGCGCCAGCGCCCGCATGGGACCGGATCCGATGACGGCAGCCTTCTGATTAAGCAAGCCAATGAGCGGCCGCGCGGGTGAGATCGCCCGTGGCGGCCGTTGCATCAAGGAGGCATGCAGCCCTCAGTCAATAATTGCAATTGGACGATCCGTTGGTCGGGGCGAAGCCGTAACTGCAGCTATTGCCCAGGCTCCGCGGTCTTCCAATTGAGCCGGTATAATCGTCGAAGGCGTGTGAGGGATACCAATAACCGTTCGCGCTTTTGATATAGCCGGGCCGACCGCTGCTGTAGCCGCGGTATCCGTTGAGCGACAGTATCTTCTTCTGCGCGACCTGTTGCAGTTGGCCCGAGGCGACCGTGACTTGCGGTATGGTTGAATGCATCGGCGCAGCGCCGACCGCGTCGATCGATGCCAGCGGTGCGAATATGATCAGGCCGGCTCGCAGTAAACTCGCTACTGATTTCTGCCTCATGGCGCTTCCCCGATGGCGCGGTGTTCGCGAAGCCTGAACGCTATCTGTCGCGTATCGCGCCTGATCATCGATGAGGCCACAGGACTTTATCGATGTCGATTGCCCGAAAGGATGAAATTAGAAGGCGGGCCATGCACAAACGGGCTCGCCCGCCACGAGTGAGTTAAATCGGAAGCAATTTACGGAGTTAGAGCATGTCGCGCAAAACTGTGCCGCGGTTTTGCGACAACGACATGCGTAAGAACAAAGGCCTAAAGCGCGAGGAGCGAATCTGAAAGATCGCGACGCGCGCTTTGGTGCAGCAATTCAGGGGCTGCAGAGCTCTTTGCGCGCCGGCGAAGGCGCGGGGCTGTGCAGGTCGCAATCTGGGCGCCGAAGCGACAGACGCCATAAATGCAAAGCCGCCCGATGCGCATCGGGCGGCTTTCAATCCTATCCGTTACCGGATCAGATCAGTTCCACTCGCGGATATCGACGAAGTGCCCGGCGATCGCGGCTGCGGCGGCCATTGCCGGCGAGACGAGGTGCGTGCGGCCCTTGAAGCCCTGGCGGCCTTCGAAGTTGCGGTTCGAGGTCGAAGCGCAGCGTTCGCCCGGCTTCAGGCGGTCGTCGTTCATCGCAAGGCACATGGAGCAACCCGGCTCGCGCCAGTCGAAACCAGCGGCCTTGAAGATCTTATCGAGGCCTTCGGCTTCCGCCTGTTCCTTGACGAGGCCGGAACCCGGCACAATCATCGCGTCGACAGTTGAGGCAACCGTCTTGCCTTCGACGACCTTGGCGACTTCGCGCAGATCCTCGATGCGGCCGTTGGTGCAGGAGCCGATGAAGACGCGGTCAAGGGTGATGTCGGTCATCTTCGTGCCCGGCTTCAGGCCCATATAGTCGAGCGCGCGCCACTTGGAGGTGCGCTTGGTTTCGTCCGGAATGTCGTCGGGGTTCGGAACGATCCCCTGGACGGAGATGACATCCTCGGGCGAGGAGCCCCAGGAAACGATCGGCGGCAGGCTGGCGGCATCGAGCACGACGATGCGGTCGTAATGAGCGCCCTCGTCGGTCTGTAGCGTCTTCCAATAGGCGATCGCCTGCTCCAGCGCCTCGCCCTTCGGCGCGCGCGGTTTGCCCTTGATATATTCGAAGGTCTTTTCGTCAGGGGCGATCAGGCCGGCGCGGGCGCCGCCTTCGATCGTCATGTTGCAGACGGTCATGCGGCCTTCCATCGACAGCGCGCGGATCGCTTCGCCGGCAAATTCGATGACGTGGCCGGTGCCGCCGGCCGTGCCGATTTCGCCGATGATGGCAAGGATGATGTCCTTGGCGGTGACGTGCGGCGGAAGCAGGCCGTCGACCCGCACCAGCATATTCTTCGCCTTCTTCTGGATCAGCGTCTGGGTCGCCAGCACATGCTCGACCTCGGAGGTGCCGATGCCGTGTGCCAGCGCGCCGAAGGCGCCGTGCGTCGACGTGTGGCTGTCGCCGCAGACGATGGTCATGCCGGGCAGGGTGAAGCCCTGTTCCGGGCCGACGATGTGGACGATGCCCTGGCGCTTGTCGCTTGCCGAATAATATTCAACGCCGAATTCGGCGGCATTGGTGGCCAGCGCTTCCACCTGAATGCGGCTTTCCTCGTTCTTGATGCCGAGATGGCGATCAGGCGAGGTCGGAACGTTATGGTCGACGACGGCGAGCGTCTTTTCCGGCGCGCGAACCTTGCGGCCGGTCATGCGCAGGCCTTCGAACGCCTGCGGCGAAGTGACTTCGTGGACCAGGTGGCGGTCGATGTAGAGAAGACAGGTGCCGTCCGGCTGTTCGTCGACCAGATGATCGTCCCAGATCTTGTCGTAGAGGGTACGCGGTGCGCTCATGGCGTTAAGTCCGTTTTTTGGAAGCTTTTGAAAATCGAGAAATGGCGGATCAGGCTCCGCCGGCTGTCATTCGATCAACGAAGTCGGCTGTTGAGCGCGCCGGAGACGCATGCAAAGAACCGTGCCGGCAGGCGATAATGATCCTGCAGCACGAAAATATGCGCACCAATACATCTGAACTTGGATTCCATGGCCTCCATATAGCGATTTTTAGCGGCGGCTTCAATTTGAATCATCAGCAGATGCTCTGCGGCCTCTCGGCAGCGCGGCGGGTATTGATCGCTTACCGCGACTTCATCCATTTCTCCGTCCGCCGCAGCGCCAGCGACAGGCCGATCGTCAAGATCAGATAGATATAGGTGACGATCGAATAGGTTTCGAAGAAGCGGAAGGAGCCGGCGGCATAGACCTTGCCCATCTGGGTGATGTCGGCAACGCCGAGCACGGAGACGAGCGAGCTGTCCTTCACCATCGAGACGAAATCGTTGGAGAGCGGCGGGAAGATCACCCGGATCGCTTGCGGGAAGACGACGGAACGAAAGCGCCGATAGCGTGAGAGACCGAGGGCCTTGGCCGCCTCGATCTGGCCGATATCGACCGACTGGAAACCGGCCCGGAAGATCTCGGCGATGAAGGAGGAATAGCCGATCGTCAGGGCGATGATCGCCCGCCACATCAGCGAGAGGTCGCGCACCAGAATGGGCTCGGCCATGCCTGATGTCACCAGCGGCGAAATCAGGAAATTATAGGCTGCGACCAGGGCCGGCGCGCCGACGAAGGCGACGTAGAACAAGAGCACGAGGATCGGAATGCCGCGGATGATCTCGATGTAGAATCGCGCAATCTGACGCAACACCTGGCTGTCGGCCATGCCGAGCAGGCAGATGCCGAGGCCGAGCACGGTGGCAAGCACGAAGGCGACCAGCGTGACGAAGACGGTGACGCCGACACCGTTGACGACGGTGCGGAAGACCTGGGCATAGATATCGTTGGCGACGATGACGGCGGCAAGGACGATGCCGATCGTGACGAGGGCGACCAGCCACCAGGGATAGTCGTCCTTGACGTGTCTGTCGGGCGATGGTCGCAACGCCATCAGCAGTTGCTCGGCGTCATTCGCCCATCTTGTAGTCGAGGAACCACTTCTTGTTCAGCCCATCCAACGTGCCGTCGGCCTTGAGTGCGGCGATGGCGGCATTGACCGGGGCGACAAGGTCGGACCCTTTCGGGAAGATGAAGCCGAAATCTTCGGTGCCGAGCGGTTCGCCGATCAGCTTGAGGGCGCCGTTCGAGGCGTCGACATAACCCTTGCCGGCGGTGCCGTCGGTCAGCACGACGTCGACGTCGCCGGCCTTCAGGGCCTGGACGGTGGCGCCGAAGGTTTCGAAGAGTTTGATGCGCGGGTTCTGCTCGTTGCCATCCAGCACTTCATAGACGGCGGTGTAGAAGGGCGTGGTGCCGGGCTGGGCGCCGACCAAGCCATCCTTGAATTCGCCGAAGGATTTGGCGTCGGTGAAGCGTTTCTCGTCGCCGCGCACCAGCATGAACTGCTGCGAGCGCATGTAGGGATCGGAGAAGTCCACCTTCTGCTTGCGGTCTTCCTTGATGGTGATGCCGGTCATGCCGATGTTGTACTGGCCGTCGGACACTGCCTGGATCATCGCATCCCAGCTGGTGTTCTGGTATTCGATCTTGAAATTCAGCCGCTTGGCGATCTCGTTCATTGCATCATATTCCCAGCCGATCGCCTTGCCGGATTTCGGATCGACGAATTGCAGCGGCGGATAGGCATTCTCGGTGACGACGACGACGCTCTTGCCGCCGAGATCAGGCAGCTCGGCGGCCGATGCGGCCAGGGGCAGAAGAGCAAGGGCGGCGAAGCTCGCAAGAACGGTACGACGAAACAACATTGAACGGTTCCCCAAAATTGAACGGCAAAAACTGTCACGGAAGATAGGCCTGAGGCAAGGCCGCCCACGGCGTGCCCCAGCAAAAAATAGAAAAGGCGACCCGAAGGCCGCCTTTCCAAGCAAAGAATTTTGCCTAGCGCAGGTCTTATTCTGCTGCCGGTTCCGCTGCAGCGGCGGCTGCTTCTGCGGCGGCCTTTTCAGCGGCGGCCTTGGCTTCCGCAGCTTCTGCTGCTGCCTTCTCGGCGGCGAGCGCCTGAGCTGCTGCCACCTTTTCAGCTTCGATACGTGCCTTTTCCTCGGCAATGGCGGCGCGCTCGGCATCGTTGAGCTTGCGGGCGCGGACGCCGGTGTCTTCAACGATACGGGCAGACTTGCCGCGACGGTCGCGCAGGTAATAGAGCTTGGCGCGACGGACCTTGCCGCGGCGAACGACGTCGACGCTTTCGATCATCGGCGAGTAGACCGGGAATACGCGCTCAACGCCTTCGCCGTAGGAGATCTTGCGGACCGTGAAGTTTTCTTGCAGGCCGCCGCCGGAGCGGGCGATGCAGACGCCTTCATAGGCCTGAACGCGGGTACGGGTGCCTTCCGTGACCTTCACGTTAACGCGGACGGTATCGCCCGGGGAAAATTCGGGAAGCGTGCGCTTGGCTTCGATCTTGGCGGCCTGTTCGGCCTCAAGCTGCTGAATGATGTTCATCGTCTTAACCTTTGGTTCTTCTGAAACAGCCAGAGCGCTCGACACTGATCCTTCGGAACTGGCCTCAGGACTTTGCCCATCAAGGGCGGGAGCGGATTCGCCATTCTTTGTTTGCTGGCAGACGGGGATAAACCCCATTTCCGCGTGCGCCAATACACCAAAGGCCAGGGCTTGTCATCCCTTGGGCGGCATTTTTGTGAAAAGGGCTGCGAAATCAGCCGTTTTTCTCGGTTTTGGCCTTTTCGAGAAGATCCGGGCGCCGTTCCCGGGTCAGGCGCACAGCTTCTTCATGCCGCCATTTTTCGATGGCGCCGTGATTGCCCGAGGTGAGGATCGCGGGGATTTCCCGGCCTTCCCACTCCTGCGGCCGGGTATAGTGCGGATGTTCCAGCAGTCCGCCTTCGAAGCTTTCGTGCAGGCCGGAAAGATCGTTGCCCATGACGCCGGGCAGGATGCGGATGATGGCATCGAGCACGATCAGCGCCGCCGGCTCGCCGCCGGACAGGACGTAGTCGCCGATCGAGACCTCTTCCAGTCCGCGCGCCTCGATCACCCGCTGGTCGACGCCCTCGAACCGGCCGCAGACGATGATGACGCCATCACCGGCGGCGAGCTCGCGCACACGCTCCTGCGTCAGCGGCCGGCCGCGCGGGCTCATCAGCAGCCGCGGGCGGGTATCGTTTTCCGAGGCACTGTCGATGGCGCGGGCGAGAACGTCTGGTTTCAGCACCATGCCGGCGCCGCCGCCGGCCGGGGTGTCGTCGACGGTGCGGTGTCTGTCGGTGGCAAAATCGCGGATCTGAACCGTGTCCAGCGACCATTGCCCGCGCTCCATCGCCTTGCCGGCGAGCGAGAAGCCCAGATGCCCCGGAAACATTTCCGGATAAAGTGTCAGCACGCTCGCCCGGAAAGCCATCACTTCTTCTTTTTCGGCTCGTCGGGGGTGAATTTCGAAAGCTCTTCGGGATCGTCGACCAGCCCCGCCGCCAGCGGATCGATCAGCAGCGTGCCGGCCTCGAGGTCGATCTCCAGCACCGAGGTTTCGGAGAAGGGGATCAGCACCGGGCGCTTGCCCGGACCTTTGAGTTCCAAGAGGTCGCCGGCGCCGAAATCGAAGACCCCGGTAACCGTGCCATAGCTGACACCCTTGTCGTCGCGTGCTTCGAGCCCCTCGAGATCGGCATAGTAGAACTCGTCGTCCTCCAGCTCCTCGTCCGGCAGGTTGTCCCGCTCGATATAAAGTTCTAGCCCGTTCAGAGCCTCGGCGGCATTGCGGTCGTTGACGCCGCGGAAACGGACGACGACGACATTCTTCATCTCGCGGATTTCGAGGACTTCGAAGCTGCGGCCGTCCATGCTGTGCAGATGGCCGTAATCGCCAAGCGCGCCGGGATCGGCCGTATAGGCCTTGGCGCGCACCTCGCCCCGGAGGCCTTGCGCGCCACCGATCGTCGCCATCAGAACGGGGTTTTCAAGCTTGGTCATGGGTTCCTTCATGTGAAGCCGAAAGACAGGTTTCTCATAAACGAAGTGCGGAGGATTGGAAACGAAAACGGGCGGCATGTCGCCATGCCGCCCGCTCGAAGGGAATGTCGCGATTATTCCGCGGCGTCTGCTGCAGCGGCGGCGGCGTCGGCGACCTTCTGAGCCTTTTCGGCGGCGCGTTCCTGGGCGCGCTTGCCGGGCTTTGCCTTGACCGGGTTGTTCTTGACCTCGCGCTTGGCAACGCCTGCTTCATCGAGGAAGCGCAGAACGCGGTCGGTCGGCTGAGCGCCGTGTTCGATCCAGTGCTTGATGCGCTCGGCGTTCAGCTGAACGCGCTTCTCATCGTCCTTGGCAAGCATCGGGTTCCAGGAACCGAGGTTTTCGAGGAAGCGGCCGTCACGCGGGCTGCGCGCATCGGCGAGAACGACGTGGTAATACGGGCGCTTCTTGGAACCACCGCGGGCGAGACGAATTTTCAGTGCCATGTTCTTTACTCCTTGGGCTTTTCTTGACCGCTTTCTCGAGCGGTACGGGTTATCGGGCTGCAGCGCTCTGTTCAGCGTGATCCGCAGCGATCTGCTCATGATGCCGGATGACTTCCTTGATGACGAAGTTCAGGAACTTCTCAGCGAAATCCGGGTCCAGATTGGCGGCTTTCGCCAGCTGGCGAAGGCGTTCGATCTGGTATTCCTCGCGCGCCGGGTCGGCCGGCGGCAAATTGTATTTGGCCTTCAGCACGCCGACCTCTTTGGTGCAGCGGAAGCGTTCGGCCAGCATGTGCACGAGAGCCGCATCGATATTGTCGATCGACTGACGATAGCTCGCGAGCTGGGCTTTGACGTCTGGATCAATCATGGGGCAAGCGATCCTTTCACTTCTTCTTCGGCAATCCGGGCAATCCCGGGAAACCACCGCCAAGGCCCGGCAGCTTGGCGCCGCCGAGGCCCGGCAAACCACCCGGCAGACCGCCGAGACCGGGCATACCCCCACCCGGCTTTCCAAGCCCCGCCGCTTCCGCCTGCTTCTGCAGGGCCTCGAGCTGCCGGGGGTCGATATTCGAGAGGTCGGGCATGCCGCCACCCATGCCGCCGCCGAGCCCCATCTTGCCGGCAAGGCCGCCCATCATCTGCTTCATCATGCCGCCTTTGCCCTTGCCGCCCATCATCTTCATCATGTCCGCCATCTGGCGGTGCATCTTCAGAAGCTTGTTGATGGCGGCGGCATCGGTGCCGGAACCGGCGGCGATGCGCTTCTTGCGCGAATGCTTGAGCAGGTCGGGATTGGTGCGCTCGGCCTTGGTCATCGACTGGATGATGGCGATCTGGCGGCCGAAAAGCTTGTCGTCGAGGCCGGCTGCGGCCATCTTGTCCTTCATGCCGGCCATGCCGGGCATCATGCCCATGATGCCGCCCATGCCGCCCATCTTCTGCATCTGGCGCAACTGGTCGGCAAGGTCGTCCAGATCGAACTTGCCCTTGGCCATCTTGGCGGCCATGGCGGCCGCCTTCTCGGCGTCGATGTTTTCGGCCGCGCGCTCGACGAGCGAGACGATGTCGCCCATGCCGAGGATGCGGTCCGCGATGCGGCGGGGATGGAATTCCTCCAGCTCGCTCATCTTCTCGCCGACGCCGATCAGCTTGATCGGCTTGCCGGTGACGGCGCGCATCGAAAGGGCGGCACCGCCGCGGCCGTCGCCGTCCATGCGGGTCAGCACCAGACCGGTGATGCCGACGCGTTCGTCGAAACTGCGGGCGAGGTTGACGGCGTCCTGGCCGGTGAGGCTGTCGGCGACCAGCAGGATTTCATGCGGGTTCGACCGCTTCTTGATGTCGGCCATCTCGACCATCAAGGGCTCGTCAATATGCGTGCGGCCGGCGGTATCGAGGATGACGACATCATGGCCGCCAAGCTTGGCCGCCTGCACGGCGCGGGCGGCGATATCCGTCGGCGACTGGCCCGATATGATGGGCAGCGTATCGATATTGGCCTGGGCGCCGAGCTGGCGAAGCTGCTCCTGGGCTGCCGGACGGCGCGTGTCGAGCGATGCCATCAGCACCTTCTTCTTCTCGCGCGTCGACAGGCGATGGGCGATCTTCGCCGACGTCGTCGTCTTGCCGGAACCCTGCAGGCCTACCATCATGACGACGACGGGGGCTGCCGCATGCAGGTCGATGCCGACTCCTTCGCCGCCCAGCATCTCGATCAGTTCGTCATGCACGATCTTGACCACCATCTGGCCGGGCTTGATCGACTTCAGAATCTCGGCGCCGACGGCCTTTTCACGCACGCGGTCGGTGAAGGAACGCACGACGTCGAGCGCGACGTCGGCCTCCAGCAACGCACGGCGAACCTCGCGCAGCGCTGCGGAAACATCGGCTTCCGAAAGCGCGCCACGGCCTGTCAGTCCATTCAGAATGGATCCAAGACGGTCCTGGAGGTTTTCAAACATCGGCTCTTCCTTGATACGTTTCGGGCGGGTTTGGATATGCCCGGAAACGTCGTGCTTTTCCTTGACGAAAACAAGACGCAAAGCCAAAAAGCACCCGAGGGCGCATCGCGCTGTCGGGTGTTGACCTCCGGGATCTCAGGTCCCGGTCGGCGGCTCGGAGTCATGCGGCTCGTCGCGGATTGGGCGCGATAAACAGGAAAGCCGGGCGAAAGTCAAGGCAATGCGGACAAATGACCGCATGACCGACTTCTTAGAAGCCGTGTGACGAGAGGCCGATGGCGCCTCATCCAACGGTTGCAGCAAAAGTACATACTCAAACAAAGTGATGTATTGGCTCGGGCAATCTGCCAGCGTTTCAGGTTTTGCCGATAAATATTGCCACTCCGGCGGCCGAATTCGTTGTCGACGCCAGTTGCAAATTAATCGGCTTATGATTCTACTTTATACTTGAGTGCGTCCTGTAAAATGATTCGTGAATATCCTTGATGCCGAATGAATCGGCGGAGATATCGAATGCTAAATGCTGATATTGAGAGCTGGGCGCTGGCGCGGGCCCATCATATTGTCCTGAACGAAGGCCTGAATCTGGCGAAGGCGGCACAGGATCTGGATCGCAAGCGGTCCCGCTCGCTGGTCTACGAGCTGAGAAAGGTCATCACCGCAGCTATTGTCGAAGCCCATGCTGCGTCTTTCGATCCTGAGGGTGCACAGCGGTAAAAGCCAAACTGCATCGAAAGGGTCGGCAGGCTGCAGCGCCTGCCCGGCACTCACCACTGGTAATTCCTTCGCATTTCCGCCATATAGACCGGAAAGACGGACGGAATGATACCCATGAGCGCAACGGTCGAATTCGCGAGGATGAACGGGCTTGGCAACAAGATCCTGGTCGTTGACATGCGCGGCCGGCCGGACAAAGTCACGGCGGCGGCGGCGGTCGCGCTCAATGCCGATCCGCAGACTGAGTTCGATCAGATCATGGCGATCCATGATCCGAAGGCCGAAGGCACCGATGCCTTCATCGATATCCTGAATTCCGACGGCTCGAAGGCGCAGGCCTGCGGCAACGGCACGCGCTGCGTGGTGCAGGCGCTTGCCGCCGAGACCGGCAGGAAGGTCTTTACCTTCCAGACGGTCGCCGGCATCCTCAATGCCGTCGAGCACGAGGACGGGACGATCTCGGTCGATATGGGCCGGCCGGTGTTCGATTGGGACAGGATCCCGCTGGCGGAAGAATTCCATGATACCAGCCGCATCGAGCTGCAGATCGGCCCGATCGACAAGCCGGTGCTGCATTCGCCCTCAGTGATGTCGATGGGCAATCCGCATGCGATCTTCTGGGTGGACAGGGACGTGATGTCCTATGATCTCGCCCGCTTCGGGCCGTTGCTCGAAAACCATCCGATGTTTCCCGAGCGCGCCAATATCACGCTGGCGCAAGTGACGTCGCCGACATCGGTGACGACGCGCACCTGGGAGCGCGGCGCGGGACTGACGCTTGCCTGCGGTTCGGCTGCCTGTTCTGCTGCGGTCAGTGCTGCGCGCACCGGCCGCACCGGCCGCAAGGTGACGATCAATGTGGCAAGCGCCAAGCCGCCGGCCACGCTTTCGATCGAATGGCGCGAGCGCGACGATCACGTCATCATGACCGGCCCGGCCGAATGGGAATGGTCCGGCAGGGTCGATCCGTCGACCGGTCTCTGGTCGCGCGATGATACCCGAGAGGCCGAGGCGCAGTGAGCGGCATCGAGGTCATTACCTTCGGCTGCCGCCTCAACACATATGAATCCGAAGTGATGAAGGCGCAGGCTGAGAAGGCCGGGCTCAACAACGCCATACTGGTCAACACCTGTGCCGTGACCGGCGAGGCCGTGCGCCAAGCCCGCCAGGCGATCCGCCGGGCACGGCGCGACAATCCGCATGCCCGCATCATCGTCACCGGCTGCGCCGCGCAGACGGAAAAGCAGACCTTCGCCGCGATGGCGGAGGTCGATGCCGTGCTCGGCAACGAGGAGAAGCTGACGAGCGCCTCCTATCGCAGCCTGCCGGATTTCGGCGTTTCTGCTGAAGAGAAGCTCCGCGTCAACGACATCATGAGCGTCAAGGCGACGGCGCCGCAGATGGTGAGGCATATCGACGGCCATGTGCGTGCTTTCATCCAGGTGCAGAATGGCTGCGACCATCGCTGCACTTTCTGCATCATTCCCTATGGCCGCGGCAATTCCCGCTCCGTGCCGATGGGAGCCGTCGTCGATCAGGCCCGCAAGCTCGTCGACGGCGGCTATCGCGAAATCGTGCTGACCGGCGTCGATGCCACCAGCTATGGCGGCGATCTGCCGGGCGCCCCGACGCTCGGGCTTTTGGCGAAGACGCTGCTGAAGCAGATCCCCGATATCCGTCGGCTCAGGCTTTCCTCGATCGACAGCATCGAGGCCGATGCCCACCTGATGGATCTGATTGCCGACGAGCCACGTTTCATGCCGCATCTGCATCTTTCGCTGCAACATGGCGACGACATGATCCTGAAGCGCATGAAGCGCCGGCATTTGCGCGCCGATGCGCTGCGTTTCATCGAGGATGCGCGCCGCCTGCGCCCCGAGATGAGCTTCGGCGCCGATATGATTGCCGGCTTTCCCACCGAAACCGAAGAGATGTTCGAGAATGCCATCCGGCTGGCCGAAGAGGCTGGCATCGCTCATCTGCATGTCTTCCCCTACAGTCCGCGTCCCGGCACACCGGCCGCCCGCATGCCGCAACTCGACCGGTCGCTGGTCAAGGATCGCGCCGCAAGGCTGCGCGCCGCTGGACATATGCTGCATCAATCCCATCTCGATGGGATGATCGGAACCCGGCAATGGCTGCTTGTTGAAAACAACGGCCTGGCGCATACGGAGAACTTCACGCTGGTCGCGGCCCCCGGCCTTCGTCCCGGCGAACTTGTGCCGGTCACGATCACCGGCCACAATGGCAAACATCTCGACATGCAATTGACGGCCGCAGCAGCGGCCTGACTTTCACGGAATCCCCATGGCGCTCAGTTTCATCAAAAAGGTCTTCACCTTCGGCAAGCCGGCTGAAGAACCCGTGCCTGCGGCCGTGGAAAGGGAGCTGGAGCCGCGTTCGCGCGACGAAGATCTGCCGGTTGCTGACGATCCGGTGCTGGCCGAGGAAATGGATACGGCCGGCGGGCCGGCTGCCGATATTGACGAGGGCGGGGTAGAGGCGCCGGTTGCTGACGACGATGTCGAATCCGCAATCCTGCCCGCCGCCGACCAGCTGAACGATATGAGTGTCGTGCCGTTATCGCTGTTGGAAGCGGAAGCTGCGGCGGAAGCGGAGACGGAAGCCCATCCGATTGCTGCGGACGTTGCGGAAGCACCCCCCTCTGTCCCTTCGGGACATCTCCCCCACAAGGGGGGAGATCATTCGGAGACTGGCGCGCCGGCTTTCGTCGAAGAGGCCGCGGAAGCCGCAGAAGCGCTTTCAGAGATTTCGCCTGAGATCGATGTGGAACAAGAGATCGCCGTCCAGCCGATCTCCCCCCTTGTGGGGGAGATGCCCGGCAGGGCAGAGAGGGGTATCGCACCCACCGAACCTTCCGAGATCGCCGCTGAACAGCCGAAGCTTGAATCGCCCATCCTCCCCAGAGGCTTTGCCACCGGCCCGAAGGCCGTCGAGCCGGAGCCGGTTATCCTGCAGCCAAAACTCAGCTGGTTCCAGCGCCTGCGCAACGGTCTTGCACGCACCTCTTCGCAACTGACCGGCCAGATCACCGCGCTCTTCACCAAGCGCAAGCTCGATGACGAGACGCTGCAGGATCTCGAGGACCTGCTGATCCAGGCCGATCTCGGTGTCGAGACCGCCATGCGCGTCACCGACACGCTTGCCTCCGAACGTTATGGCAAGGATGTCACCGGCGAGGATGTCAGCCGGATCATGGCGTCCGAAATCGCCAAGGTCCTGAAGCCGGTCGCCAAGCCGCTGCAGCTCGACCTCTCGCACAAGCCGCATGTCATCCTCGTCGTCGGCGTCAACGGCACCGGCAAGACGACCACGATCGGCAAGCTTGCGGCAAAACTTTCCGGCGCCGGGCTGAAGGTGATGCTGGCTGCCGGTGACACGTTCCGTGCGGCGGCGATCGAGCAGCTGAAAATCTGGGCCGATCGGACAAAATCCGAATTCATCGGCACCAAGCTCGGCGCCGATGCCGCCGGCCTTGCCTATGACGCTTTCGAACAGGCAAAGGCGAAAAAATGCGACGTGCTGATCGTCGATACCGCCGGCCGCCTGCAGAACAAGGCAGAGCTGATGGCCGAGCTTGAGAAGATCGTGCGGGTGCTCGGCAAGCTCGATCCCGATGCGCCGCATACCGTGCTGCAGACCCTCGATGCCACGACCGGGCAGAACGCGCTCAGCCAGGTCGAGATCTTCCGCAACGTCGCCGGCGTCAACGGGCTGATCATGACCAAGCTCGACGGCACGGCGCGCGGCGGCATTCTCGTCGCCATCTCCGCCAAGCACAAGCTGCCGGTCTATTTCATCGGCGTCGGCGAGGGCGTCGAGGATCTGGAGCCGTTCGAGGCCGAGGATTTTGCCCATGCCATTGCCGGACTTGGGCAATGATGCCACAGATATGCCGCCGAAAGCCTGCAGGGCACGGCCGGAAGCAGTTTCCAGGAAAACAGGTTTGAAGAACGCATGAGCACCGAAAGCGATATCACCCCGTCTGCTGCCGACCGGCATCACCCGCTGCTGAAACTGGCGCTGGAACTCGGACCGCTGCTGATCTTCTTCTTCGCCAATCTGCGCGGCCAGTGGCTGGTGGAGACGTTTCCTGCTCTTTCCGAATTGGGCGGGCCGCTGTTCGTCGCGACCGGGCTCTTCATGGCGGCGACGATCATCTCGCTGATCGTTTCGAAGATCGTGCTCGGCCATCTGCCGATCATGCCTTTTGTATCCGGCATCGTCGTCGTCATCTTCGGCTCGCTGTCGATCTGGCTGCAGAACGAGACCTTCATCAAGATGAAGCCGACCATCGTCAATGCGCTCTTTGGAGTGGCGCTGCTCGGCGGGCTGGCCTTCGGCAAGTCGCTGCTCGGCTATGTCTTCAACGCCGCGTTCCAGCTCGATGCCGAGGGCTGGCGCAAGCTCACCATCCGCTGGGGCATCTTCTTTCTCTTCCTTGCCGTGCTGAACGAAGTCGTCTGGCGCAATTTTTCCGATGGTACCTGGGTCGCCTTCAAGGTCTGGGGCACGATGCCGATCACCATCATTTTCACGCTGGCGCAGATGCCGCTGGTGCTGAAGCATAGCGTCAACCTGGAAACGGACGGCGAGAAGTGAGCGCTGTCGATGCAGAGTCTCGCGTAAGACACCAGAGCTTCTGGTTTGTCGCCTGCCTTGCGGTCCTGATCATCCAGATCGTCGCCGAATATATGATGGGCCGCGTGCCGATCTGCGCCTGCGGCACTGTCAAGCTGTGGGAGGGCGGGGTCAATACCAGCGGCAATTCGCAGCATCTATCGGATTGGTACACGCCGTCGCACATCATCCACGGCTTCCTGTTCTACGGGCTCGCGCATCTCATCCTGCGCGGCAAGCCGTTGGCGGCAAGGCTGCTGCTGGCGCTCGTCATCGAATCCGGCTGGGAGTTGCTCGAGAATTCACCTCTCATCATCGACCGCTACCGCACGGCGACGATCGCGCTCGATTATTACGGCGACAGCATTCTGAATTCGGCGATGGACACCGTCTTCATGTGCGTCGGCTTCTTCTTTGCGCGTCGTGCGCCGGTGGTGCTGACGGTGGCGATCGCCATCTTCTTCGAGATTTTCACCGGCTATATCATCCGCGACAACCTGACGCTGAATGTGGTGATGCTGATCTGGCCTGTGGAGGCCATCAAGGTCTGGCAGGGCGGGCTCTAGGGCCTCTTTTGTGGATCACTCACTCAGGGCCGGCTTGCCCAGCGCCTTTTCCATTGCCGGAAACAGGCCCTCCTTCAGGCTGATATCGTCGAAGGGACCGACGCGCTTGTAGAGGATCGTGCCGTCAGGCCCGACCAGATAGCTTTCCGGAATGCCGTAGACACCCCAGTCGATCGCTGCCTTGCCGTTCGGATCGATGCCGATCGCCTGGTAGGGGTTGCCGAGCTCGCCGAGGAAACGCAGGGCGTTGTCGCTCTGGTCCTTGTAGTTGATGGCGACGATGTTCAGCCGGCCGTCTTTTGCCAGTTCTTTCAATATCGGATGTTCTTCCCGGCAGGGGAGGCACCATGAGGCGAAGACGTTGACGAGGGTCAGCTTGCCCTTGATTGCCGCATCGGTCAGCGCCGGCAGGTTTGCGCCGTCGAGCGGCGGCAGGTTCAGCGCCGGCGCCTTGGTGCCGATCAGGGCGGAGGGAATTTCGGCGATGTTTTTGCCATGGAAATCCTGGTCGTAGAGCATCTTTGCGGCCGTGGCCGCAATGCCGCCGAAGACGACGAGTGGCAGCAGCGCCAATGCGTAACGGCTCAGCCCGCGCGGCTTGGCGACGGTGTTTTCCGGCGTGTCGTTCATTCGCCATCCCCCACACCGACCTTGGGGCGCGCCGAACGGCGGCGGATGCCGGCAGCCTCAAGGGCTGCAAGTTCCCTGCGGCGGGCGCGGCCGTCGGCCCAGGTCCAGACCGTGACGACGATCGTTACCAGGGCTGCAAAGCCATAGGAAGCGTAGACGTAGAAGGCATGCGTCACGGCTATTCCTCCCGGCTCGCCATGCGGGCGGCAAGACGGCGCTGGGCGGCAATGCGGCGGCGCCAGATCTCGTTCCTCATCGCCATGATGTGCAGGGTGAAGAAAAGCAGGGTGAAGGCGATCGCCATGACAAAGAGCGGCCGCAGAAATTCCGGATCGATCGCCGGCCCATCGAGGCGCAGCACGCTTGCCGATTGGTGCAGCGTGTTCCACCACTCGACCGAGAATTTGATGATCGGAATATTGACGAAGCCGACGAGGATGAGCACGGCGCTGACGCGCGCGGCCTTCGACGGATCGTCGATGGCACGGCCGAGCGCAATCAGCCCGAGATACATCAGGAAGAGAACGAAGACAGAGGTCAGCCGCGCATCCCAGACCCACCAGGTACCCCACATCGGCTTGCCCCAGAGCGAACCGGTGACGAGTGCAAGCAGGGTGAAGGCGGCGCCGAGCGGGGCTGCGGCCTTGGCGGAGACATCGGCCAGCGGATGGCGCCAGACCAGAGTGCCGATCGCCGAGGCGCTCATGATCGTATAGCACATCATCGAAAGCCAGGCCGAGGGCACATGCACATACATGATGCGCACGGTCTCGCCCTGCTGGTAATCGCCTTCGGTGGCGAAGCTCAGATAGAGGCCGGCCGCGAAACAGAGGGCGGTGATGCCGGCGAGCCACGGAATGGCGCGCGCCGCCAGCGCCAGAAACCGCGTCGGGTTGGCGAGATCGCTGAATTTGCTGATGGCAAGGCTCGTTTCGCTCATGACCGTTTCCTTACCTTGATCCGGCTTTTCCCGCAATCGAATGGCCCATCAATCCGCTGTGTTTCGCAGCGCCAGAGCGGCTGCTGCCGGGCCGATGACGGCGAAGAAGAGTGTCAGCGCAAGGAGGATCAGCAAGGGCGGCAGGAAGGGGGCGGGATCCTCGACTGCGGCATAGGTGGCGCTGACGCCGAAGATCAGCACCGGGATGGTCAGCGGCAGCACGAGGATCGAGACCAGCAGGCCGCCGCGGGGCAGCGCCACGGCAACGGCAGCACCCACGGCGCCGATGAAGGTGATGGCAGGCGAGCCGACCAGCAGCGTCAGCATGGTGGCAGCAATCGCCGTCTCGTCCATGTTCATGAAGAGGCCGAGCAGCGGCGAGGCGATGACCAGCGGCAGGCTGGTGGCCGTCCAATGGGCGAAGCATTTGACCAGCACGGTGAGGACGAGCGGCGTTTCCTGCATCAGCATCAAGTCGAGCGATCCGTCGTCGCGCTCGGCCTGGAACAGGCGGTCGAGGCCGAGAAGGGCGGCAAGCAGGGCGCCGATCCAGACGATGGCGGGGCCGATGCGCGACAGCAGCTTGAGATCGGGGCCGACGCCGAAGGGAATGACGGCGACGATGGTCAGGAAGAACAGCACGCCGATCAACGCACCGCCGCCGGCGCGGATGGAAAGTTTCAGGTCGCGGAGGAAGAGGGCGGTCATGCGGCGCACTCGTTGCGGGGATGTGAGGAAGACCCCTCCCCAACCCCTCCCCACAAGGGGGAGGGGTTAAGCTGTGGTCCGCGCCGGTGGCCGAAAGCAAAGGTTTCGCCGGCTGTTACGGTTCTGCCGACTGCTACGATGAGGTTTGTGCGAGACAGCGCGGCACCGTAGCCCCTCCCCCTTGTGGGGAGGGGTTGGGGAGGGGTCTTGACGTCATGCGCTGACAAGCTCAACCCCATACCCCATGATCCACCCCGGCAAAGCCCGTCATCTTCAATATCTGCTCATTCTCCAACCCCAGCGGCTGATGTGTCGCCGCCAGCACGATGCCGCCCCTTGTCTGATGCGCTTCAATCAAATCGGTAAGCAGCCGGTCGGCGCTGGCATCGAGTGCCGCGGTCGGCTCGTCGAGGATCCAGACTGGGCGGTGGGCAACGAGCAGCTTGGCGAAGGCTATCCGGCGCTGCTGGCCGGCGGAGAGATAACCGAAGGGAAGATGGGTGATGCCGGCAAGACCGACGGCGTCAGTGGCGTCCTCGGTGGAAAGGGCGGCGGCGGAGCCTGTATTGCCGAGAAAGGCGCGCCAGAAATCGAGGTTTTCTGCAACCGTAAGTTCACTCTTCATCGCATTTCGATGGCCGAGGTAGTGGCTGACCTCGCCGGGATGCCGGCCTCCCGGGCTCTCTTCGTCGCAGAAGATGACAGTGCCTTTTTCCGGCCTGAGGAGGCCCGCGACGACGCGCAGCAAAGTGGACTTTCCCGATCCGTTTCTTCCCGTGAGGACAAGCGCCTCGCCGGCTGCCAAGTGAAAGGAAATGTTAACGAAAATGAGATCTTCACCGCGCCTTGCAGCCAGATTGTCGGCAGTGAGATGCATGCGGCGGCTCTTTCCTGGTTTCGGCCTGCGGCGGTCAAAAAATGTCCGATTTTGACCGTGCTCGGGTATGGCAAGTTTTTAGGAAATTATCTATAAGACCTGCAACCACGCCAGCGGTCGGCGTGAATTTCATCCTTGCGCCGAACTTGGAGCGTCTGTTCCACGTGCGGACAGCGGAAATGGCCGTACCCGCATCCTGATGTGCATTAAGTGCATAGGCGTTCGCACGACTGTGTTGGCTATCAGAAACGGGGTCTCTCGTGTCTAAATCTCTTGACAGTTTCAATTGTCGTTCCACGCTTTCCGTCAACGGGAAGGACTATGTCTATTACAGCCTGCCCAAGGCTGAGGCAAACGGTCTGGCCGGCGTGTCGAAGCTTCCCTATTCGATGAAGGTGCTGCTCGAAAACCTGTTGCGCTTCGAAGACGGCCAGTCGGTCACCAGGGAGCACATCCTGGCCGTTGCCGAATGGCTGAACAATAAGGGTGCGGTCGAAAACGAAATCGCCTATCGGCCGGCGCGCGTGCTGATGCAGGACTTCACCGGCGTTCCTGCCGTCGTCGATCTTGCCGCGATGCGCGACGCGATGGTGTCGCTCGGCGGCGATCCCGAGAAGATCAACCCGCTCGTTCCGGTCGACCTCGTCATCGACCACTCCGTCATCGTCGACGAATTCGGCACGCCGCAGGCTTTCGCCAAGAACGTGGAGCTGGAATACCAGCGCAACGGCGAGCGCTACCGCTTCCTGAAGTGGGGCCAGCAGGCCTTCAAGAATTTCCGCGTCGTGCCTCCCGGCACCGGCATCTGTCATCAGGTCAATCTCGAATATCTCGGCCAGACCGTCTGGACCAAGGAAGAGGACGGCGAGACGATCGCCTATCCCGATACCTGCGTCGGCACGGACAGCCACACGACGATGATCAACGGTCTCGGCGTTCTCGGCTGGGGTGTGGGCGGTATCGAAGCGGAAGCTGCGATGCTCGGCCAGCCGGTCTCGATGCTGCTGCCCGAAGTCATCGGCTTCAAGCTGACCGGCAAGCTCAAGGAAGGCGTCACGGCGACCGACCTCGTCCTTACCGTCGTGCAGATGCTGCGCAAGAAGGGCGTCGTTTCGAAGTTCGTCGAATTCTTCGGCCCCGGCATGGACAACATGCCGCTCGCCGACCGCGCGACGATCGGCAACATGGGCCCGGAATACGGCGCGACCTGCGGCTTCTTCCCGGTCGACGGCGAAACCATCAACTATCTCACCATGTCCGGCCGCACGCGTGACCGGATCGCGCTCGTCGAAGCCTATTCGAAGGCGCAAGGCATGTGGCGCGAGGGCGACGGTTCCGAGCTCGTCTTCACCGATACGCTGGAACTCGATCTTAGCCACGTCGTGCCGTCGATGGCCGGCCCGAAGCGTCCGGAAGGCCGCATCTCGCTCGAGAACATCGCGACCGGTTTCGCCGGCTCGATGGACGCGGATTACAAGAAGCCCGGCCAGCTGAACAATCGCTATGCCGTCGAAGGCATGGATTTCGATCTCGGCCATGGCGACGTGGCGATCGCTGCCATCACATCGTGCACCAACACCTCCAACCCGTCAGTGCTGATCGCCGCCGGCCTTCTTGCCCGCAACGCCGTTGCCAAGGGACTGAAGACGAAGCCGTGGGTGAAGACTTCTCTGGCTCCGGGATCGCAGGTCGTCGGTGAATATCTCGCCAAGTCGGGCCTGCAGGCCGATCTCGACAAGCTTGGCTTCAACCTCGTCGGCTTCGGCTGCACCACCTGCATCGGCAATTCCGGCCCGCTGCCGGCACCGATCTCGAAGACGATCAACGACAAGGGCCTTATCGTTTCCGGCGTTCTCTCCGGCAACCGTAACTTCGAAGGCCGTATCTCGCCCGACGTGCAGGCGAACTACCTCGCATCCCCGCCGCTCGTCGTCGCTTACGCGCTTGCCGGCACGGTACAGAAGGATCTGACCAAGGAGCCGATCGGCGAGGATGAGAGCGGCAACCCGGTCTATCTCAAGGACATCTGGCCGACCTCTAGGGAAGTCCAGGAATTCATCCTGAAATACGTGACCCGTGAGCTCTACGAACGCAAGTATGCCGATGTCTTCAAGGGCGACGTCAACTGGCAGGCCGTTCAGATCCCGCCGGGCCAGACCTATGCCTGGGACGACGATTCGACCTATGTGCAGAACCCGCCCTACTTCGTCGGCATGGGCAAGAAGGGCACCGGCGTCTCCGACATCAAGGGCGCCCGGGTTCTCGGCCTATTCGGCGACAAGATCACCACCGACCACATCTCGCCGGCCGGTTCGATCAAGGCGGCATCGCCAGCCGGTGCCTACCTCATCGACCACGACGTCGCCGTTGCCGACTTCAACCAGTACGGCACACGCCGCGGCAACCATGAAGTGATGATGCGCGGCACCTTCGCCAATATCCGCATCCGCAACCACATGCTTGGCCCGAACGGCAAGGAAGGCGGGTACACCATCCATTACCCGTCGAAGGAAGAGACCTCGATCTACGACGCCGCAATGCAGTACAAGCAAGAAGGCGTGCCGCTCGTCATCTTCGCCGGTGTCGAATATGGCAACGGCTCCTCGCGCGACTGGGCTGCCAAGGGCACCAGCCTGCTCGGCGTCAAAGCGGTGATCGCCCAGTCCTTCGAGCGCATCCATCGCTCGAACCTGGTCGGCATGGGTATCATTCCCTTCGTCTTCGAAGAGGGCACGACCTGGCAGAGCCTCGGCCTCAAGGGCGATGAACTCGTCACCATCGAAGGTCTGGAAAAGATCAAACCGCGCGAGAAGAAGATCGCCAGGATCACCTATAGCGACGGCACTGTGAAGGAGGTTCCACTGCTGTCGCGCGTCGACACGCTCGACGAGGTGATCTACCTCAACAATGGCGGCATCCTGCAGACGGTTCTGCGCGATCTAGCTGCCTGATTTTTTAAGAGATGCGCGTGATAATAGCCGCTGGAGAGCAATCTCCGGCGGCTTTTCTTTGATGCGGACAGTATTTGGACGGGCTCACGATGATTTGTTTTACGCAGGTTCCGGTCGGGCTAGGTCTCACCCGTTCGTGACTTTCCGTTTGGACCCTGAGGGATTATTCGTACGTTCATATCAGCGCCCCGGTTCAAACACGCCGCCGGCGCTGAAAAAGAGGTGCAGGTGAATGTCCCCCCGTTTTTTGATTCCGCTGATTGCCGGCGTTGTTCTCTCAGGCCCGCTGCAGGCCGAAGACGGTACGCCGAAAGGTGTCGTCGAACTCTTCACGTCTCAGGGCTGCTCCTCCTGTCCTCCCGCTGATGCCGCTTTCCGCAAGCTGGTGAACCAGGGCGATGTTATCGCGCTCGCCTACCATGTCGATTACTGGAACTATCTCGGCTGGGCCGATACGCTGAGCTCCAAGGAAAACACCGAGCGGCAGTACGGCTATGCCAGGACGATGGGCCGCAGCAACGTCTACACGCCGCAGGCGATCGTCAACGGACGCGGCCATCTGGCCGGCGCCGATCTGAATGGCATCAACAGCAAGATCGACACTTTTAGCAGCGAAGGCAACGGGCTGACCGTTCCGATCAGTGCCGCGATGCGCGGCGACGAGTTGGAGATCAAAATCGGCGCCGGACAGGGCAAAGCCAATGTCGTGATGGTCTATTTCGATAAGGAAAAGACGATCGATGTCGAAAAGGGCGAGAACAGCGGCAAGAAGATCTCCTATCTGCACAGCGTCACCAATGTCGAAACCGTCGGCATGTGGGACGGCAAGGCAACGAGTCTGACGTTGCCGGCAAGCGTCCTGCAGCGGCCGCAGCTTGAGGGCTGCGCCATCCTGCTGCAATCGGCGACCGCAGATGGCGACCCGGCTGCGATCCTTGGCGCGACCGTGGTGATGGCTGGCAAAAATATCTGAGATTCCATCCGCTTTCGGATGAAGTTCTGGGCGGCCCGGCCGAACGTATTCGGGGCTGGGGTTAAGGTCGATACGCTCCGCCGGGCCCTTTGGCGCGCTGGCGCCAAACTGGAATGCATAAATCTCCTGCAAATGAGGCGCTGTTTTGACTGAAATGCGGCGCTGCGGAGAAAGCGTCGGCTCTCCCCAGCGTGTCGTGCTTGCGAGCGCGGCACTGTAGTGCGGCCGAATGTGTCGGGCGATGGTCTTGCAATTTGTGACGGCTCGGGCAAACTGTCACTCTCCTGTCACAAGCGGAGGCCTCGGGAGACTGATGACAGATCAGCCGGATTTGCGACACGGCGAGAGCCGCTCCGTCGACAATAGTTCCTCAGTCGTCGTCGATCTCAGGGAATACAGACAAAGCAAGGATCCGCTTCCGGTGACCTTCCACCGGCGCGAGCTGGACGCGATCCTCTGGATCTACGGCCGGATGGTCGGTGATGGTGACTGGCGCGATTACGCCATTGATCATCTGAAGGACAGGGCGGTTTTTTCCGTTTTCAAGCGTTCCGGCGAAATGCCGCTCTTCCGCATCGAGAAAAACCCGAAGCTCGCCGCCAAGCAGGGCGCCTATTCCGTGATCAACACCAACGGCACCATCCTGAAGCGCGGTCACGAGTTGAACCAAGTGCTGAAGGTGTTCGACAAGGCCCTGAAGCTGGTCGACAAATAAAGCGCGTAGCGCTTTAAGTCTCTGTTTATGCATGTCGTTATCCCAAAACCGTTGCACACTTTTGGGCGACATGCATTAAGCCGCATCAGCCGGCAAACAGCGTGCCGGGATAGACGGACGGATCCGGATCGCTCGTCATGGCTTCGCCGAGCGCGCGCTGCATGAACATCGTGTCCAGCCAGCGGCCATGCTTATAGCCGGTGCCCTTCATCAGACCGACTTCCTCGAAGCCGGCTGCGCGATGAAGCGCGATCGAGGCCGGGCTGGCGCCGCCGATGACGGCTGCCATCTGACGAAAACCGAGTCCGGTGCAGCGGTCGATCAGTTCGGCAAGCAACGCCTTGCCGATGCCCCGGCCGCGGACCTCAGGCGCCAGATAGATCGAATCCTCGACCAGCCAGCGATAGGCAGGACGCGTGCGAAACGCCGAGGCATAGGCGTAGCCGAGCAGGGTTCCATCCGCATCGACCGCGGCGATATAGGGATATTGCTGGCTGACGATGGCCGCAAAACGTTGCGCCAGCTCGGCCTCGGACGGCGGTACGATCTCATAGCTCGCGACGCCGTTCAGGACGGATTCGCGATAGATATCGGCAATGGCGGGAATATCGGCTTGCGTGGCATCGCGCAGGAGGAAGGACATTTTGGCGGCAGATCCATTGAGGAGGATATCTCTTCCTAAAACCATCCCGCGAAAGCCTGCGCAACAAAAAAGGCGGCCGAAGCCGCCTTTTCGATCTCAGTCGGTCCTGCTTATTTACGGTTGCCCATGAACTGCAGCAGGAACATGAAGAGGTTGATGAAGTCGAGATAGAGCGTCAGCGCGCCCATGATCGCCTTGCGGCCGGCGACGGCGACGTCATCGGCTTCCAGGTACAATTCCTTGATCCGTTGCGTATCATAGGCGGTGAGGCCTGCGAAGATCAGCACGCCGAGTACCGAGATCGCGAACTGCACGGCGGATGACGCCAGGAAGATGTTGACCAGCGAAGCGATGATCAGGCCGAACAGACCCATGATCAGGAACGAGCCCATCGCCGACAGGTTACGCTTCGTCGTGTAGCCGTAAAGCGACAGCGCGCCAAAGGAGGCGGCGGTGACGAAGAAGGTCTGCACGACGCTCTGGCCCGTATAGATCAGGAAGATCGACGAGAGCGACAGGCCGACGAGCGCGGCATAGACCGCAAAGGTCGTCTGGGCGGCGGCCACCGTCATCGTATTGATCCGGAAGCTCAGGAAGAACACCAGAGCCAGCGGCGCCAGAATGACCACCCACTTCAGCGGGCTCACATAGATCGCCTGACCGAAAGCGGTCAGTTCGCCATTGGCGAAGGCGAGTTGGAACGACAGATATGCGGCCACACCGGTGATCGCCAGGCCCAGCGCCATCAGGTTGTAGACCTTGAGCATATAAGCGCGCAGGCCTTGATCAATCATCTCGCCGGTCTGAACGCGGCTTTGATAGTTACGAAGATCAGCCATAGTTTCCTCTTACAAGCTCCGATGGAAATACGGTGTCGGGGTTTTCGACCCGGGCGCCGCTGCGGAGCTCCAGCATGCCTGCGAACAATATGAGGCTTTCGCCCATTGCAAACAAGAGGCTTGCAAAGCCTCGGCCGGTTAAATCGCCGTAAGGTGAAGGGTTTGAGTGCCGCTGACTGGTCAAAGCTCGCGCAAAACGGGGGCCGCCTTCTGCCCAAGGATGCGCCAGGTACCGATCAGGCCGATGCCGACGGTTAGGATGAGCGCGGTCACAAGCGTCAGTCCGGCCACGTCGGGTAGAAAGGTCGAGGGTAGCCGCATGATGCGGGCGACGATGAACCAGGCGGCAACCCCGCCGGCGATCAGCGCGAAGATCGCAGTTGCGAGGCCGAGGATCAGATATTCGTAGCTGAAGGCGCGGATCAGCATGGCGCGCGTGGCGCCGAGCGTCTTCAGCACCACCGCGTCGTGGGTGCGCGCCCGGTTTCCGGCGGCAAGCGCGCCGGCAAGGACGAGGATCGAGGCGATGAGGGCGACGGAGGCAGCGGCGCGGATCGCGGTCGCCAGCTGTGCGACCAGCTGGTTGACGATATCGATCGCGTCCTTGACGCGCACGCTGGTGATCGTCGGATAGGTGTTGGTGACCGATTTGAGGATCGCGGCATCTTCGGCCGGTGTCGAAGAGGGATCGGTCAGGGTCGCCAGCCACGCATGCGGGGCGCCGCGGAAGGTATTCGGCGAGAAGACCATGACGAAATTGATCGACAGCGATTCCCACTCGACGCGGCGCAGACTGGCGATCTTCGCGGTGATGTTGCGGCCGAGCACGTTGACGGTGACCGTATCGCCGATCTTGAGGCCGAGCTCATGCGCCTCTTCCGAGGAGAAGGAGACGAGCGGCTCGCCGCTGTAATCCTTGTCCCACCATTTGCCTTCGGTGAGGGCGGCGTTCTCCGGCAGGGTTTCGGCATAGGTGATGCCGCGGTCGCCGTTCAGCACCCAGCGGCCGGCTGCCGGCACGTTCATCTTGGTGACGTCCTCGCCGTTGAAGGCGATGATCCGGCCGCGCAGCATCGGCACCTCGACGAGCTTGCCCTGCGGCGCCTGCGCCTGGACGAGATCGCGGAAGGCATCGACCTCGGCGCTCTGGATATCGACAAAGAAGAAGTTCGGCGCACCCTCGTTCATCCGGCCGGTCAGCTGCCGGCGCAGGTTCCCGTCGATCAGCGTCAGGGTTACCAGCAATGCCAGGCCAAGGCCGAGCGAGAGGACGACCGAGGGCGTCAGTGCGCCGGGGCGGTGGATGTTGCCGATCGCCAGCCGCAGCGCCGGCGAATTGACGCGCGGGCTCCGGCGCGCGAGCCAGGCGATCAGCGCCGCGACGAGGCGCAGGACGACGAAGGCGAAGACGATCGCGCCGACGAAGACGACGGCGATGAAGCGGTCATAGGCGGTAAGGATGGCAAGGCCGGCAAGGCCGGCCATGAACAGGGCGGCAAGCAGAATATAGGGCCAGGAAGGCAGGCGACGGGCCTCGAAGCCTTGCTCGCGAAAGAGGGCCGTCGCCGGCACTTCGCGGGCGTGGCCGAGCGGCAGGATGGCGAAGGCGAGCGTCGTCAGGATGCCGAAGAGCGTAGCGAGCAGCAGGGCGCCGGGATAAAGGGTCGGCGCAGTCGAGACCGGTAGAAATTGCGCCAGAAACTGGGCGGCGAACATCGGCGACAGGGCGCCGATGACGAGGCCTATCAGGATGCCGCCGAGAGCGATGATGGCAATCTGGAAGAGGTAGATCAGAACGACGACCTGCGCCGGCGCACCGAGACATTTGAAGGTGGCGATGGTGGTGCGCTTGGAATCGAGGAAGGCGCGCACCGCATTGGCGACACCGACGCCGCCGACGATCAGTGCGGTGAGGCCGACCAGGGTCAGGAACTGCGAGAAGCGGGTGATGTTCTCAGTGAGCGAGGGCGCGGCACGGTCGCTGGTGCGGATCGCCCAGCCGGCGGCGGGGAATTCCTTGGAGGCGCGCGCCTGGATGCCCGACATCGCGCCCTTGTCGTTCAGCCTGATCTTGTAGGCATGTTCGACCAGGCTTCCGGTCTGGATCAGTCCGGAGGCTTGGAGCGCCTGGCGGCTGACGAGCAGACGCGGCGCAAAGCCAAAACCTTCCGACAGCGCATCCGGCTCGGTCTTCACCGTGCCGGTGATGCTGAGCTTGACGTTGCCGAGCAGCAACTCGTCGCCGACGGCAAGCCCGAGCCGATCGAGAAGGAGGGGCGCTGCGACCGCGCCATAGGTGCCGCTTTGGCTGGAAAGCAGCGCTGCAAGCGGATAGTCCGGCTCGGCCACGAACTTGCCGTAGAGCGGGTAGGCTTCATCGACGGCCTTGACCTCGACCAGCGCCTGATCGGAACCGTCGGGCTTGCGGGCCATCGAGCGCAGGCCTGTCGACACTGAAAGGGTGCCGAGGCCTTCGAGGAAACCGATTTCCTGAGGCGTGGCTTCGCGGTTGTTGAGTTCGAAGCGGACGTCGCCGGCCAGCAGCTCCTGCCCCTGCGAGGCGATCGTGTCGGTGATCGACTGCGAAACGGAATTGACGGCGGCAATGGCGCCGGTGCCGAGCGCGATGCAGGCAAGGAAGATGTAGAAGCCGCGGATGCCGCCGCGCAGCTCGCGTAGCGCCAGGCGAAAAGCGAGCGAGACGCGTGGCGTGACGATCCTCATGCGATCGCCGCTTCGCTACGGCGGGCGGCGCTGTCGCTCTCGATCCTGCCGGAGCGGACGCGGACCTGGCGCGAGCATCGGTTTGCAAGCGAGACGTCATGGGTGACGAGAAGCAGGGTCATGCCGCGTTCGGCCTGCTTGGAGAACAAGACGTCGGCGATCTGGCGGCCGGTCTCGGTATCGAGATTGCCGGTCGGTTCGTCGGCGATCAGCAGGGCCGGCGACGGGGCGAGCGCCCTGGCAATCGCCACGCGCTGCTGTTCGCCGCCGGAAAGCTGGCCGGGATAGTGGTTCAGCCGCTCGCCAAGGCCGACCGATTTCAGCTCGCGATGAGCGATCTCGAAGGCGTTGCCGACATTGGCGAGTTCGAGCGGCACGGCGACGTTTTCCAACGCCGTCATATTGGCAATCAGGTGAAAGGACTGAAAGACGATGCCGATGTTGCGGCCGCGGAAATCGGCGACCTGGTCCTCGCTCAACGCGTGGAGCGGCGTGTCATTGATGTTGATCTCGCCGCTGTCGAGCTTCTCCAGCCCGGCAAGAACCATCAGCAGGGTGGATTTGCCGGAACCGGAAGGGCCGACGATGCCGACGGATTCGCCGGCCGCGATATCGAGATCGATGCCCTTCAGCACATGGACGGAGGCGGCTGCGCTGCCAAGGGTCAGATCGGCGCCCTTCAACTCGATAATGGTTTTTGCCAACAGAAATCGCCCTATATAAGTCCGTAATGGAAAGGCCGCATAACGGCACCTCGCCAATCTAGGGAAACCAGGATGAGATTTAAAGTTGCCGCCCTTCAATTCACCGTCATCGCCGTCTCGCTGATCCTTGCCACTGCCGCCGATGCCCGGACGATCAATCTCGTCGGTTTTGGGGATAGTTTGATGGCGGGCTATCAGCTGCCGCCCGGTGACGGCTTTCCGGAAAAGCTGCAGACGGCCCTGAAGGCGAAGGGGCTCGACGTCACCATTGCCAATGCCGGGGTCTCCGGCGACACGACGACAGGCGGGCTTGCGCGTATCGACTGGTCGGTACCCGACGGCACCGATGGCGTCATTCTCGAGCTTGGCGCCAACGATGCGCTGCGCGGCATTCCGCCGGAGGAGAGCGAGAAGAATCTCGATCAGATGATTGCCCGGCTAAAGGATCGCGGGATTGCCGTGCTGCTCGCCGGTATCATAGCGCCGCCGAACATGGGGGCGGATTATGCCGCGCGGTTTAACCCGATCTATCAGAAACTCTCGGAAAAACATGGGCTTCCGCTCTATGCCTTCTTCCTCGACGGCGTCGCGCTGGAGGCGGGGTTGAAGCTCGACGACGGCATGCATCCGAACGCGAGAGGTGTCGACGTTATGGTCGAAAAGATGGAGCCTGCTGTCACAAATTTCGTCGAAGCGATTTCTTCTGTGAAGAAATAGGGGCTTGCGCGGTTGTTGATTGCATGATTCCGTGTGAGCACCTGCAAAAGATTCGGGGAGTGCTCGTGATGCCGAGACTTTTTACCGCCCTCGAAATTCCGCGCAATGCGGCGATGAGTCTTTCATTGCTGCGCGGCGGCCTCCCCGGAGCACGGTGGATCGATGTGGAGAATTACCACATTACCCTGCGCTTCATTGGTGATGTCGACGGCCGCACGGCCGATGAAATCGTTGAACGCCTCGACCGGATCGACCGGCCGGAATTCCAGTTCCGGCTCGAAGGCATCGGTTCGTTCGGCTCGAAGAAACCGCATTCGGTCTGGGCCGGCGTCTCGCCATCGCCTGAAATGCATGCGCTGCAGGGCGAGATCGAGCGCATCTGCCAGCGCATCGGCCTGCCGCCCGATCCCCGCAAATTCATGCCGCATGTGACGCTGGCGCGGCTCAAATCCTCGCGGCTCGACGATGTCGTGCAATATCTGGCGGGACGCGGCAACTTCCACACGGCAACGTTCACTGCACCGCGCTTCGTGCTGCTTTCGTCGCGCGAATCGGTCGGTGGAGGGCCTTACCTCACCGAGGAAGTTTTCCCGCTGCACGAGGCACGCTCGACGCCCAGCGTTTCGAGCAGCCTGCAGCAGCCGGTCAAGAGCCTGGTGTAGACCAGCTCGAAACCTTCAGGGCCGCCATAATAGGGATCGGGGATATCCTCTCCCGTTCCCAGCGCGGCATCACCGAAAAGGTGGATATTCGCCCCAGGCGGTGTGCTCTTTTCGAGCGCCGCCAGGTTGTCTCGGTCTATGGCGAGGATCAGATCGAAATCCCTGAGATCCCTTACAGCGCCGCGCGTCTTTTCAGACGCGCAAAGGACGCTGTAACACTTTGAATTGCTGCATAATTGCATCCTTAAATCGATGACGATTTAAGGATGCAATTATGCAGCGGCTGAATGCAGCGAGCGCGCTGCCCCGATATGTCGATGCCGTGACTTTTCGCGGTGGCGATCGAACGCCGATCGGGCGGCTCGCCTTCATGCCAGCCGCCAGTGCCGGCGGAATCGATCGTAAAATCGCCGGTCAACCCCGCCTCGGCGACAAGATGGCCAAAAATTCCCTCCGCGAGCGGAGAACGGCATATATTGCCCATGCAAACGAAGAGGATGCTGATGCGTTTCATCGGTAACCTGTCGACAGAGAAGAGGATCATGGCATGAAAATGGAAAGACTGGAACGGGCGGCGGCCGAGGCTGAACTGACCGAGCTTGCGGGCTGGGCGCTCAATGATGCGGGTTCTTCGATATCGAAGACGTTCAAGTTCGCAAATTTCGTCGAGGCTTTCGGCTTCATGACGCAGGCAGCACTCGCGGCCGAGAAGCTCAACCACCATCCCGAATGGTTCAACGTCTATTCCAGGGTGGATGTGATGCTGAACACGCATGATGCCGGCGGACTGACGGAACTGGATTTCAAGCTCGCCAAAGCCATGGAGAAGGCTGCGGCGCGGCGTGTCGTTTGAAAGCGGGGCCGATTGAAAGGGATCGATTGAAAGGGGTCGATTGAAAGACTGGGCGCCGTCACCATATGTTCGCATGGACAAAAGGGATGCAGGCATGGACGAGGTCAAATTCGGGGAAATCCTCTTGCCGGGCGACGAGGACACCCAGAGCCGACGCGAGAAAACCGTCAGGCAGAAATTCTGGCCGACGTTTCGGCGGGCGGTGCGGCAGATCCCCTTCTCGCGCGATGTCGTCGCCGGTTTCTATTGCGCGCTCGATCCGCAGACGCCGACCAAGGTGCGCGGCGTGCTGCTTGCAGCACTCGCCTATTTCGTCATGCCGATCGACATGATCCCGGATGTTTTCGCCGTCATCGGTTTTTCCGACGACATCGCCGTGCTCTCGGCCGCCTTCGCCATGGTGCGCGGCCACATCCGGCCGGGCCACTACGAAGCCGCCGACCGCGTTCTCGCCGATCGACCCGAAGAAGCGATGAAGACGATCTAAAGCGCGTCCGCTGCACACTTTTGGGCGACATGCATCAGGCGATTTCGCGTTCCAGCACCTTGCGGAGCTTGCCGAAGGCAAGCCGGATACGCGATTTCACCGTGCCGAGCGGCAGCCCGGTTGATTCGGCGATCTCCGAATGCGATTGACCGAGGAAGAAGGCGGCGCGCAGCATGTCGCGCTGTTCCTCCGGCAATTGACCGACGGCCGCGCGTATCTTGGCGTCGCGATCGTCATTGGCGATGATCTCTTCCGCGCCGATATCACCCGGCGGCTGCAGGGCCGGATCGGTCTCGTCGAAGATGCGGGTATTGGCGCGGCGGCGCATGTCGATGCGGCGATTGCGGGCAATGCGGAAAAGCCAGGTCGAGAGGGACGATCGCGTGGCATCGTAAAGTCCTGCCTTGTGCCAGAGCACGATCATGATCTCCTGGACCAGTTCCTCGGCCTCGCCTGATGTCATCTTCTGGCGCATCAGCCAGGCCTTCAGGCGAGGGGCGAAATAGTCGAACAGGATGGAAAAGGCCTGCTGGTCGCGATCGTCCGCGACGGCCTTGGCGAGGGCAGCGAAACGCTGTCTTTCCTCGGCATCCATATCCCCTCACCAGCCCCCTGCGGCAATAATTTCGTCCCGGATTTCCAAGTCTTAATGAGGTACAACGGATTTGCGAAACGTCAAACTCTTGCCTGAATCTTTGTGTCTTAAATTCAGCCGAACGGACGGCCAGTGCCATCGGGGCACGATGTCGCGGCCGATACCGTCAAAGGTGCGAAAATTGACACTCGAGCTGAAATGACACAGGCAGATACAAATCGCAGCTATTGTTGACCATTTGGTAACCTGAATTAAGTCAAAATAAAGCAGATCGTGATTATGCGGCGCCCGCTATGATCGCTTCGGGCCTTGAATCGCAAGAACCGGCAGGAATCCATGTTTGTAAAAAGTATCGTATCCGCTCTCGCACTCACCCTTGTTATGGCCGGAGTTGCGGAAGCGCAGCAGGCCGCGCCGAACCGCATCCAGCAGTTCCAGGCATGGGGCGCCTACTCCTACAAGTCGGGCAACAGCACCGTCTGCTACGTGCTGTCCGTTCCGACGGCAAAGCAGCCGGCAAGCGTCGACCACGGCGACAATTTCTTCATCGTCTCTCAGCGTCCGGGCCAGAACATCTCCTACGAGCCGCAGGCGATGATGGGCTACACGGTCAAGGAAAATTCGAAGATCAACGTCGTCATCGACAACAAGACCTTCGTGATGTTCACCAAGGACAAGGCCGGCTGGGTCGAGAATGCGGCCCAGGAGCCCGCCCTCGTCGCCGCGATGAAGACCGGTCATTCGATGACGGTGAATGCCGTTTCGCGCAAGGGCACAGGCACCTCCTACAGCTATTCGCTCTCGGGTATCTCGGCTGCGCTGAAGCAGATCGAAACCTGCAAGTAAGCGTTTTTTGTTCGCAGATCTTCGAGGGCCGGCCTTGCGCCGGCCCTCGTCGTTTCCATCTATGGTGACGCGCGGGCAAAATGATGCTAAAGCCGGCGCCAACAGCGGACAGATCGCGATTTCAGTCGCCGTTCCGCCATTCAACTTCTGCCGATGTGCTGTCATGCGCCCGCAGGTCTTCCGGCTTACCGCTGAAGTCCGCGGGGTTGCGAGGAGCAGCCACATGTTTGAATTCGGGATGAATGCCTATGTCCGTCATGGATGCGATCGTTGTCACCAAGCCGCAGGCGCGCACGTCCGCCAGCCTCGAGAAGCCGTCGTTGATCGGCATGTCGCGCGAGGAGATGGCGGCGGCACTCCGGGAAAAGGGTGTGGCCGAGAAGCAGATCAAGATGCGCGTCTCGCAGCTCTGGAACTGGATCTATGTGCGCGGGGTTTCCGATTTCGACCATATGACGAATGTCGCCAAGGACATGCGGGAGATGCTGAAGCAGCATTTCACCATCGAACGTCCCGAGATCGTCGAGGAGCAGGTTTCCAACGACGGCACGCGCAAATGGCTGCTGCGCTTTCCCGCCCGCGGTGCCGGGCGTCCCGTCGAGATCGAGGCCGTCTACATTCCGGAAGAGGGCCGCGGCACGCTCTGTCTTTCCAGCCAGGTCGGCTGTACGCTGACCTGTTCCTTCTGTCATACCGGGACGCAGCGTCTGGTGCGCAACCTGACGGCGGAGGAAATTCTTTCGCAGCTGCTGCTTGCCCGCGACCGGCTTGGGGATTTCCCGGACCGTGAAGCGCCGCAGGGTACGATCATGCCTGCCGAGGGCCGTAAGGTCAGCAACATCGTCATGATGGGCATGGGTGAGCCGCTCTATAACTTCGATGCCGTCAAGCAGGCATTGCTGATCGCCACGGATGGTGACGGCCTGTCGCTGTCCAGGCGTCGCGTGACGCTGTCCACCTCCGGTGTCGTGCCGGAGATCTTCCGCACCGGCGAGGAGATCGGCGTCATGCTGGCGATTTCGCTGCATGCGGTGCGCGACGATCTGCGTGACATTCTCGTGCCGATCAACAAGAAGTACCCGCTGAAAGAGCTGATCGAGGCCTGCCGGACCTATCCCGGCCTTTCGAACGCGCGGCGCATCACCTTCGAATATGTGATGCTGAAGGATGTCAACGACAGCCTGGAAGACGCCAAAAGGTTGATCAAGCTCCTGAAGGGCGTGCCGGCGAAGATCAACCTCATTCCGTTCAATCCCTGGCCCGGCACCAATTACCAGTGTTCCGACTGGGAGCAGATCGAGAAGTTCGCCGATTTCATCAATTCGGCAGGCTATGCTTCGCCGATCCGCACGCCGCGCGGCCGCGACATTCTTGCCGCCTGCGGTCAGCTGAAATCGGAATCCGAACGTATGCGCAAGACCGAACGTCTGGCCTTCGAGGCGATGATGATCGCCAATCACGGCGCCGACGACTGATCAGCAAGTTTGATCCTTGCTACAATTCTCCGCGATTGATTTCAGGGGGCGCTTTTCCTAAAAGTAGCGCCAAAATCATTCAGGAGGATCCCCATGCGCCCGATTTTGCTCGCTCTTGCCGCCAGTTTGGCCCTTTCCCTGCCCGCAAAGGCCGATGACGTCACCGTCGCCGTGACGGCGATCGTCGAACATCCGGCGCTCGATGCGGCGCGCAAGGGCGTTCTCGATGCGCTGACGGCGGCCGGCTACAAGGAAGGCGAGAACCTGAAATTCGTGTTCGAGTCGGCGCAGGGCAACCCGGCGACGGCAGCCCAGATCGCCCGCCAGTTCGCCGGCGACGAGCCCAATGTCATCGTGCCGATTTCAACGCCTTCGGCCCAGGCCGTCGTTTCCTCGACACGTGACATTCCTGTCGTCTTCACGGCCGTGTCCGATCCGCTCGGCGCCCAGCTCGTCAAGAACATGGACAAGCCCGGCGGCAATGTCACCGGCCTCTCCGACATGTCGCCGGTCGCCGAGCACATAGCGCTGATCAAGGAAATCCTGCCCGATGTGAAAAGCATCGGCTATCTCTACAATTCCGGCGAGGCGAATTCCGTTTCGCTGCTCGCCGTGCTGAAGGCTGAAGCCGAAAAGGCTGGCCTGAAGGTGGTCGAATCGGCCGCCACCAAGTCGGCCGAGGTCCAGGGTGCGGCACGCGCGCTCGTCGGCCGCGCCGATGTGATCTACATTCCGACCGACAACACGATCATCTCCGCGCTTGAAGGCGCGGTCGCGGTTGCCGAGGAGAGCAAGCTGCCGCTCTTTACCGCCGATACGGATTCGGTTTCGCGCGGCTCGATCGCCGCTCTCGGCTTCAACTATTATGATGTCGGCAAGCAGACCGGCGAGATCGTCGTGCGCGTGCTGAAGGGCGAGAACCCGGGCGACATCGCGGTCAAGACCGCCGCCGGCAGCGACCTCGTCGTCAACAAGGCGGCGGCCGCGAAGATGGGCGTCACGCTGCCGCAAAGCGTGCTTTCCCGCGCCAATAAGGTTATTGAATAATCGGCCGTTAGTTCGACGTTTAGTTGGATACAGCCGCTCCCGTTTGCACGGGGGCGGCTCTTCGTATTAAAACGCTGCGGTTTCGCGACGGGCGGAACGGACATAAAAAGGGGCGGAAGCCTTGAGCCAAATCGCATTCTGGGGGGCCGTCGAGCTCGGCCTGGTTTATTCTTTCGTCGCTCTTGGCGTCTATCTCGCCTTTCGAGTTCTCGACTTTCCCGACCTGACGGTCGATGGCTCCTTTCCGCTTGGCGCGGCGGTGACGGCCGTGCTGATCATTGCCGGTGTCAACGCCTGGCTTGCGGCTCTGATCGCCACGGCGGCGGGTGCCGCCGCGGGCATGGTGACGGCGCTGCTCAACGTGCGCTTCAAGATCCTCAATCTACTCGCTTCGATCCTGACGATGATCGCACTGTTTTCCGTCAATCTGCGCGTAATGGGCAAACCCAATGTCGCCCTTATCAATGCCGACACGATGATCAGCCCGTTCTTCGGCCACGGCCTTCGCGATTTCTACGTACGGCCGCTCTTCGTCGGTGTTCTGGTCGTCATCGCGCTCATCCTGGTCTGGCGTTTCCTGGAAAGCGATGCGGGGCTGGCAATGCGGGCGACCGGCGCCAATGCGAGGATGGCGCGGGCCCAGGGCGTCGATACCAGCCGGCAGATCTATCTCGGCATGGCGATCTCCAATGCGCTGGTGGCGCTCGGCGGCGCGCTGTTTGCTCAGACGAACGGCTTTGCCGACGTCACCTCGGGCGTCGGCACGATCGTCGTCGGTCTCGCTGCCGTCATCATCGGCGAGACGCTGCTTGGGCGGCGCGGTCTGCTGATCGCGTTGATCGGCTGCGTGCTCGGCTCGATCCTCTATCGCATCGCGATCCAGCTGGCGCTTTCGAGCGACGTCATCGGCCTGCAGGCGTCCGACCTGAATTTCGTCACGGCGGTGCTGGTGACCTTTGCGCTCATTCTTCCCCGACTTCGTCGAGGTGCCGCATCGTGATCAGTGTCAAGGACATCAAGGTCGTTTTCGGACGCGGCACGCCGCTGCAGAAGCAGGCGCTGAACGGCGTCAGCCTGACCATAGAGCAAGGCTCTTTCGTCACCGTCATCGGCTCCAACGGCGCCGGCAAATCGACGCTGCTCGGCGTGCTCGCCGGTGACGTGCTGCCGAGCGAAGGGCAGGTGCTGATCGGCAAGAACGAGGTGACGCGCAGGTCGACGGCGGCCCGAGCCGGTCTGGTCGCGCGCGTATTCCAGGATCCATTGACGGGAAGCTGCGGCGCATTGTCGATCGAGGAAAATCTTGCTTTGGCTGCCCGTCGCGGCGAGAAGCGCGGGCTTGCGCCGGCGCTCGGTGGTATCAGGCGCGACTATTTCCGCGAGCGGATTGCCGAACTCAATCTCGGGCTGGAAAACCGGCTGAAGGACCGCATGGACCTGTTGTCCGGTGGGCAGCGGCAAGCTGTTTCGCTCGTCATGGCGACGCTGGCGGGCTCGGAAGTGCTGCTGCTCGACGAACATACGGCGGCACTCGACCCGGGCATGGCGGAGTTCGTGATGAACCTCACGCAGAAGATCGTTACCGAGCGCAAGCTGACGACGATGATGGTGACACATTCCATGCGCCAGGCGCTGGATTACGGCCATCGCACGATCATGCTGCACGGCGGCGAAATCGTTCTGGACGTGGCAGGAGACAACAGAAAGAACCTGCAGGTTGAAGACCTGATCGCCATGTTCCGCAACATGCGCGGCCAGACGCTGGATGACGACGCGTTGCTGATCGGCTAACGCCGACAGCGTGCTGATCAGCTGATGCCGACAGCGTGCTGATCGGCCGATCAACGTGCCTGGGTGAGCAGGATCTTCGCAGCGAAGACCGAGAAGACGCCGGCGAAGGTGTAGTCCATGCCGCGCAGCACTTTCTTATTGTTCTGAAGCCAGGAGGCCAGCCAGTCGGCGGCAAAGACGATGCTGGCGTTGATCGGCATGCCGATCAGGATGAAGCAGAAGCCGAGAAAGAGCAGCTTTTGGGTGACGGCTGGATCGCCGGCGCTGACGAATTGCGGCAGGAAGGTCATGAAGAAGATGATGACCTTGGGGTTCAGAAGATTGACCCAGAAGCCTGACGAAATGTTCGAAAGTGGCGTGCCCTTCTGCTCCTCGACCTTGGCGACGATGAGCTTCGAGCCGAAGCGGACCGCCTGCACCGCCAGCCAGAGCAGATAGGCGGCACCGCCGGTCTTCAGGATCAGGAAGGCGGTCGGCGAGGCGGTGATCAGCGCCGAAATGCCGAAAGCGACCAGCATGGTGTGGACGACGATGCCGAGGCTGGTGCCGACGACAACGAAGAGAGCCGCCTTTTTGCCCTGGGCGAGCGCGCGGCTGATCGACAGCGTCATGTCGGGGCCGGGGGTTGCCGCGAGCAGCAGCGTGGCGGCGGCAAAGGCGAGAAGGGTCGGCAGGCTGGGCAGGAAATCCATGACACACTCTGAAAGCCGGAAAGGATCTGGGATCTCATTATCCGGCTTTCAGAAAATTACCAATCAAACCTTGTGATGGGGCCTATTACTTCTGTTCGAGGAACGCCTTGAACTTGTCGGCGTAGTCCTTGTGCCAGCGCGATAGTGGCGGGCGGTTCTCAATGATATCGCCGGCCGCCCAGGCCACCCGGCGCTCGTCGACCGGACGCGCCACGTCATTGTCGGGGCAGAGAATATAGAAATCGCCGCGCTCGAGGCTTTCGACCATGAAATCGATGGTTTGTTCCGGCGTCCAGGCAGCGGCCGGTTTTTCGGCGCGGTTGCCCTTGGTGAGGCCGGTGAACACGAAGCCCGGGATCAGAAGATGGGCGGAGATCTTTCCGCCTTCGGTGTTGCGGAGCTCGTGCTGCAATGCTTCGGTGAAGACTTTCACGCCAGCCTTGGAGATGTTGTAGGCGGGGTTGCCGGGCGGCGTGGTGATACCCTGCTTGGAGCCGGTGTTGATGATCAGGCCGGGCTCGCCGTGCGACAGCATCTTCGGGCCGAAGGTGCGCGTGCCGTTGATCACGCCCATCAGGTTGACGGCGAAGATATGGTCCCAGTTCGCCTGCGGGCTGAAGATCGAGGTTTCCGGGCCGATGCCGGCATTGTTCATCAGCACGTGCACGCGGCCGAAACGCTGGAGCACGGCGCGTTCGAGCGCTTCCAGCGAGTCTCTGCTGGCGACGTCGGTCTCGACCGCCATCACATTTTCCTCGCCGGCAATGGCCTTGAGTTCATTGGCCGCGTCGGCCAGCCGATCGCCGCCGAGATCGGCGATGGCAACGCTCATGCCGCATCCGGCGAAATATTTCGCCGCGGCAAGGCCGATGCCGGAGGCGCCGCCGGTGATGACGGCAACATTGGATTTTTTGAAAATGTCTTGAATATTCGTCACGGGACTGGCCTCTCTTCGGAGCATTTGCGGACGTTGGCGAATATGGGCTCCGCTTTCGCCCTGTCAAACGCTATCGGCACCATCACCGTCGCACTTGCCCTTGCGTCACGCGCCAATCTCGCTAAAAGTGCCGCGACACCGGGTTTTGCCGGCCTTTTATGCAACGGACCTCATCATCATGGCATCGTACAAAGACGTGAAGAAAGTCGTTCTCGCCTATTCCGGCGGCCTCGACACCTCGATCATCCTGAAGTGGCTGCAGACGGAGCTCGGCGCCGAAGTCGTCACCTTCACCGCCGATCTCGGCCAGGGCGAAGAGCTGGAGCCGGCGCGCAAGAAGGCCGAAATGCTCGGCATCAAGGAGATCTACATAGAGGATGTGCGCGAGGAATTCGTGCGCGATTTCGTCTTCCCGATGTTCCGTGCCAATGCCGTCTACGAGGGCGTCTACCTGCTTGGCACCTCGATCGCCCGTCCTCTGATTTCCAAGCATCTGATCGATATTGCCAAGAAGACCGGCGCCGATGCGATCGCCCACGGTGCGACCGGCAAGGGCAACGACCAGGTCCGTTTCGAACTCTCCGCTTATGCCCTGAACCCCGATATCAAGATCATCGCGCCGTGGCGCGACTGGTCGTTCAAGAGCCGCACCGATCTGCTGGCCTTTGCCGAGCAGCATCAGATCCCGGTTGCCAAGGACAAGATGGGCGAGGCCCCGTTTTCGGTCGACGCCAACCTTCTGCATTCCTCTTCCGAGGGCAAGGTTCTCGAGGACCCCTCCCAGGAGGCGCCTGAATATGTGCATATGCGCACCATTTCGCCTGAGGCCGCCCCCGACAAGGCAACGACCATCAAGGTCGGCTTCGAGAGGGGTGATGCGGTTTCGATCAATGGCGTGCGCATGAGCCCGGCGACGCTGCTGGCTGCGCTCAACAATTACGGCCGTGACAACGGCATCGGCCGTCTCGACCTCGTCGAGAACCGCTTTGTCGGCATGAAGTCGCGCGGCGTCTACGAGACACCCGGCGGCACGATCCTGCTTACGGCGCATCGCGCCATCGAATCGATCACGCTCGACCGGGGTGCTGCCCATCTCAAGGACGAGATCATGCCGCGCTACGCCGAGCTGATCTATTACGGCTTCTGGTTCTCGCCGGAGCGCGAAATGCTGCAGGCGCTGATCGACAAGAGCCAGGAACATGTCGAAGGCGAAGTGACGCTGAAGCTCTACAAGGGCAATGTCATGGTCATCGGCCGCGAAAGCGAAAAGTCGCTCTATTCCGACAAGCTCGTCACCTTCGAAGATGACCAGGGCGCCTACGACCAGAAGGATGCGGCCGGCTTCATCAAGCTCAACGCGCTGCGCCTGCGCACGCTCGCCAAGCGCAACCTCGTGAAGTAATCACGGTTCGCCTTCGAACCGGATATCAGCCCGCCGGCATTTTGCCGCGCGGGCTTTCTCTTGGAATGGGAGTAGGCGCCACCAGACTCTCAGAGCGTTCTGGATGGCCGGATTGTACCAACAGCGGACATCGGCTCGGCTTGGATAGACGACCGCTGGGGGCCGGGAGCGGAATGGCAGGTTTCGTCCGCAAACACATTGAAGCGGACATTCGCTTGGGGGAAGCCTTGATGTAGCTTTCGGCCCATTAGCTACCGTGAATCGTTTGTGCAGCAGTAGGACTGTTCTTAGCTGCAAGCCGCCTCTCGCATAAACTCGCGCTTAATTTCTTGAGGTTCTTACACAACGAGGTGTGCAGCACATGGCTTTGGCTTGACAAACGTGTAACATTTTTTGCTCAGACTCAGCGAGATGTGAGGGACGGCAGCAGACGTTGCTTTGGGCAAAATAGGTTCTCAAAATGGTTCTGGAAGATCATATCAGGAAGAAACGGCGGCTCATTCCACCTGTACGTGCGGCAATGGGTGATAACTATTCGCCGTTCTCATGGTCGCTTCAAATCGTCCCCGAATTATTCTGGATAACGTTACTTATTAATGAGCTCGGCCCAGTGAGGGGAGTTGAGGTCGCAAGGCAGCTGGGAAACGGTGCCGCTCAGGTCAGCAAAAAAGATCCTAAACCACTCTTTGTTTCAGTGAGTTCGTTTTCAGAGTTGTCCCAAGATGAGCAACAAGAGCTCTTAGGCGTCATTGACGAAGAAGCATTGTCAGACTTTCGGACTGTTCTAGGCAGCCTGTCCGTTATCTGGCCCGAAAACCCCTTCTCTTTCACTGAGCTTCAATCCGATGATGATCTGCAAGCAGTCATTGCTCGTCTGAACCCCACCCTTGAGGAAATGTATAACCGTCACAGCCGCGCATCAACACTGGCGATCTCGACTGCCGTATATCTTGGCTTCGACCAAGATAAGATTAAGGTAGCTAAAGAGGTTTTCGACAACAACGCGACCGCTTTCACTGACATCGAAGACTATCCAGCAACCGAAGCGTCAAAAAAAGCGGGCTCATTCTTTCGCGCCATGGCTCCCATGCTTTTGCTTGGAAAGGAAGAGGCAGCCGACATACCTGACTGGGTCGACGCTTTTTGGAGCGGGCTATCGGCGATAGGTGGGTGTTCTGGCGACTATCAAGACATTCCCGAATTCCCCGACGTCACTGAGGGAGTGGAGGGCTTCATCACTGCGTTCACCCACTTCGTGCACGATGATTTCAGGGCTCGTGAAAGTGCTTGGGAGCTTGACCTTGGCAAGCCTCAAGAAAGACAAGTTATTCTCGCTCTTTTGGCGCGGCAAGCTACACTTGCCATCGAGGTGGTTTCCAATCCTGGCATGTGGAATTCGAACACTGCGCCGATAATGCTAAGGGCGATGGCGGATGTGCATATTACGTTCGTCTGGCTAATACAGAACCCTGAGGAACGAGTGCCTTTATATGTTCAAGACGGGCTCGGGTCCATCAAGCTGGAGATAGCGCATCGCAAAGAAGAACTCGCAAAAGGTGGCTTAAATCATGAAGCTCAACAGAAACAATACATTGAGCATTTGGAGAGTTGGCTAGAGTCCCAGCAGCTCGAATTTCTTACTGAGGTTAATCTTGGAAGTTGGTCGGGAAAGAATGCCCGTGTGATGGCGCAAGAGGCTGGCTGCATAGATTTTTATAACTATGTGTTTCAGCCCTTCAGTGCAGCAGTCCACTCATATTGGTCTCACGTGGGAAGAATAAATGTCGAATACTGCCAGAACCCGGCACACAATTTCCATTTTCTTCCAGTTATTCCTTCGTTTAAGCCAGACGCGCATTGGTGTCGAATGGCTGGAAAATACTTGTCGAAGACGCTTAATTCTTTAGATGAGTTTATCGGCAAGCCAGAGTTGCCCATTAGATCGTATGATGTAATCCATGATGCGTTTGGTTGAACCTGACAGCGAGGGATAAGCCGTTACTTTTTCATAACTGCACTTAGTTGGCGTTAGTGGGAAACGCAGTGAAGATCTGCTCTCCGCCGTCCGCAACGAATGGCTACTTTTATAATTATTCGCGGACCGGCGAACGGCCGCCATGAGGCGCAAAGCAGCCGCATCCTTCAACAACGACCAGATGTCCGCTTCGGGCTCGAAAGCCGCCTCCGGTAGTGTTTGCTACCTGATCCCACTCTCCATGGCCGTGCAACCACCCTTGACGGATGGCCGCGATCGCTTAGTCTGCCGTCATCATCCTCCGGAGCATTCCCATGACGCAGTCTTTGCTCTTCGGCGCCTTTCTGGCGGCGCTCTTCTACGTGCTCATTCCGGGACCCGCCTTCCTGCAGCTGCTCGGTATCGGCGCCGGGCAGGGGCGCAAGGCCGGCGCCTTCTTCATGATGGGGCATCTGGTTGGGGATATCATCTGGTCGTCGCTGGCGCTGATCGCGATCGTCGGCGCCAAGACGATCGGAACCTTCGTCTTCGACCTGCTCGGCCTTGCCTGCGGCTTCTACCTCGCGTGGATCGGCTGGAGCGCCGTCAATGCCAAGCCGAAAGCGGAGGGGCAGGCGCTTGTTGTGGTCGAGCGGCCGTTTCGCCGCGGTCTGATTTTCGGCGTCACCAATCCGAAGGGTTATCCGGTGGCGCTCGCCACCTTCACCGCACTTGTTGCAGGCTCGGCCGGCGCGCTCGATTTCGAGGCGTTGCCGGTGCTGCTCGGCGTGTCGTTCGTCGGTTTCGTGACGGCCGACATCATCCTGATCGGCATCATCGGCGCCGGTACGGTGCGGCGCTTCTATCGCGCCCATGAGCGGCTGATCGTGCGCTGCTCCGGCGTGCTCTTCATGGGATTTGCCGCCCAGGCGCTCTGGCACGCAACGCCCGGACTGCTCGGCTGGCGCAAGGCCTGACCTAGAGCGCGTCGCGATCTTTCAGCTTCGCTCCTCACATCATACTTTTCGGCGTCATGCCGATCAGCCATCCAGGAAGCTGACGATCGAGTTCAGCGTCTGGACCTCGCCAGCATCGCCGATCGACATGGCGACCTGCAGCTGGTTCTTGTAATAATCGAGGAAATTGAAGCTGGTGCCGTCGGTGACGCTGGAGAGATCGACGATGTTGCCGAGCGGATCGATAGCATGCATTGGCAGCGGTTCGGAGATCGCGGCGTAGGTGTTCTGATCGATCAGGCCGCTGTCGAAACTCTGGCGTGCATAATTGCGCAGTTCTCCCGCGCTGACCGCGGTGAAATCCGGGCCTTCGCCAACATCGTCTTCGATCTGGAACGAGGCCGGGGCGGGAGCTCTGGTCTCGATTTCAATATCAGAGGTCTTCGAACTTTTTGCGTTATTGGGATTGTTTTTAAAAAGCAAACTCTGAGAAGACCGCACAGAAAAAATTTCCATGACGCATGTCCCCTTACAAGAAGAACATCAGGAAACTAGCGCCTGCGCGTGATTCGCGTCAATCGTTAACGATTGGTTAATTTTCACGTATCAATTGTCGTCCATCAGATTTGACAGTCCACAAGATTGGCAGGCGAGGCAAAAGGCTATCCCGGCAACATACCAATTCTGTGACGGCTCTCCTATATTGACGATCCACTTGCATGCCAAAAAGGAATTCTCCGATGTCTTCTCCACATGATTTCAATCCGGCGCTGGTGACCTGGGACGGTCTTCACGGCTTGCCGCGTTTCGATGCCCTGGATGACGGTGATTTCGCCGCTGCCTTCGAAGCCGCGATTGCCGCGCATGAAAGGGAGATCGACGAGATTGCCGGAAACGGCGATGCGCCGACATTCGACAATACGGTCATGGCGCTGGAGATTGCCGGCGACGCACTGTCGCGCGTTTCGGCGCTGTTCTGGAACAAGGCAGGCGCGCATACCAATGATGTGATCCAGGCGCTGGAGCGGGAGATCTCGCCGAAGATGTCGCGCCACTATTCGAAGATCGGGATGAATGCAGCACTTTTTGCCCGCATCGACACGTTGTGGGAGAGCCGTGAGAGCCTTGGCCTGACGCTCGAACAGACACGCGTGCTGGAACGCCACTGGAAAGGCTTCGTCAAATCGGGCGCCAAGCTTGATAAGGCCGAGCAGGAAAAACTCGCCGCGATCAATGAAAAGCTTGCCGGCCTCGGGACGCAATTCGGCCAGAACGTGCTGGCCGACGAGAAAGCCTGGGCGCTGGTGCTTTCTGATGGAGCCGAGCTCGACGGGCTGCCGGACTTCCTGCGCGACGCAATGGCTGCGGCGGCGCGCGAACGCGGCGAGGAGGGCAAATATGCAGTGACACTGTCACGCTCGATCATCGAGCCGTTCCTGACGTTTTCGGAGCGCCGCGATCTGCGCGAGCAGGCTTTCAAGGCGTGGGTGGCGCGCGGCGAAAACGATGGAGAGACGGACAATCGCGCCGTCATCAAGGAAACGCTGGCGTTGCGCCATCAGGTGGCGACGCTGCTTGGTTACGGCAATTTCGCCGAGCTGAAACTCGACAATACGATGGCGAAGACGGCGGATGCGGTGAACGGCCTGCTCAAGTCCGTCTGGGCGCGGGCGGTGAAACGCGCCGGCGAGGAGGAGATCGATATCGCGGCACTGATCGCCGAAGAGGGCCGGAACCACGAGGTGATGCCCTGGGACTGGCGCCACTATGCCGAAAAGATCCGCGCACGGAAGTTCGCTTTCTCCGAGGCCGAGCTCAAGCCTTATCTGCAGCTCGAGAAGATCATCGAAGCCTGCTTCGACGTGGCCGGCCGGCTGTTCGGCATCCGGGTCGTGGAGAAGAAGGGCGTGGCCGCCTATCACCCGGATGTCAGAGTGTTCGAAATCAGGGACCGCGAGGACAAGCTCGTCGCCCTGTTCCTCGGCGATTATTTCGCCCGCAGCTCGAAACGATCAGGCGCCTGGATGAGTTCGCTGCAATCGCAGCACAAGCTGGAGCTGAAGAACGGCCGCCACGGCGAATTGCCGATCATCTACAATGTCTGCAACTTCGCCAAGCCGGCGGAAGGCAAGCCGGCGCTGCTGTCGCTCGACGATGCGCGCACACTGTTCCACGAATTCGGCCATGCACTGCACGCCATGCTTTCTAATGTCACCTATCCCTCGGTTGCGGGCACCGGCGTTTCGCGCGATTTCGTCGAGCTGCCGTCACAGCTCTATGAGCACTGGCTGACGGTGCCCGATATTCTGAAGCGCTATGCCGTGCATGTCGAAACCGGCGAGCCAATGCCGCCGGCCCTGCTCGACAAGGTGCTTGCCGCCCGCACCTTCAATGCCGGCTTCAATACCGTCGAGTTCACCTCCTCGGCGCTTGTTGATATGGCGTTTCACACGAGAACGGCCGTCGAGGACCCGATGGCGGTTCAGGCCGAGGTGCTGGCCGAGATCGGCATGCCGAAGTCGATCGTCATGCGCCACGCGACGCCGCACTTCCAGCACATCTTCTCCGGCGGCTATTCGGCCGGCTATTACTCCTACATGTGGTCGGAGGTGCTCGACGCCGACGCCTTTGCCGCCTTCGAGGAGACGGGAGATGCCTTCAACAGCGAGATGGCGCGCAAGCTCAAGGACAATATCTATTCCGTCGGCGGTTCGGTCGATCCGGAAGACGCCTACAAGGCCTTCCGCGGCAAGCTGCCGAGCCCGGATGCGATGCTCGTCAAAAAAGGACTTTCGACCTTTGAGGAATTGACAGGCAGCGACGCCTAAGACAATTTGATGACATGCCATGATGCGGCGGGGCGACAGCCTTGCCGCAGCTTTTGCGCGTTCCCCCCTTTCGCAAACGCAAAAAAAACTGTATGGACGCCCCAAACTAATAGGCGCGTCCTCTAGAGCGTGCGCCCCAGCATCAGAGATTTCACATATGTCACTTCGCAATATCGCGATCATCGCGCACGTTGACCATGGCAAAACGACCCTGGTGGATGAGCTTCTCAAGCAGTCCGGCTCGTTCCGCGAGAATCAGCGTGTCGCTGAACGCGTGATGGACTCGAACGATCTCGAAAAGGAACGCGGCATCACCATTCTCGCCAAGGCGACCTCGGTGGAATGGAAGGGTGTCCGCATCAACATCGTCGACACCCCCGGCCACGCCGACTTCGGCGGTGAGGTCGAGCGCATTCTCTCGATGGTGGATGGCGCGATCGTTCTCGTCGACTCCTCTGAAGGCCCGATGCCGCAGACGAAGTTCGTTGTCTCGAAGGCGTTGAAGGTCGGTCTTCGTCCGATCGTCGCGATCAACAAGATCGACCGTCCGGATGGCCGCCACGAAGAAGTCATCAACGAAGTTTTCGATCTTTTCGCCAATCTCGACGCCACCGACGAGCAGCTCGACTTCCCGATCCTCTACGGTTCCGGCCGCGATGGCTGGATGAACGTCAATCCGGAAGGTCCGAAGGACCAGGGTCTTGCGCCGCTTCTCGACCTGGTGCTCAAGCATGTTCCGGAGCCGACCGTCCACGAAGGTCCGTTCACGATGATCGGTACCATCCTCGAAGCCAACCCCTTCCTCGGCCGCATCATCACCGGTCGCATCAATTCCGGTTCCATCAAGCCGAACCAGGCCGTAAAGGTGCTCCACGCCGACGGCAAGACGATCGAAACCGGCCGTATTTCCAAGATCCTCGCCTTCCGCGGCATCGAGCGCACGGCGATCGACGAAGCGCATCAGGGCGATATTGTTGCGATCGCCGGCCTTTCCAAGGGTACGGTCGCCGACACTTTCTGCGATCCCTCGGTCACCGAGCCGCTGCAGGCGCAGCCGATCGATCCGCCGACCGTCACCATGTCGTTCATCGTCAACGATAGCCCGCTGGCGGGCACCGAAGGCGACAAGGTGACCTCACGCGTCATCCGCGACCGTCTCTTCAAGGAAGCGGAAGGCAACGTCGCCCTGAAGATCGAAGAAGCCGAAGGCAAGGATTCGTTCTACGTGTCCGGCCGTGGCGAACTTCAGCTCGCCGTTCTCATCGAGACCATGCGTCGCGAAGGCTTCGAGCTTGCCGTGTCGCGTCCGCGCGTCGTGATGCACAAGGATGAAAACGGCCAGCTTCTGGAGCCTATCGAGGAGGTCGTCGTCGACGTCGACGAAGAACATTCCGGTGTCGTCGTGCAGAAGATGTCCGAGCGCAAGGCCGAAATGGTCGAGCTGCGCCCGTCGGGCGGTAACCGTCTTCGCCTGCGTTTCTACGCACCGACCCGCGGCCTGATCGGCTACCAGTCGGAGCTGCTGACGGATACGCGCGGCACGGCGATCATGAACCGCCTGTTCCACGACTACCAGCCCTACAAGGGTGTGATCGGTGGCCGCGTCAACGGCGTGCTGCTCGCCAACGCTCCCGGCGAAGCCGTCGCCTATGCGATGTTCAACCTGGAAGATCGCGGCCCGATGATCATCGAGCCGGGCGAAAAGGTCTATGCAGGCATGATCATCGGCATCCATTCGCGCGACAACGACCTTGAAGTGAACGTGCTGAAGGGCAAGCAGCTCACCAACATCCGCGCCGCCGGCAAAGACGAAGCGGTGAAGCTGACGCCGCCGATCCGGATGACGCTTGATCGCGCGCTCTCCTGGATTCAGGATGACGAGCTGATGGAAGTGACACCGAAGAATATTCGTCTGCGCAAGATGTATCTCGACGCAAACGATCGCAAGCGTTTCGAAAAGACGAAGGCGGCTCTCTGAGCGCCATTCAAAGTGCTGCAGCGTTTTGGGCTTCCGAAAAGAGGCGCGGCGCTGGAGAGAAATCCTTCAAAACCCCGGCCTTCGCGCCGGGGTTTTTTATTGTGCGCCGCGTCGATTCCGTCTTGTGACAATCGTTAAAAAAGCGTTAACTTTTGATCGTCGTCCACATATCAAGTCTGTGGGCAATCGACCGGGATGCGACATCGCATATGGTTAATTGCCTCCAGCGGGACCAGAGTAAACGTTATGAAGACGTTGTCGATCGATGTCCGGCGGGCCGAGCCGCAAGATGCCCGAGCCATATCGGAAACACACAGGCTTGCCTGGCAACACACCTATGCGGGCATCATTCCGCATCGCGCGCTGACGCAGATGATCGAGCGGCGCGGCGAAAGCTGGTGGCGCAAGGCAACGCGCGGACCGGCGACGCTGCTGGTTCTCGATGTTGCCGGCACGGTTGCCGGCTACGCGACGCTCGGCCTCAACCGTGCCCGCGCTCTGCCGCAAGAAGGTGAAATTTACGAGCTTTATCTGCGGCCCGAGTATCAGGGCATCGGCCTTGGCAGGATGCTGTTCGGCGAGGCGCGCCGGCTCTTGAAGTCGCTCGGCTGCAACGGGCTTGTCGTCTGGTGCCTCGAGGAAAACGAGACCGCCAGCCACTTTTATCGCCATCATGGCGGCGTCGATTTCTGCGAAGGCATGGAAAGCTTCGACCACAGGCAATTGAAGAAGATCGGCTTCATCTGGAGCTGAACGGCCATTCAAAGTGCCACAGCGTCCTTGGCGCGTCTGAAAAGACGGGCGGCGCTGGAGTCGACGCTCCACTAATCTCCTATTGGAAACTTTTGATGTGAATGTGCGCCGCTGCAGTCGAGCATTGGCGCTGTGCGATGTTGCGTTGCCACATGAAACTGATTATCTGGCTGCCGGCACATTCAACCTTGCGGGAGTTTCTTATGCGCATCGACGCTATTGCAATCGGTCATAATCCACCTGAGGACGTCAACGTTATCGTCGAGGTTCCGGTCGGCGGTCATCCCATCAAGTATGAGATGGACAAGGAAGCCGGCACGCTGGTGGTCGATCGTTTCCTCTATACGCCGATGACCTATCCCGGCAATTATGGTTTCGTGCCGCACACGCTGTCGGAAGACGGCGACCCGATCGACGTGCTGATCGCCAGCACCCGCCCGCTGGTTCCCGGCTGCGTCATCAACGTGCGCCCGATCGGCGTCCTGAAAATGGAAGACAATTCCGGCAAGGACGAGAAGATCATTGCCGTGCCGTCGCCGAAGCTGACGCTGCGCTATGAGAAGGTGAAGGACTTCACCGATCTTCCCGAGATCACGCTGAAGCAGATCGAGCACTTCTTCCAGCACTACAAGGATCTGGAGCCCGGCAAGTGGGTGAAGATCTTCGGCTGGGGCGACTCTAGGGAAGCAGGCGAACTCATCCTCGAAGCTGTCGAGCGCGCCAAGAAGACGAAAGGCTGATCGCTCAGCCTAAAAACATCTCGAGCTTTTTTAGCAAATCCTCCGGATCGCCGTCGATCCGGAGGATTTTTTTGCGCGCGGTCTCACCCGAGACGAGGCTGACGCTGGATTTGGGAATGCGCAGGGATTTTGCGATCAACAGGATGAGCGCCTTGTTGGCCTTGCCTTTCTCGGGCACTGATGTGACGCGTGCCTTCAGGAAAGCTTCGCCCTCGCCGTCGACCTCAATGCCGTCGACAGCGTCGCGCCCGCCATTCGGGGTCAGCCGGACGGCGAGGCGCAGATGGTCATCGAAAAGGCTCCAGGGATGGCTCAAGCGACCAGCGGGTACAGCGTGGTCCAAAGCAGGGTGCGCAGGAAGAAGATGATCAGCAGCAGGATGATTGGCGAAATATCGATGCCGCCAAGATTCGGCAGCCGGCGGCGGATCGGCTTCAGCACCGGTTCGGTGACATTATAGAGGAATGTGCCGACCGAATTGACGAACTGATTGCTGGAATTGATAACATTGAAGGCATAGAGCCAGGAAAAAATGGCACTGGCAATCAGGATCCAGGTGTAAATATTCAAAGCCAAATCAATGGTTTGAAACAGCGCAAACATCGTCGTCTCCAATTCGTTGTTGACAGACATGTAGACATTGGCGACTAAACGGGCAAGTGCCGTGTGGAAACGCACGGTAAATCTTGTATAACGGGCGGCTTTGCAGCTATTTCGGCGCCCGTCTCCTCGGAAAACATCCATGTCGTTTTCGCCCACCGGAGATCGTTTTGCCGCGTTCCGGCATTCGTCCTACACGCGTTTCTTCTTCGCGCGCTTCCTGCTTTCCTTCTCGCAGCAGATCGTCAGCGTCGCGGTCGGCTGGCAGATGTACGACCAGACGGGCAGCGCGATCTATCTCGGTTTGATCGGTCTCGTGCAGTTCCTGCCGTCGCTGCTGCTCATCCTCGTCACCGGTTCGGTGGCCGACCGGTACAATCGCCGGGCGATCGCGGCTCTCTGCTCGCTGGTAAGCGCGCTCTGCACGCTGGCGCTGCTGGTTATGACTGTCATGGGGACCTTCACGCCCTTGCCTGTTTTCGCAGTGCTTTTGATCTTCGGCGTTGAGCGCGCCTTCATGTCGCCGGCAGTGCAGTCGCTGGCGCCCAATCTCGTGCCGGAGCAGGCACTCTCCAATGCGATCGCCTGGAATTCGTCGTCCTGGCAGCTTGCGGCGATCACCGGGCCGGTGCTCGGCGGTCTGCTCTATGGCGTCAGTGCGTCAACCGCCTATACGGTGGCGGTGATCTTTTCCGTGCTCGGTGCCGCCCTTCTCTACATGATCCCGAAACCGGAGCAGAAGACAACGGGCGAGACCAAGAGCTGGGCGATGATCCTCGGCGGCTTCAGTTTCATCCGCGCCGAAAAGGTGGTGCTCGGGGCGATCTCGCTCGATCTCTTCGCCGTGCTGCTCGGCGGGGCGACGGCGCTGATGCCGATCTTTGCGCGCGATATCCTCACCCTCGGGCCCTGGGGGCTCGGGCTGCTGCGCGCCGCACCGGGACTTGGCGCCATCGTCATGGCGATCTTCCTTGCCGCCTATCCGCTCAAACATCGTGCCGGCATCTACATGTTCATCGGCGTCGCCTTGTTCGGCGTCGGAACGATTATCTTCGGCGTCTCTACCAATACCGAGGTCTCGATCGCGGCATTGGCGCTGATGGGGGCGGCTGACATGGTGTCAGTCTATGTGCGCGAGAGCCTGATTGCGCTCTGGACGCCGGACCAGCTGCGCGGCCGTGTCAATGCGGTCAACATGGTCTTCGTCGGCGCTTCGAACGAGCTCGGGGAATTCCGGGCGGGCACGATGGCGGCGATCTTCGGCGCGGTGCCGGCGGTCGTCATCGGCGGGATCGGAACGCTTGTCGTGGCGGCGATCTGGGCATCGAGTTTCCCCAAACTGCGTGGGATCGATACGCTGGACGCGCCCACTGTATCGTCGGAATCGATTTAGAAACTGGTTATGCGCGAAGAGCGATAGAGGACGCCGCCTTCGCGGTTTTTCCCTCGAAGACGATGTCGAGGAATTCGGTGAGCCAGGCTCTCAGCGGCGCATCGAACAGCATGCGGCCTTCGAGATGTTCGCGGCCCTGCTGGGCGTTCGGCAGGATGAAGCGATGGGCGCCATGCACGACCCAGCGATGCATCATCACCCGGGTCAGTTCGGCATGGAACTGCAGGCCCCAGGCGTTGCCGTCGTAGCGGAAGGCCTGGTTCGGATAGGCATCGCCTTCGGCGAGCAGATCGGCGCCGCGCGGCAGCTCGAAGCCCTCGCGATGGAAATGATAGACCATCTTCGGCCAGTGCATCAGCAGCCGGCCCCTCTCGGTCGGGTGCAGCGGATACCAGCCGATCTCGGTCGAGCCATCGGCATTCGACTGTACCTTGCCGCCGAGATGATGCACCAACATCTGCGCGCCGAGGCAGATGCCGAGGTAGGGGCGTTTTTCCCGGAGCGGGATGTCGATCCAGTCGATCTCCTTCTTGACGAAGTCATCGGGATCGTTGGCGCTCATCGGCCCGCCGAAGACGACGGCGCCGGCATGGTCTTCAAGTGTTGTCGGAAGCGGCTCGCCGAGAACCGGGCGACGGATATCGAGGCGGTAGCCCTTTTCGACGAGCAATTGGCCGACACGGCCGGGGCTCGACCGTTCCTGATGCAGGACGATGAGGATTGGGCGCCCGTCGCGGTTCGGGTTTTGCTCAGTCGGCATCATCTTGCGCAACCTGGACATCCGTCACCCTGGCGGCGGCCTCCTGCCGCTTCTGGATGCGCTCGCGCGAGGAGACGCCGAGCAGATCGGCGATACGCCAGATCACATGGTCTTCCATCTCGCTGCGTTCGCCATCGGCGTAGACGATGTCCCAGAGGACGCCGATCAGCTCGAGGCGTTGCTCGGTATTGAGATGGCGTTTCAGGTCGGCGGTGAAGCGATAATAGTCGACGGCGGAGCTTTCGGCCTCGAGGCCGGCTGCTATCAGAGCATCGAGCTGCTTGCCGTCTAGCGCATACTGCTCCTTCAGGAGCTTGCGCAGCCGCTTCTTCTCGCTGGTTTTGATCTGACCGTCGGCCTCCATGACCTGCATGCAGAGCGCTGCCACTGCGATGCGCGGATCATCGGGGGCAAAACCTTTCTTCGGGTGGTCGGCGGTGAGATTCTGGAAGAATGCCTGAAAGCGTTCGAACATGCGGTTTTCGTTCCATTTCAGAAAAGGCGGAGCCGTGTCTTGGGTTCCGGTTCCACCCTGGGATCGCGAACGCCGGGATCATCCGGCAATCCGCCAAAGAAAGGTTTTGTCTCGCTCGGCGCGGGCGGTTTATCGCCCGCGGTCGGTTCGGCTGGTTTCGGTTTGGCCGCCGTCGGTGCCGGCGTGGGGCGCACAGCCTCGGCAATCGTCGCGGCGCGTTCCAGCTCGATGATGCGATGGTCGTTGACGGGACTTTCCGGCCTGACGTCACGCAGCGGCGGCAATGTCTTCAAAGCCGTTTCGATCGAGGCCGGCGCCGAACCGTCTTCGAGCGGACCCTCGATCTGGCCGAAGGGCGCCTTCCATTCGAAGGCGTCGAGGCGGCCGGTCACGGGCGATACCGGCAGCCACTTGTCGGAGACGAAGCCGTCTGCCACCCAAGCCGGATCGCGCGGCGCCTTGAGCGCCTGGGCCAGCCAGTGGCGCACGCGGCCCTGGTCGCCGGTCTCGGCTTCTTCGATGTCGGCCAAAAGCAGGTAGGCGGCTTCACGCGGCTGCATGCGGGCCGCTGCCTCCGCCTTGGCGCGGGCCTTGGCGAATTCCTGCGCGTCGAGGGCTGCCTGGGCGACGACGAGAAGGGATTCGACATTGTTGGGGCGCTGCCCTTCCAGCCGCTCGGCACGCTTCAGCCGGTCGAGCGTGGAATCGCCGCTGCGGGCCCTGACATAGGCTTGGCCGATCTCGGGATGAGGTGCCGATTTCCATGCCTGTTCGAGGATCGAGGCGGCCTTGCGCACGCCGCCTTCGCGAAACAGCGCCTTTGCGGCAATGAGGGCCGCAGGAATGAAATCGGCGGCAAGCTTCAGCGCCTGCAGGGCGTCGTCGCGGGCACCGGTCGGGTTGCTCTCCAGCTTCTCGCCGGCGCGCGCCGTCAGGAGGACGGCGTGCAGACGGTTGGCTTCGGCCTTTTCGACGACGCGGGCAGCCTTCTGCTGCTCGAGCAGGCGGATCGCATCGTCCCAACGGCCGGCCTGGCTGCGATATTCGAGCGTCGCCTGTGCGGCCCAGGGAAGATAGGGCGCGTTGTCCGCAGCCTTTTCGGCATATTGGCGGGCGGCCTCGTTGGCCCCGAGACGGCGGGCTTCCAGATAGAGACCGCGCAGACCGAGCTCGCGCGTCTCGGGATCGTTGGCCATGGCCTCGAACTTGGCGCGCGCTTCGTCATGGCGACCTTCGATGAGGGCGGCCTGAGCCTCGAGCAGGTTGATCAACGGCTCCTGATCGGCGCGAATGAGGCCGCGCGAGCGGGCCGCCATCTTGCGGGCAAGCAGCGCATTGCCGGCGCCCGCGGCGATCAGGCCGGTCGACAGTGCCTGATAACCGCGGTCCCGCTTGCGGGCGCGGAAATAACGCGTCACCGAGTGCGGCGAGGTCCAGACGAGACGGACGAACCACCAGGCGATCATCACGGCAGCAATGAGAGCGATGATCGCGCTGGCGGCGACGATCAGCTTCGTCTGGTAGATCTGGCCCTCCCAGATCAGCGAGAGGTCGCCGGGACGATCGGCGAGCCAGGCGAAGCCAAGGGCGAGAAGCAATACGAAGAGGGCGAAGACGACAAGGCGGATCAGCATGGTCTTATCCTTCCTTGCCGGTGCCGGAAACCGCTTTCGACAGCGCCCCGCCAACCAGTTCCTCGACGCGGATGCGCGCTTCGAGCGATTGCTTGAAGGCGGCGGACGCCTGCTTGCCGGAAGCGGGCAGGCTGTTCCATTCGGCGGAGGCGCCTGGCAGGTCGCCGCTCTTCACCTTCTCCTCCATGCGGGCGGCAATGGCTTCGACGCTTTCGCCCTCGATGTTGCCGACGGGGCGGACGCTCACCAGCGACTTGGCGCTCGACATCAGCCGATCCGACCAGCTCTGGTTCGGGTCCGGCTGGTTGACGGCTTCAACGATCGCGGTGGCGACATCGGGAACCTCGCGCACCAGCTCGGTGCGTGAGGGAATGCCGGTCTCGGCAAAGGTTCTAAGGTCGGCGACGGCTGGATCGTCGGGTGCGACGCCGGCGAAGGTGTCGAGTTCGGCCAGGAACGGGCCACCGCGATCGATCGCCGCCTTCAGGGCGGCAGCCGCGATCGCCCGGGCAACGGCGACATCCTCTCGCGGCTCGTTCAGCTTCTTTTCGGCCTCTTCCAGGCGCTTGGTGATATCGGCGCCGTTCGTCGTCTGCTGCTCGGATGACTGGGCAAGTGTCGAGCGTAGCTGGTCGACCTGACCGGTCAGTTCCGCAATCTTCCGGTTGAGTGCCTCGACATTGGCAGCATCGGCCGGCGCACCGGCTGCGGGGGCCTTGGCAGTCGCTTCCAGCGCAGCAACGCGTTTCGCAAGCTCGCCGTTATCCGCGCTCGCCGGATTGGCGGCAAGATTGGCGACGGTCTGTTTCAGGCCGTCGATCTGGCCGGCAAGATCGGCCGTCTCCGGCGATGTCGTCTGTGGCGCAGACGAGCCAGGGAGGTAACCGGCATACTGGATGGCGCCGGCGCCAAGCAGCGCCACGAGGCCGCCAACGATGCCGGCGGCAATGAGGCCGGAGGTGCCGACGCTCTTCGGCGCAGGCTGTTCGGGAGGAGGGGTGAAGGAAGGTTCTGGAGCTGCCGGTTCCTCCTCCGGCGCATCCATCACAGGCTTCTCGTCATCTTCGGCATGCGACGCAGTCTCGGTTTCGGGCGGCAGGCCCTCATCCGCGGCGGCGGTGCCGTCGGCCTCGCCAGCATCATCGTCCACCGGTTTTTCGGTATCGGCTGCAGAGGCGAATTCCTGTGAATCGAGGTCGATCGTGACCGGCTCGTCGGCGCTCTTCGAATGGCGTGGCGGGTTTCCCGATACCATGAGGTCCTCTTTATCCTGCATTGCAACGAAACTAGACAGTGATGCCAGTTAAGGGAAGAGGTTAGATCAAATTTGGGTGGTTAGAGCCTCAAAGCAGCGACAAAAGGCTTTTCTCATCCGTCATCGGTGAAATCGTTACGGCTTTTTTCAGAGCCGCCGGTATGGCTTGCGCCACCGCTTCGCTGAGACAGAGAAGGCGGATTCCACTGTGTTTCGGCATGGCTGATCGTAGTTCCGGCACGCGAAAGAAATCCTCTGCCGTCTGGCGGGAATAGAAGAGGATGGCGTCCGGGTAACCGCTAGCGAAGATAGCGCCGATCTCGGTGGGATCGGGGACGGCCGGTTGCATACGGTAGCATTCAGTGACGGAAAAATGGATGCCGAGTTCGCGCAATCTTCCTTCAAAAGTCTCGGCGCGCGGGGTGCCAGCGAGGTAGAGCAGCGTGCCCGAATTCTCCGCCACGATGAGATCGGCGAGATCGCGGCCGTTGCCCTGGGATGAAGCGACGGATCGGAAGCCGAGGCTGCGTGCCTCTTCCGCCGTCGTTTTGCCGACCGCAAAAAGCGGGCGGGCGAGATGCGGACGAAGTTTTTCGCCGAGTGCGGAGAGGACCCTGATGGCTTCGGCGCTCGTCACCGCGATTGCGCCCCTGGTGGCTGCAAGCGCGGCTGCGGCAGCAGCGCTGTCGTGCAGCGGCTGACGCAGCGGCAGCAGCAAGGGCTCGTGGCCCAAATCGCGTAATCGTTGTGCGGTTCTAGTCGCCGAGTGCGCGGGGCGGGTGACGAGCACACGCATGGCCGCGTCAGTGCCAGTCGTCGAAAAAGGCGCTGCCGGCCCTTGCGCGCACGTCCTGGCCGGCGCGGGTGCCGAGCGCTGCCGCATCGCGGCGGTGGCCGTCCGTCGTCACCGCATGCTGGCTGCGGCCGTCGGGAGTGATGATGAGGCCGGAGAACCGGATCAGGTCGCCTTCGCAGACGGCATAACCGCCGATCGGCGTGCGGCAGGAGCCGTCGAGTGCGGCGAGGAAGGCGCGTTCGCAGGAGACGGTGTCGAAGGTCGTGGCATCGTTGACCGGCGCCAGCAGATCGTCGATCCTGGAATCGCCGATGCGGCTTTCGATGCAGATCGCTCCCTGCGCCGGCGCTGGCGGGAAGGTGTCGGGATCGAGGATATCGGTCAGCACATCGACCTTGCCGAGGCGTTTCAGGCCGGCAAGCGCCAGCAGGGTCGCATCGACCTCGCCCTCCTCGAGCTTGCGCAGGCGCGTTTCGACGAGGCCGCGGAAGGTGACGACGTTGATATCCGGCCGCATGCGACGGATCAGCGCCTGCCGGCGGAGCGAGGAAGAGCCGACGGTTGCGCCATGCGGCAGGTCGATCAGTTTGCGCGCGGTGCGGCCGATGACGGCGTCGCGGATATCTTCACGCGGCAGGTAGGCGGAGAGATAAAGCCCTTCGGGCAGCTTCGTCGCCATGTCCTTGGTGGAATGCACGGCGAAATCGAGGTCGCCGGCGGCAAGCTTCTGTTCAAGCTCTTCGGTGAACAGGCCCTTGCCGCCGATCTCGGCCAGCGACCGGTCGGTGATGCGGTCGCCCTTGGTCGAGAGAACGACGATCTCGAACATGTCCTCGGGCAGATGATGCGCCGCCATCAGCCTGTCGCGGGCCTCATGCGCCTGGGCAAGCGCCAGCGGGCTGCCGCGCGTGCCGATCCGGAAAGGTTTTGTTTGCATCGGCTCTATTCCGTTGTTACCGGAGTTCTCGTAAACGGGTTTCCATCCCATCGCAATCAACGAACAGGCCTTATGGTTCCCTTTCTGCGCATCCTTGGCATCGAAACGAGCTGCGACGAGACCGCCGCGGCGGTCGTCGAGCGCGATGCGGAGGGGCATTCCAACGTGCTGTCGGATGTCGTGCTTTCCCAACTCGACGAGCATAGCGCCTATGGCGGCGTGGTGCCTGAGATCGCCGCCCGCGCCCATGTCGAGGCACTGGACGAGCTGATCGAGGAGGCGCTGAAGCGCGCCAATGTGTCGCTCAACGATGTCGACGCCATCGCCGCCACGTCGGGGCCGGGGCTGATCGGCGGGCTGCTGGTGGGGTTGATGACCGGCAAGGCGATCGCCAGAGCCGCCGGCAAGCCGCTCTATGCGATCAACCATCTCGAAGGCCATGCGCTGACGGCGCGGCTGACGGACGGGCTTTCCTTTCCCTATCTGATGCTGCTCGTCTCCGGCGGTCATACCCAGCTGATCCTGGTGCGTGGCGTCGGGCAGTACGAGCGCTGGGGCACGACGATCGACGATGCGCTGGGCGAAGCCTTCGACAAGACGGCAAAGCTGCTCGGCCTGCCCTATCCCGGCGGCCCGGCGGTGGAGCGGATGGCGCGGGACGGCAATCCCGGTCGCTTCGACTTTCCGCGGCCGCTGGTCGGCGAGGCACGGCTCGATTTTTCCTTCTCCGGCCTGAAGACGGCGGTGCGGCAGGCGGCGCAGGATATCGCGCCGCTCAGCGATCAGGATGTGGCTGACATTTGCGCCTCGTTCCAGAAGGCGGTTTCGCGGACGCTGAAAGACCGCATCGGCCGTGGCCTGCAGCGGTTCAAGACCGAATTTCCTGCGACATTCCCAGCGCCTGGCCCAGCGACTGGCGAAAAGCCGGCGCTGGTCGTTGCCGGCGGTGTCGCCGCCAATCTCGAACTGCGCGGCACGCTGCAGGCGCTGTGCGACAAGAACGGTTTCCGCTTCATTGCGCCGCCGCTGCACCTCTGCACCGACAATGCCGTGATGATCGCCTGGGCGGGACTGGAGCGGATGGCGACCGGCGCCGCGCCGGATACGCTCGACGTCCAGCCGCGCTCGCGCTGGCCGCTCGATTCCAATGCGGAAACGCTGATCGGTTTCGGAAAACGAGGGGCCAAGGCATGAGCGAAAACATCGCCGTCGTCGGATCGGGGGCTTTCGGCACGGCGCTTGCGGCCGTCATCGCCCTTGCCGGCCGCAGCGCCGTGACACTCGTCGGGCGCGATCCGTCACTGATTGCCGATCTGAAGGCCGAACGGCTGCATGATGCGGCGCTGCCCGGCATTCTCCTGCCCGATACGCTGGAATTTTCCGCCGAGGCGGATGCAATCACTGGTGCCTCCATCGTGCTTTTTGCGATGCCGTCGCAGGCGCAGGCCGATGCGGCACGGCAATACGGACCTTATCTTTCCAAGGATGCCGTGATTGTTACCTGCGCCAAGGGCATCGAGCGGGCGACGGGCAATCTTTTGACCGACATGCTGGAACGGGAACTGCCGGATCATTCCGTCGCGGTGCTCTCCGGTCCCGGTTTTGCCGCCGATATCGCGAAAGGCTTGCCGACGGCGATGGCGATTGCGGCAGCCGACATGGAGACCGCGGAGCGCCTCGCTCAGGCCATATCGGGCAGGACCTTCCGGCTCTACGCTTCCAACGACCGGATCGGCGTGCAGCTTGGCGGCGCGCTGAAGAATGTGCTGGCGATCGCCTGCGGCATTGTCGAAGGCCGCGGCATCGGCGATTCCGCCCGTGCGGCGCTGATTGCGCGCGGGCTTGCGGAAATGTCGCGTTTCGTCGTCGCCAAGGGCGGGCAGGCGGATACGGTGCGCGGGCTTTCCGGCCTCGGCGATCTGGTGCTGACGGCGACGAGCCATCAATCGCGAAACCTGCGCTTCGGCATCGCACTCGGGCGCGGCGAAAAGACCGATCCGCTGCATGGCGCGCTGGTGGAAGGCGCGTTTGCTGCCTCCGTTGCCTCGCGGCTTGCGGCGGAATTGAAGGTCAGCATGCCGATCACCGATGCCGTTTCCGCCATCATCGACGGCAGGCTCGATATATCAGAGGCGATAGAGCAACTGATGACGCGTCCGATCACCACCGAATAGGAGACAGACATGCTTTTCGCCCTTCTCTGCAAGGACAAACCGGGACATCTGAACGTGCGCATGGATACGCGCCCGACGCATATCGAACATCTGAACAAGCTGAATGCCGAGGGCACGCTGAAGATCGCCGGCCCGTTTCTCGATGACGACGGCAAGCCCTGCGGCAGCCTGATCGTCGTCGAAGCGGAATCGAAAGAGGCGGCGCGTGCGCTTGCCGATGCCGACCCTTACGCCAAAGCCGGACTATTCGAAAGCGTCGACGTCAAGGCCTACAACTGGGTCTTCAACAAACCGGAGGCGTGACATGGCGCACTGGCTCTATAAATCCGAACCCGCCTCCTGGTCCTGGGAGCAGCAGAAGGCTGCCGGCGAAAAAGGCACGGAATGGACCGGCGTCCGCAACTATCTGGCGCGCAACAATATGCGGGCGATGCAGATCGGCGACAAAGGGTTCTTCTATCATTCCAATGACGGGCTGGAGATCGTCGGCATCGTCGAAGTCTGCGCCCTGTCGCATCCCGATTCTTCCGCCAAGGGCGATCCGAAGTGGGATTGCGTCGATATCCGCGCCGTCATGGACGTGCCGAAGCCGGTGACGTTGAAGGACGTCAAGGCGAGCGAGAAGCTCGCCAAGATGGCGCTCGTCACCTCGATGCGGCTTTCGGTGCAGCCGGTCACCGAGGAAGAATATCTCGAAGTCTGCCGGATGGGCGGGCTGGACAATCCGCCGCGTTGAAGACCGATCCGCAAGCTTTCATCCGCGCCAATACCAGCCTGACGCCGCCGCCGCATGTGCCGGAGATTTCGCTCTATCTGGCGAGCGAGGCGCATGAGCTCTGGTTGAAGACGGAGGAAGAGCTGGAAGCGATCGGCCTGCCGCCGCCGTTCTGGGCTTTTGCCTGGGCGGGCGGCCAGGCACTGGCACGCTACGTTCTCGATCATCCCGAGACCGTGCGCGGCAAGCGGGTGCTGGATTTCGCCAGCGGTTCCGGCCTTGTCGGCATCGCGGCTGTGATGGCCGGTGCCCGGGAGGTCATGGCTAGCGATATCGATCCCTGGGCGGAGGCGGCAGTCCGGTTGAATGCCGAGGCCAATCGCGTCTCGCTCGGATTTACTGGCGCCGATCTGATCGGGCGGGCTGTCGATGCGGATATCGTACTTGCCGGCGACGTCTTCTACGATCGCGCTTTCGCCGATGCGCTCGTTCCCTGGTTCGCCAAGCTGGCAGCCGACGGCGATCGGGTGCTGGTCGGAGACCCCGGACGCAGTTACCTGCCGCGGGATCGGTTGGAATTCTGCGCGGTTTATGAGGTGCCGGTAACTCGGGCGCTGGAGGACAGCGAAATCAAGAAGACGACAGTGTGGCGGTTCACTCCCTAAGTCCGATCGACATTCAGGATTCGATCATTCGCGATCGCCCGGACCAAAAGACGTCAGCCGGCGATCAAGGCGGCCTCATACACCATCGTTGCGGCGGCAAGATCAGCCAATGCCGTTCCGACGGCCTTATAGAGAGTGATCTCATCGTTGGACGCCCGGGCTGGACTATCCCGACGACACAATTCGTCAAGTGTCGCACGCACCGCATCTGCAGCAATGACGCCGGCCCTGATCGGCTGGACCAGATCGCCCGCTTCGTGAAGGGCTTCGTGCGTGTCGATATAGACCGAGGAGCGCCGAAGCGCCTCGTCATCGGCCTCGCGCATCGCCGGGGTGAAGCCGCCGATCAGATCGACATGGGTGCCCGGCCGCAGCCATTCGCCGCGGATAAGCGGCGCGGTCGCCAGCGTCGCCGCGCTGACGATATCGGCTTGCCGCACTGCTGCTTCCAGATCCGTGACGGCAGCGGCCTTGAGTCCTTGTTGCCGGAGGCTCTGCGCCAGCCGTTCGGCGCTGGCGGGATCGATATCCCAGATATCGACATGTGCGATCGGCCGGACAGCGCGATAGGCATCAGGTATGAGGCTCGCGACGCGGCCTGCGCCGATTACCAGCAGACGGCTTGCGTCCTTTCGGGCAAGATAATCCGCGGCAAGGGCCGATGCCGCTACCGTGCGGCGCGTGGTGATGGTGTTTCCGTCAAGTAGCGCAAGCTGCATCCCGGTCCGGCCATCGTAGAGCATGTAAGTCGAGGTCAAACCGGGAATGCCGCGCACCGTGTTGCCGGGAAAGACGGTGACGATCTTGATGCCAAGGTAGCGGTCCGACCGGTGCGTTTCATGCCAGGCCGGCATCAGAAGCAGCGTCGCATCCGGCTCGCCGCTGTTGGCTATCGTGTGGTGATGCCGTACCGGCACGACACAGCCTTCGGCAAATGCTTGCCGCAAGGTCGCGACCAGCCCGCCGAAAGGCAGAAGCTCGCCCGTTGTGCGGGCATCGAGAATACGGATTTGTGTGTCGGTCATTGAAGCGATCTCTCAGGAAGTTCTAACGGCGGGATAAGGCGAGTTCTGTGTGATTGAACGAGAGCCGCGTCGCCGCCGCGCGGCGCACCGGCTTTTCAACCGGCACCGGCCTTTTGGGGAATGCAGAGCACTGAACACCACTCAGCCAAACGCCGCTTTCTTCTCCAGAATTCTGGCGTATTGCGTCAGCGGATAGCACAGGGCGAAGAAGATCACTGCGACGAGACCGTAGACCTTGAAAGGTTCGAAGGTCGCGTTGTTGATGGCGTTTGCGGTTTTCAGCAGTTCGTCGAAGCCGAGGATCGAGGCCAGTGCGGTGCTCTTGATCAACTGGACCAAGAACCCGACCGTCGGCGCGCGCGTGATCCGGAAAGCCTGCGGCAGGATGACAAGGCGAAGTTCGAGGAGACGATGCAAGCCCAGGCTGGCCGCGGCGTCCCATTGCCCGCGCGGCACCGCCTCGACGCCGCTCCGCCAGATTTCCGCAAGATAAGCGCTGGCATAGAACGTCAGGCCGCAAACGGCGGCGGTCCATGACTCGATCCGGAAACCGAGCATCGGCAGGCCGAAGAACATCAGAAAGAGCTGCATGAGGAGCGGCGTTCCCTGAAACAGGGCTATGTAGCCGGACGCGAAGCTGCGCGGCCAGCGTGTTTTCGATATCCGTGCAGACAGGATCGCCAGGCCAAAGATGGCGCCGCCGGCAAAGGCTGCGAGCGAAAGCATAAGGGTCCAGCGTGTCGCGAAGGCAAGATTGCGCAGAATGTCCCAGAAGGTGAACTCAATCATGCCAGACCGGCTCCCAGAAAACGGCGTTTCCCGGCGACCAGGAGCCGGCGAAGTGCGGCGGACATCGAAAGGTAGATCAACGTCGCCACCAGATAGGTCTCAAAGGAGCGGAAGGTGCGCGACTGAAGCAGATCGGCCTCCTGCGCCAGTTCGCGGACGGATATTTGCGAAACCACCGCCGATTCCAGCATCATGATGATGATCTGGCTCGTCAGTGCAGGAAAGATGATGGCGACTGCTTGCGGCAGGATGATCTTGAAGAACACCAGCCGGGGCCTCAGGCCGAGTGCCTGCGCCGCCTCCTTCTGGCCTCTCGGTATGGCATCGAGCCCGGCCCCGACCACCTCGATCGTGTAGGCGGCCATGTTGAGGGTCATGGCAAGGACGGCGGCAGTGACCGGATCGAGGCGAATGCCGAGACTAGGCAGGCCAAAGAAGATGAAGAACAGCTGCACCAGGAACGGCGTATTGCGCATGATTTCCACATAGAGGCCGACGACCTTGCGCAACCACGGATAATGTCCCCGGCGCGCAGCCGCGCCGAGAACGCTGAGAACGATCCCGAGGACCGATGTGGAGGCTGTCAATGCAAGCGTCGTGCCTGCGCCATAAGCCAGGGCTCCCATTCCGTCCCAAAGCCAATTGAAATCGAGGCTGTATCTCATCGCATGTCCTTTGGAGCCGGATGATCTGGGCCGGGTGGCCCCGGAAATCTGGGTCCGCCTCTCAAGCAAAGAATTGGAGCATGATGCCACCGCAATCGCTGACAGTTTTCGGCATCATGCTCTGGTGCGCGGGAGGCCGTCCTCGTCAGTCCTTCAGGTTTTCCGGGTTGAGCGGCGCTTTCAGCCAGCTCTTCGAGCCGGCGTCGAGCGAACCATCGGCGATCATTGCGGCGACGCTGTCATCGACAGCCTTCTTCAGGCCATCCTCGCCCTTGCGGAGCGCAATGTGCGAGGGGGAGCTGAGGAGCTGGAACTTCTGCTCCGGCTTCAGGGCTTCCTGTCGTGCCAGAACCTGCGCACCGACATCGTTGCCGACGACCATCAACTGGGTCTGGCCGGATATGAAGGCCTGGATGACCGAATTATAGTTCTCGAAACGCTGGATCGCGGCCGAGCCGGGGGCCGCGGCCGTCAGCGACGTGTCTTCGAGCGTCCCACGATTGACGGCAATTGTCTTGTCGGCAAGGTCTTCCTTGCCGCTCACCTTCAGCGCCGCCGGTCCGATGACGGCGATATAGTAGGGGGCGTACGGGGCGGCAAAATCGATAACCTCGGCGCGCTCCTTCGAATAGCCGACGCTCATCAGCAGGTCGACGCGGTCGTCGTTCAGGTAGGCGATCCTGTTCTGGCCGGTAACGCTGACGAGATTGAGTTTCACGCCGAGCCCGTCGGCGATCTTCTGGGCAACGTCGACGTCATAGCCCTTGATGCTCATATCGGCGCTTGCCGAAGAGAAGGGCGGGAAATCGGAGAAGATGCCGATGTTGATCTCGCCCGCGGCTTTGATATCGGCAAGTTCGTCGGCCTGCGCGGCCCCTGCCAGGATGCCGAACACGGCAATTGCCGCAGTGGCGGTGTAGCGCAATTTCATAAGAGCAGTCATGTCGTTCCCCCTTTTTGAGACGTGTTGTGCGACAGGTGATGGATGGCAACGGGCACCATGCACGCTGCCGTTGTGGAGCTGGTTCTCAGGTCAGCTTTGTCCTGACCGCGGGACTGAACATCGCGAGGCACAGGAGTTCGAACAGGACCTGCGCGGCGATCTGCGCGGTGTTGGTGGTGTTGTCGTATTGCGGCGCGATTTCCACGACGTCGCCGCCGACGAGGTTGATGCCCTTGAAACCGCGCAGCAGGGTCAGAGCCTCCCTCGGCTGAAGCCCGCCGACTTCCGGCGTGCCGGTTCCTGGAGCGAAGGCCGGATCAAGGCTGTCCACGTCGAAACTGAGATAGGTCGGACCGGCGCCGACAACCTCCAGAGCCTTTGCGATCACCGCCTTGAGGCCCATCTCCGCCACCTCTTCCGCGTGGATGACGGTCATGCCGGAGGCAAAGGAGAACTCCCAGAGATATTCGCCGCCGCCGCGGATGCCGATCTGGATCGTACGCTTCGGATCGAGCACGCCTGCCAGAACCGCCTCGCGGAAGGGCGCGCCGTGATGGAATTTGGAGCCCTCATAGGGACCAGCGGTGTCGCAATGAGCGTCGATGTGGATCATGCCGACCGGCTGGCCGGCCGCCAGGCCCTTGAGAATGGCGCCGGAGATCGAATGGTCGCCGCCGACCGACAGCGGGATAACCCCGGTTGCCGCGATCATCCGGTAGCAGGTCTCGATGTCGGCATGGCATTCGGCCAGGCCGAACCGGCTGCGCATCGGCACGTCGCCGACATCGGCGACCTTTAGCCCTCCCATCGGCGCGACACGCAGAACATGCTCGTAGGGGCCGATACGCTCGATCGCCCGGACGGCCCGCGGCCCCAGCCGCGCACCGGCGCGATTGGTAACGCCGAGGTCCATCGGCACGCCGATCAGAGCCACGTCAAGGGCCTCAAGCACCTCGGGCCGCAAGCCGTTCTCGATGAAACGGGCATCCAGAAAGGTCGCAGGATCGGCGAAGGGCCATTTCCGGCTGTCGCCGTCCTTGAATACGCTGGCGGCCACGGCGCGGAAGTGCGGATCTTCCATCTCTCCGCCTGCAGCGCTGCCGAAGCGCTTTCTCAAGTCTTCCAGAAAATCCCGGTCAATGGTCAAGGCAGGCTCCCACGGTATTGATGCTGCCATCATCATCGGCCCCATCCGCTTCTCTTGGAACCGCGAAAATTCGAGAGGGGATATAACGATTATTGATAGCTCGAATCCGCCGAGGCTCCGCGATGCGGGTAGCGCGTCCATCGGTGCATTCAGAAAACTTTATAACCCTGCGAGAATTTTCCCACTACCGCGGCTGGCAACCTCCAAGCAGTCTCCGATGCGAACGGTCCGGCAGAGGGCCGACAACAAAGGGAACCTACCATGTTGCACGATATGACACGCCGCCGCTTCCTCGGATCCGCCGCAGCCGCGGGGATTGCCGGCACGATGACCGGGTTTGCGAGATCCGCCGCAGCCGGCAGCGGCAATCTCACCGCCGTCGAATGGGGCGGCGATGTCGTCGAAGCGATGAAGCAGATTGCCGCCGACCAGAATGCGGCGACATTCAACTGGGTTCTTCATCAGGGCGGTGCGGGCGCGATCCTGCCAAAGATCAAGGCCGTCTGGCCGAATGTCGACTACGACTACGTCGCCGGCTGGGAAGGCTCATTCAACAGCATGGTGAAGGAGGATTGGCTCGAGACCATCAATCCGGCCGATGTTCCCAACCTCGCGAATATTCCCGAGAAAATCATCATTCGTGACGGCAAGGGCAATATCAAAGCGGTCCCGCGCGCAGTTGGCGGTATGTATTTCGGCGCCCGAACCGATACGGCTCCGATCGCCGTGAAGACCATCGATGATCTGCTGAGCCCCGATCTCAAGGGCGCGATCTGCTGGCCAGGCCCGACACAGAGCATGATGCTCCAGATTGTTGCGCTCGCCCTTCACGCTGGGGGCAGTGAAACGAATATGGAACCCGGATGGAAGCTGATGACGGAATTGGCGAAATCCGGCAATATCGGCCGCGTCGCCGTCACCGATATCGATTTCACCAATTCGCTGACGTCTGGCGAGACCTCCGTCGGCTTCTTCGCCGAGCCCGGCTGGGCGGCGGTGGCGAAAAACTTCCCGGTTACGCGTTTCACCAAGGACAGCAACTTCAAGGCCTTCCTCTACCAGAGCGGCTTCGGCGTCCTGAAGAATAGACCGAACACCAAGGCAACGCTCGATTTCGTCAACTTCGCGATCAGCCCGGACATGAACTCGCTCTACGCCAAGGTGGCTGGCGAAGCGCCGTTGAACAGCAAGGCGGTTACGCCCGACAATCTCAAGCATCTGTCCTTCACGTCGGACGAGTTTTCGAGCTTCGTCTATGTGCCGGACTACAATGCCGTTCTCGAACAGCAGGATGCCTGGTCCAAGCGCTGGGAGCAGGATATCGCTCCATTGCTCTGAGGCGTGTCGCGGCAGGTTGTCGAAGGCGCGGGCGCGGCTTCGACAATCTCCCTTTCTCATGGCCCGCAAGGGCGAGGAAAAGGCAGTTCCACCATGACCAAGGTAAGGCGGCAACCCGTTGCCATTTCTATTCCGGATCGCCGAGATGCTGCCCTGACGCTCGGGCCAGCCCTGCTGGTGTTCGCATTCGGTTTTCTGTCACCGCTCATCAATCTGGCAATCGAAAGCTTGAAGGAGTTTACGCCGGGGCGCGTCGGCTCCGTGGAAAATGCCGCGGCAACGGTTCAAAACTACTACGAGCTTGCAAACCAGGCGTTTGCGAGTGTCCTGCTGACGACTTTCTGGATTGGTGGAGTGGCCGCGATCATCGGCCAGCTTGTGGCATTCCCGCTGGCCTATTTCATCGTGCGGCGCATTTCGCCGCGGATGCGCACGCTTACCCTCGGCTTTTTGATTACGCTTGTTCTTTCCAGCGTCCTGATCAAGACGTATGCGATCGAACTGACCTTCGGCTCGGTCGGCATCTTCCGACCCTTCCTCTTGACACTGGGCCTTTTTCCCAACAGCCGCGAATATATCAATATCGTCGTTATTGCGGGTCTGGTTCACTCGATCATACCGGTCGCAACCCTGACGCTGATTGGCGCGATGCAATCGATCGACCCGCGTCTGCTCGATGCAGCCCAGTCGCTCGGCGCGCCGGGATGGAAAGCCCATCTGTCGATCACGCTTCCGCTGAGCTTCCCGGCTCTGGTCTCGAGCACGCTGGTGTCGCTGACTTTCGCGATCAGCGCCTTCGTCATTCCCATGGTGCTCGGGAGGGGCCGGGTGCTTTTCATGTCAAACGTCATCTACACCCGGTTCAGCGATATCGCCAACTATCCGAGCGGCGCGGCGATCTCGCTCGTCATGCTTGCCGTGGCGTTGGCGGTCGTCGCTGTCATCACGTTTGCGCAGGCGCGGAGGGTTTCCCGATGAGCATGCGGTCTCTTGCAGCGCGAACCGGAGACCGGATCGCCGGTTCCCTTGCCTACGGTGTCATCGGCCTTGGATTGGCGTTCCTCGCCATCCCGTTGGTGATAACATGCGTCATGGCTTTCGACGCCAGGACCTATCTCGGCCCGATGCCGCCACCTGCCCTGTCGCTTCACTGGTTCGAACGGCTCGTCTCCCAGGCGGATATCCTTGCCAGCCTGCGCACCAGCTTCATCCTGGCGGTACTCACGACGGCTTTGTCCGTCACGATTGGAACTGCGGCAGCTGTCGGTCTTGCCCGGGGTAATTTTCCGGGAAAGGCAGCGCTGACTTCGGCCTTCCTCTCGCCACTCATCGTCCCGCCGGTCGTGATTGGATTCGGCCTGCTGCTCTTCCTTTCCAAGGCCGGTATCACAAATGGTATGGCGCGCCTGCTCCTCGGCCACGTCATCGTGACGTTGCCCTATTGCATAAGGACCAGTCTCGCCAGCCTTCTCGGCAGCGACCAACGATTGACGGAAGCCGCAATGGTTCTCGGCGCCACGGAGGGCCAGGCCTTCTGGACCATTACCCTGCCGCTGATGCGGACGGGCGTCGTCACCGGCGCGATTTTCGCCTTCGCAATTTCGATGGATGACGTATCGATCAGTCTCTTCCTGAGCGATCCGTCCGCAACGACCTTGCCTGTTACGCTGGTCAGCAACATGCGCGCGGCTTTCGATCTGACGATCGCTGCGGCGGCCGTGGTCCTGATTGCCGTCACCGCGTTGCTGATCGTTGTGCTGGACCGTGTCGTCGGCTTCGACACCGTCGTCGGCCAAGGCCTGTTTCGTTCATGAGGACAACACGATGATTTCTGCCGTGGAATTTCAAGGGGTCAGCAAGCGCTTCGGCGAAACGGTCGCCCTTGGCAATATCTCCTTGTCGGTGAACCCAGGCGAAACAATCGCACTGCTTGGGCCGAGCGGCTGCGGGAAGACCACCATTCTTCGGCTCATTGCCGGATTCGAGCGGCCCGACAAAGGTTCGATCTTGATCGACGGCGAGCCGATGGCCGGATTGAAACCCTATGAGCGCAATGTCGGGCTGCTGTTCCAGCACTACGCTCTTTTCCCGCATATGACCGTCGAACAGAACATCGGCTACGGACTTCGCCATCGCAACCATCCGCCGGGGCAAATACCGCGCCGCATTGCCGAGATGCTTGAGCTCGTCCGGCTCGTCGGTTTCGGACAGCGGCGGCCGCACCAGTTGAGCGGCGGCCAGCAGCAGCGTGTTGCGCTTGCGCGGGCGCTCGCCACCCATCCAAGCCTCGTTCTTCTGGATGAGCCGCTGTCGGCCCTCGACGCCAAACTTCGCCACGAGCTGCGCACCGAATTGAAGGATGTGCTCGCCGCGGTCGGCTCGACCGCCATCGTGGTAACCCACGACCAGGAGGAGGCGATGAGCCTGGGAGAGCGGATATTCGTGATGAACCGTGGAGCAATCATGCAATCCGGCAAGCCGGATGATGTGTATTGGCGTCCAGACTCGCGTTTCGTCGCGGATTTCATGGGTCGGACGAATTGGATTCATGGCTCGATTTCGGCCGCGGGCGGAACGGCCGGCAAATTTCGCTCCGAATCCGGCTGGGAGTTCCCGGTCGCGTCCACGGCAAGTCTTTCAGGTGCCGCCGAGATTTGCGTGAGGCCGGAAAGCATCGAGATATCGTCCGGTGTTCCGGCTGCCGGAGCCATGCCCGGGCGCGTTGCCGACGTCGTGACACTCGGTGCCTTCAGGCATGTCGTTCTGGACCTCGCCACTGGCGACCGCATAATCTCGGCTTGCCCGAACCGTCCAGACATAGCCTTCGCTCGTGGGCAGGAGATCAGCGTTTCCATTCCCCCCGAGGCATGCGTTCTCTTTGCGCGATAAGCTGGCATGGATGGGGCGCAGCTTTACACTGCGCCCGGGCTAAGGGTCACCAGTTGCCGGAAGGACATGGTTCGTCCAATGTCCACTTACGGGCAGAGAGGCCCTCGGCTCTCGAGCGCCACAAAGTATGGAATGCGGCTTCCGATGCTTGATCTTGATTCCTATCTGCTTCGTGCATTTCTGACCGTCGCGGAAATCGGCACCGTCAATGGAGCAGCCGTCAAGCTGAACAGAACGCAGGCGGCCGTGAGCATGCAGATCCGCAAGCTGGAGGAGCTTGTCGGCGTTACGCTGTTTTCGCGTTCGTCAAAGGGCCTCGAGCTGACGAGCCATGGGCAGATCATGCTGGCTTATGCCCGCGAAATGGTCGCCCTCAGCGATGAGGTCGGGAAAAGGCTGACAGGCAAGATGATCGAGGACCGCATTCGCCTCGGCGTCGTCGAGGACTTCGCAGCCGGCCACCTGATCGACATTCTTAGTGCCTTCAGAGCCCAGAACCCGAAGGTCGAGATCGACATCATCGTCGAGCCGAATCGTCGCCTCGCCAGCCTGTTTGAAGACAGGAAGCTCGATCTCGTAGTTTGCGACATCACCTGCCTCGCGCGAAAACCGACCCTGATCTGGACCGAATATTTGATGTGGACGGTCAGATCCGACTTTGTGGCGGATACGGAAAAGCCGCTTCCCATCATCATGTTCGAGGAGGAGTGTCCCTGGACGCTTCCGACGATTGCGGCTCTGTCCCAGCGGAACATCAAGTGGAAGACGGCGTGCGTCGCATCGACGCTGGTGGCCATGGCGACCGCGGTTCGCGTCGGTATCGGTATCGCGCCAATGATGCTCAACACGAAACCGGAGGGCTGCCGGACGCTTGACAGATCGGCGGACCTGCCCGGTCCGGTGCGCATCGAGATCGGTCTGTATGCTCAGTCCGAGACGGCCGAAGGCGCGCGCTATCTTGTGGACTTCATTTCGCGGCATACGGCCATATTGTCCAGCTAGAGCATGATGCCGAAAAATGTGATCGGTTTCGGACGACATCCTGCTCCAACTCCTTCTGGGAGCGTTCACCTTCCATTATATCGGGTCAATTTAATTCCTCCTACCGGAATGGCGAGCGAAGCCCCACAGTGATCCATGAAGGGTCGACGGCCCAATCTCAAGCATACATGGAAGTCTGCGAATACGATGATGGGGCAAGCCAAAGTTGACGAAACTCTCCTCGCAGATGCCGCCTATCTGCCCGGCCAGGTCGCAAACCTGACGAGGGGAGCAAGCGTCACAGCGCAGACCAACGAAATACTGGAGCGCATCGATGACATGCTGCTGCGCGAAGGCACCGACAAGTCAGAGATCATTCTCGTCAACATCTGGCTCAGGGACCTTGCCTCATTCGAGGAAATGAACAGAGCTTGGGATGCTTGGATGCCGGATAGCGGAACGCCACGGCGGGCGACGTTTGAGGACAAGAATCTGCCGCCGATGTGCGCCATCCGTATTGACGTGGCCGCGTCGCGAAAGAGTAGGGCCGGGCAAATTTGAGCCGCCTGCGCTCGTCATCCTCATAGCCTTGTCAGCGAAGCCGAGCGGAATTCCGCACTTTTGGCATCATGCGCTAAGGCCGGATGACACAGACATTGGCCTCGTAGGCGCAGGGATCATCCTGCACCGCGATATCGATGACTTTCGCCTTCGGTGCCAGTTGCTCAGGCTGTGCTGTGGGATAGAAGCCATAGCCGTCGCCGCCGACATAGGTTCCGCCATCAGCCTGATAGACATAAGAAGAGCCGGCATAGGTGCCGCCGTCACCACCCTGCGCCTGGGGCACGACGACGATCAGATTGCTGCGGGCGAAGCGATTGGTTGCCGGCGATGAAAACTGTTTCAGGAACGGCATCCGTGCTTTGCGGTTCCGATATCGATAGGCGTTGTCGAAACGGATGCCGCGATCGCGCCAGCCGATACGTTCGCCGAGGAATAATCCACCGTGGAAATCGTGACGGTGGCCGGGAAAGCGATGATCGTCGCGGCGGTCACCGGCTTCGGCGGGAAGTGCAGCAAGCGCGGACAGGGCAAGCAGGGCGAGTGCGGACAGACTGCGAAACATGGGTGGCCGGCCTCCGGAATTCCGATCCCTAACAAATCGTTAACGCCAGATTGCGCCAAAATCCGGAGCATGTCCATTCAGGTCGGACAACCGGCACAAAATTTGAGCGGAAGAGACCAGTTTCTTTAGCCTGCAAACTTCCCGGTAACGCGAATCGATTAAATTAAAAGCAGACAGCGATTGTGCTTGTCGTCGGCGTTCCCGGTGATTAAACGTCGCAATTGATGCAACGCACACAGAGAATTTTGTCATTCGTGTGGTTGACTGAGCATGCTCCGAAATCCGGGAGCGCAGAGAAGCCGCCGCGAGGTTCTGATGGCGAATGTGACAAATAACCGGCCCCTATCGCCGCATCTGCAGATTTACAAACCTATTCCCACCATGGTCATGTCCATCGTTCACCGCATCACCGGTAGCGCGCTCTACGTCGGCACGCTGCTCGTCGCCTGGTGGCTGATCGCGGCGGCGAGCGGCCAGGGCTCCTACGACTGGGCCAACTGGGTGCTCGGCAGCCTTCTCGGCAAGCTCGTGCTTCTCGGCTACACTTGGGCGCTGCTGCACCACATGCTCGGCGGCTTCCGCCATCTCATGTGGGATCTCGGCTACGGCCTCGAGAAAGAATTCTCGACCAAGCTCGCCATCGCCAACATCATCGGGTCGGTCTGTCTGACCGTGCTGGTCTGGGTGATCGGCTTCCTCATTCGCTTCTGAAGGTCCTCTCATGGATATGCGCACCCCCCTCGGCAAGGTTCGCGGGCTCGGCTCCGCCAAGGAAGGCACGAGCCATTTCTGGCGTCAGCGGCTGACCGCAGTCTCCAATATTCCGTTGATCCTCTTCTTCGTCATCTTCATGATCGCCTATGCCGGCGCGCCCTATGCGGATGTGGTTCGCGCGCTGTCGAACCCGTTTGTAGCGGTCGTCATGGGCCTGATGGTAATATCTGGCGTCATCCATATGAAGCTCGGCATGCAGGTCATCATCGAGGACTACGTGCATGGCGAGTTCGGCAAGATCGCTCTCCTGATGCTGAACACGTTCTTTGCGATCGTGATCGCCGGCCTCTGTCTCTTCGCCATTCTGAAAATCGCATTCGTAGGATAAGCTGACATGGCACCGACTTCCCCCGCCCAGAACGGCAAGGCCTACAAGTATGTCGATCACTCCTACGACGTGATCGTCGTCGGCGCCGGCGGCGCGGGCTTACGCGCGACGCTCGGCATGGCCGAGCAGGGTTTCCGCACGGCCTGCATCACCAAGGTATTCCCGACCCGTTCGCATACGGTCGCGGCCCAGGGCGGCATCGCCGCCTCGCTGCGCAACATGACGCCGGACAGCTGGCAGTGGCACCTCTACGACACCGTCAAGGGTTCCGACTGGCTCGGCGACGTCGACGCCATGCAGTATCTCACCATGGAAGCGCCGAAGGCGGTCTATGAGCTCGAGCATTACGGCGTGCCGTTCTCGCGCAACGAGGAAGGCAAGATCTATCAGCGCCCGTTCGGCGGCCATATGCAGAATTACGGCGAAGGCCCGCCGGTCCAGCGCACCTGCGCCGTTGCCGACCGCACCGGCCACGCCATCCTGCATACGCTCTACGGCCAGTCGCTGCGCAACAATGCCGAATTCTTCATCGAGTATTTCGCGCTCGACCTGATCATGTCGGAAGACGGCAGCCGCTGCACCGGCGTCATCGCCTGGTGCCTCGACGATGGCACGATCCATCGCTTTGCCGCCAAGATGGTGGTGCTGGCGACCGGCGGCTACGGCCGCGCCTATTTCTCGGCAACATCTGCCCATACCTGCACCGGCGACGGTGGCGGCATGGTGGCGCGTGCCGGCCTGCCGCTGCAGGACATGGAATTCGTTCAGTTCCACCCGACCGGCATCTACGGTTCGGGCTGTCTGATCACCGAAGGCGCGCGCGGCGAAGGCGGTTACCTCGTCAACTCCGAGGGCGAGCGCTTCATGGAGCGGTACGCGCCTTCGGCCAAGGACCTTGCCTCGCGCGACGTCGTTTCGCGCTGCATGACGCTTGAGATCCGCGAGGGCCGCGGTGTCGGCAAGGCGAAGGACCACATCTTCCTGCATCTCGACCATCTCGATCCGGCCGTTCTTCATGAACGCCTGCCGGGGATTTCCGAGAGCGCCAAGATCTTCGCCGGCGTCGACGTCACGCACGAGCCGATCCCGGTTCTGCCGACCGTTCACTATAATATGGGCGGCATTCCCACGAATTATTGGGGCGAAGTGCTGAACGCCGACGGCGCCAATCCCGAACGGATCATCCCCGGCCTGATGGCTGTGGGTGAAGCCGGCTGCGCCTCGGTGCACGGCGCCAACCGCCTCGGCTCCAACTCGCTGATCGACCTGGTGGTCTTCGGCCGCGCCGCGGCGATCCGCGCCGGCGAGGTGATCGACCGCGCCGCGCCGATCCCGCATCTCAATGTCGCCGCCTGCGACAAGATCATGGACCGTTTCGACGGTCTGCGCCACGCCAGCGGCGGCACGCCGACGGCAGAACTGCGCGAGAAGATGCAGCGTGCCATGCAGGAAGACGCGGCCGTCTTCCGCACGCAGGAATCGCTGGAATCCGGTTGCCGGCGTATCTCGGCAATCTGGGGCGAGATGAAGGACATCAAGGTCACCGACCGCTCGATGATCTGGAACTCCGACCTCGTGGAGACGCTTGAGCTGCAGAACCTGATGGCCAACGCCATCACGACGATCTACGGCGCTGAGGCCCGCAAGGAGAGCCGCGGTTCGCATGCCCGCGAGGACTATGCCGAGGGTGCATTCGCCGGCCGCGACGACGTCAACTGGCGCAAACACACGCTCGCCTGGGTGGACGAGGCAGGCGACGTGAAACTCGATTACCGGCCGGTCCACACCGAGCTGATCGCGGAAGGCATCGATCCGCATAAGATCGAGCCGAAGGCTCGCGTGTACTGATCTCAAGAGGAACCGGACATGGTTGAACTCGCTCTCCCCAAGAATTCTCAGATGCGCGAAGGCAAGGTCTGGCCGAAGCCGGCGGGCGCCAAGAACACCCGCGAATTCCGCGTCTACCGCTGGAGCCCGGACGATGGTCAGAACCCGTCGATCGATACCTTCTACATCGATGTCGACGATTGCGGGCCGATGGTGCTCGACGGTCTGCTCTACATCAAGAACAAGATCGACCCGACGCTGACGCTGCGCCGCTCCTGTCGCGAGGGCATTTGCGGCTCCTGCGCGATGAATATCGACGGCACGAACACGCTCGCCTGCACCAAGGGCCTCGACGATATCAAGGGTGCGGTGAAGATTTATCCGCTGCCGCATCTGCCCGTCGTCAAGGATCTGGTTCCGGACCTCACCAACTTCTATGCCCAGCATCGTTCGATCGAGCCATGGCTGAAGACGGTGTCGCCGGCGCCGGCCAAGGAGTGGAAGCAGAGCCACGAGGACCGGCAGAAGCTCGACGGCCTTTATGAATGCATCCTCTGCGCCTGCTGCTCGACCTCCTGTCCGAGCTACTGGTGGAACGGCGACCGCTATCTCGGTCCGGCCGTTCTGCTGCAGGCCTATCGCTGGCTGATCGATTCCAGAGACGAGGCGACCGGCGAGCGCCTCGACAATCTCGAAGACCCGTTCCGCCTCTATCGCTGCCATACGATCATGAACTGTGCGCAGACTTGTCCGAAGGGTCTTAACCCGGCCAAGGCAATCGCCGAAATCAAGAAGATGATGGTCGAGCGCCGGGTTTGATCAGCATGCATACCGATGGCGGAATCGACGGCTTCGATCCCGAAGCCGTCACGGAGATCAGGTCGCGGCTTGCATCGGTGCGCGAACAGGGCATCCGCATCGGTTTTGCGATCGAAAGTGGCAGCCGCGCCTGGGGCTTTCCATCTCCCGACAGCGATTATGATTGTCGCTTTGTCTACATCCGTCCCGTCGAACATCATCTTGCTCTTGTTTCGGCGCGCGATGTCATCGAGTTCCCGATCATTGGCGATATCGATACAGGCGGCTGGGATCTCAGAAAGGCGTTGCGGCTCGCGCTCAAGGGAAACGCCGTGGTGGTTGAATGGCTGAAATCGCCGATCGCCTACGAAGAGGAAGCTGGTTTTCGCTCCCGTCTCGGCGCGTTTCTTGATCACGTCATGGTGCCGGAGAAGGTCGCTGCGCATTATGTCGGACTTATGCGGCGGCATTTTCAAAGCCATGGCGAAGACGTGATCAAGCTGAAGACGCTGCTCTATGCCCTGCGTCCGGCGATCGCGCTCGAATGGATGCGGCAGCGTTCATATCGCGCGCTGCCGCCGATGAATATGCTGGAATGCCTTGAGACGATCTCCATCGCGCCGGAACTTCGGGCGGCGATACTCGACCTCGTGCATGTCAAGAAGCAGACGCGCGAAATGGGTGTGGGCCTGCCACCGGCACTGGTGCAAGTGTTCCTGCAGGGTGCACTGGAGCGCTATTCCGAGACATTGCGCGAGTTCGACAGGGATCCTGACAGAGATGAACGCGGGCAACACCTTGCTGACAAATTCTATGTGCAGGAAGTTTTGCAGCGGGACAGTTGAACTGTATCGTTTTTCGGTTAGGTGTTGTCGCGGGCAATTTATGCCGCCCGACTTGATTAACCAAAGCGAATTACGATAATCGGACTTGTCTCACGCCCGTTTCTCTGCGGCGATGGCCGAATTCAGGAGTATGATGATGCAGTTGCGATATGCGATGACAGGTCTGGTGGTGGCTCTCGCGCTAGCCGGTTGTGATCGGACGGCATATAATTACAACTCCAGCTCAAACTCGGTGCCGGCGCCGTTGACGGCGCAGCCGGTGCCCTCGGTGCAGGGCGGGCAGCTTCCGCCGCCGACCGGCAGCTCGCAGTTTCCGGCCGCACCAGCGTCGGCGTCGCCGATGCCGGGCGCTCAGCCTGGGGCAATGGCCGCGAATGCGCTCGATATTACCAAGGAATCGATGGTCGGAAGCTGGCGTGTCAACGGCAGCTGCGACATGTTCCTGACGCTCACCAATCTCGGCAGCGGTTCGCGCGGCGGCACGCGGGGCTGCGTCGGCGAGCTGACGGCGATGGGCTCCTGGGAGGTCGCCGGCAAGCAGGTGCTGCTCAAGGACCGCTCGGGCAACCAGCTTGGCAGCGTCTACAAGATGGCCGACAACCGCTTCCAGGGACAGACGAGCACGGGCCAGTCGATCAGCCTCAGCCGGTAAACAACCGGCGCGGTAAATGCTCCGGCGGGTCTCCGCCGTTGACTGACAGGCGGATATGCGCTCATGCAACCAATGCCGGATTATGCGCTCAGCGTCTGCGAACAGCTTAAAGCGCTGACCGCATCGGGCGCCCTCCAGGTCGATTCTGCCCAATTGGACGTGGCAAAGAGCCTCGACCGGGTCCTCGCCGGGCTGAAGCAGCGGCTGCCGGCGGCAAAATCGAGCGCGCTCGGCTGGCTGTTTGCCGCCAAGAAGAAATCCACAGACGGCATCAAGGGGCTTTATATCCACGGCAGCGTCGGGCGCGGCAAGACCATGCTGATGGACATGTTCTTCGCGATGGCGCCGTGCAGGAAGAAGCGCCGGGCGCATTTCCACGAATTCATGGCGGATGTGCACAACCGCATCGCGGCGCACCGGCTGAAGCTCAAGAACGGCGAGACGAGACAGGCCGACCCGATGCCGCCGGTCGCCGCAGCGCTTTACGACGAGGCAGAACTGCTCTGCTTCGACGAGTTCACGGTCACCGACATCGCCGATGCGATGATCCTGTCGCGGCTGTTCTCCGAGCTTTTCGCGCGCGGATGCGTGCTGGTCGCGACCTCGAACGTCGAACCCGACAATCTCTACACGGATGGTCTCAATCGCGGCCTGTTCCTGCCCTTCGTTGCCCTGCTCAAGCAGCATGTCGATGTCGTCACCCTGGATTCGCCGACCGACTACCGGATGGAGAAGCTGAGCAGCCAGCCCGTCTATCTGGTGCCGATCAACGACCATAACGACATGGCGATGGATGCGTCCTGGACGCAGGCGCTGCATGGGCGCAAGGCGCAGCCGCTGGATATTCCGATGAAGGGGCGCCACATCCATGTGCCGCTCGCCGTCGACCGCATGGCGCGGTTCTCTTTTGCCGATCTCTGCGACAAGCCGCTCGGGGCAGTCGACTTCCTGGCGATCGTCGAGCGTTTCGATACGGTCTTCGTCGATCACATTCCCTTGCTTGGACCGGAAAAGCGGAACCAGATCAAGCGGTTCATCATTATGGTCGATACGTTCTACGATCATGCCGTGCGGCTTTACATTTCCGCGGCGGCCATGCCGGAGGAACTGCTGCTGCAACGGCGGGGCATCGAGGGCTTCGAATTTGACCGCACGGCTTCGCGCCTGTTCGAGATGCGCAGTGCGGAATATCTTGCGCTGCACCATGAGAGACGCGCCGCAGAGTAACAATTCGGTGACAGAAGATCTTACGTTTACGTAAGGATTTTTGTATCTAAACGATTGAAAACGCTGCATCAAAAATAATGAATTGCCATTTTTAGGCTTTGGGTCTATGCGATTGCGTCATTGGGCGGTGCCTTGGCGTCCGTTCGACGAATTTGATCGCAAAGGAAACAGCGAAATGGCGCGTAACAAGATCGCACTCATTGGTTCTGGCATGATTGGTGGCACGCTGGCACACCTCGCCGGCCTGAAGGAACTGGGCGACATCGTCCTCTTCGACATCGCAGACGGCATTCCGCAGGGCAAGGGTCTCGATATCTCCCAGTCGTCGCCGGTCGAAGGCTTCGACGTCAATCTGACGGGTGCCAGCGACTATTCCGCGATCGAGGGCGCCGATGTGTGCATCGTCACGGCAGGTGTGGCCCGCAAGCCCGGCATGAGCCGCGACGATCTTCTCGGCATCAACCTCAAGGTCATGGAGCAGGTCGGCGCCGGCATCAAGAAATATGCCCCGAACGCTTTCGTGATCTGCATCACCAATCCGCTCGACGCCATGGTCTGGGCGCTGCAGAAGTTTTCCGGCCTTCCCGCCAACAAGGTCGTCGGCATGGCCGGCGTTCTCGACTCCTCGCGCTTCCGCCTCTTCCTCGCCAAGGAATTCAACGTATCCGTCCAGGACGTCACGGCTTTCGTTCTCGGCGGCCACGGCGACACGATGGTGCCGCTCGCCCGCTACTCGACGGTTGGCGGCATTCCGCTCACCGACCTCGTCACCATGGGCTGGGTCACCAAGGAACGTCTCGAAGAGATCATCCAGCGCACCCGTGACGGCGGCGCCGAAATCGTCGGCCTGCTGAAGACCGGCTCGGCCTATTATGCGCCGGCCGCCTCGGCGATCGAGATGGCCGAATCCTACCTCAAGGACAAGAAGCGCGTGCTGCCGTGCGCTGCCCACCTCTCCGGTCAGTACGGCGTCAAGGACATGTATGTCGGCGTTCCCACCGTCATCGGCGCCGGCGGCGTCGAGCGCATCATCGAGATCGATCTCAACAAGACCGAGAAGGAAGCCTTCGACAAGTCCGTCGGCGCCGTCGCCGGTCTCTGCGAAGCCTGCATCAACATCGCGCCTGCCCTGAAGTGATTGGCGCTGAAGTAATCGAAATAGGGATACACCCATGAACATTCATGAATATCAGGCCAAGGCTCTGCTGAAGGGCTATGGCGCCCCGGTTGCCGAGGGTGTGGCTATTCTCAAGGTTGAAGAAGCCGAAGCTGCCGCCAAGTCGCTTCCCGGTCCGCTTTACGTGGTCAAGAGCCAGATCCATGCCGGCGGCCGCGGCAAGGGCAAGTTCAAGGAGCTGTCGCCGGAAGCCAAGGGCGGCGTGCGTCTCGCCAAGTCGATCGACGAAGTTGTCGCCCATGCCAAGGAAATGCTCGGCAACACGCTGGTGACTGCCCAGACAGGCGAAGCCGGCAAGCAGGTCAACCGCCTTTACATCGAAGACGGCGCCGACATCGCCCGCGAACTCTATTGCTCGATCCTTGTCGACCGCTCGGTCGGCCGCGTTGCCTTCGTCGTATCGACCGAAGGCGGCATGGACATCGAAGCTGTCGCCCACGATACGCCCGAAAAGATCCAGACGATCGCCATCGATCCGGAAGCCGGCGTGACGGCTGCTGACGTTGCTGCAATCTCCAAGGCTCTCCAGCTCGACGGCGCTGCCGCCGAAGACGCCAAGGCGCTTTTCCCGGCGCTCTACAAGGCCTTTGGCGAGAAGGACATGGCTCTGCTGGAGGTCAATCCGCTGATCGTCATGAAGGATGGCCATCTGCGCGTCCTCGATGCCAAGATGTCTTTCGACGGCAATGCGCTCTTCCGTCACGACGACGTCAAGGCGCTGCGCGACGAGACCGAAGAAGACGCCAAGGAAATCGAGGCCTCGAAGTGGGACCTCGCCTATGTCGCGCTCGACGGCAATATCGGCTGCATGGTCAACGGCGCGGGCCTTGCCATGGCAACGATGGACATCATCAAGCTCTACGGCAAGGAGCCGGCTAACTTCTGCGACGTCGGCGGCGGTGCCGGCAAGGAGAAGGTTGCTGCTGCTTTCAAAATCATTACCGCAGACCCCAAGGTCGAAGGCATTCTCGTCAACATCTTCGGCGGCATCATGAAGTGCGATGTCATTGCCGAGGGCGTGATTGCCGCGGTCAAGGAAGTCGGCCTCAAGGTTCCACTCGTCGTGCGCCTTGAAGGCACCAATGTCGAACTCGGCAAGAAGATCCTGAACGAGTCGGGTCTGGCGATCACGGCGGCTGACGACTTGGACGATGCAGCCAAGAAGATCGTCGCGGCGATCAACGGCTGATCATGACCTTCCAGTCCACGCCCTCCGCTGCTCATTTCCGCCTCAACGCCTTCGCCGGCGTGTGGGAAGGGGACGAGCGTGTCGCGGCGTCGGCGTGGACGAGTGAAGGCAAGGCCAGTGCTGACTTTTCTGGTGAGGCGTTGTTCGGCGGGTTCTTTCTCGAGCAGCGCTATCGCCAGACGCGCGATGGTAAGCGCGGCAGCCAGCGCACCGTATTCACATTTGAAAATGAAGACTGCTACCGGATGGGCGTCAGCTTTTCGCCTGCAGGCAGCGATACTTGGCAGGAGGTCGTCAGCGGCGTCTATCGTCGCGCGTCCTCCACGTCTTCCAACCTCTCCTAAACAAAGGCCTCGCATGTCCATTCTCGTCAACAAAGACACCAAGGTTCTCGTTCAGGGCCTAACCGGCAAGACCGGCACGTTCCACACCGAACAGGCGCTCGCTTATTACGGCACCCAGATGGTCGGCGGTATCCACCCGAAGAAGGGCGGCGAAACCTGGACCGGCGCAAAGGGCGAAAGCCTGCCGATCTTCGCAACCGTTGCCGAGGGCAAGGAAAAGACCGGCGCCAACGCGACTGTCATCTATGTTCCGCCGGCAGGAGCCGCCGATGCGATCATCGAGGCGATCGACGCCGAGATCCCGTTCATCACCTGCATCACCGAAGGTATTCCGGTCATGGACATGGTGCGGGTCAAGGCTCGCCTCGACCGCTCCAAGTCGCGCCTGCTCGGCCCCAACTGCCCGGGCATCCTGACGCCGGAAGAATGCAAGATCGGCATCATGCCGGGCTCGATCTTCCGCAAGGGTTCGGTCGGTATCGTTTCCCGCTCGGGCACGCTGACCTATGAAGCCGTGTTCCAGACCTCCAATGAAGGTCTCGGCCAGACGACGGCCGTCGGCATCGGCGGCGACCCGGTCAAGGGCACCGAGTTCATCGACGTCCTGGAAATGTTCCTGGCCGACGAAGCCACCCAGTCGATCATCATGATCGGCGAAATCGGCGGTGCGGCTGAAGAAGAGGCAGCCCAGTTCCTCAAGGACGAAGCCAAGAAGGGCCGCAAGAAGCCGATGGCTGGCTTCATTGCCGGGCGTACGGCCCCGAAGGGCCGCACCATGGGCCATGCCGGCGCCGTGGTTTCCGGCGGCAAGGGCGATGCGGAATCGAAGATCGCGGCGATGGAATCGGCAGGCATCAAGGTGTCGCCATCCCCGGCCCGCCTCGGCAAGACGCTGGTTGAAGTCCTCAAGGGCTAAGCCACCTATAGACCGGGCGGAGGAACGGCATCTGCGCTCCCGCCCGGCCTCGACGACACGACACCAGCAGATGCGCCGCGGACAGGCGGCAATCGGAATGCGGCAGCCGGCCATCAAGCCGGCAAATTCATCAAAGTCAGGAGGCGGACGGAAGCGTCCGCATATCACCATGGCACGGCAAGAAGCCAACGAGCAGTTTCAGATCACCTCGTTTCTGGATGGCGCCAATGCTGCCTATATCGAGCAGCTTTATGCGCGATATGAAGAGGACCCGGCATCGGTCGACGATCAGTGGCGGTCCTTCTTCAAGGCGCTGGAGGAGGATCCCAGCGATGTGAAGAGGGCGGCCAAGGGCGCTTCCTGGCGCAAGAAGAACTGGCCGATTCCGGCCGGCGGCGATCTGGTATCGGCTCTCGATGGCGACTGGGGCATCGTCGAGAAGGTGATCGAGACCAAGGTCAAGGCCAAGGCCGAAGCTCAGGGCAAGCCTGCCGATAGCACCGAGGTGCTGCAGGCGACGCGCGATTCCGTGCGCGCGATCATGATGATCCGCGCTTACCGCATGCGTGGCCACCTGCATGCCAAGCTCGACCCGCTCGGCATCGCCGCTCCCGTTGACGACTATCACGAACTTTCGCCGGAGAATTACGGATTCACGGCCGCCGATTACGATCGCAAGATCTTCATCGACAACGTGCTCGGCTTGGAATACGCGACCATCCGCGAGATGATCGAAATCCTCGAGCGCACCTATTGCTCGACCCTCGGCGTCGAATTCATGCATATCTCCAACCCGGAAGAAAAGGCCTGGATCCAGGAGCGCATCGAAGGACCGGACAAGGGTGTTGCCTTCACGCCGGAAGGCAAAAAGGCGATCCTTGCCAAGCTCGTCGAAGCCGAAGGCTACGAACAGTTCCTCGACGTCAAGTTCAAGGGCACGAAGCGTTTCGGTCTCGACGGCGGCGAATCGCTGATCCCGGCGCTGGAACAGATCCTCAAGCGTGGCGGCCATCTCGGCCTCAAGGAAGCCGTGTTCGGCATGGCCCATCGCGGCCGCCTGAACGTGCTCTCCCAGGTCATGGGCAAGCCGCACCGGGCGATCTTCCACGAGTTCAAGGGCGGCTCGGCCGCTCCCGACGAAGTCGAGGGCTCGGGCGACGTCAAGTACCATCTCGGCGCCTCCTCCGACCGCGAATTCGACGGCAACAAGATCCACGTTTCGCTGACGGCGAACCCGTCGCATCTCGAAATCGTCGATCCCGTCGTCATGGGCAAGGCCCGCGCCAAGCAGGATATGAACGCAACCGTCTGGGACGGCGACATCATCCCGCTTTCCGAACGCGCCAAGGTGCTGCCGCTGCTGATCCATGGCGACGCGGCCTTTGCCGGCCAGGGTGTCATTGCCGAAATCCTCGGCCTTTCCGGTCTGCGCGGTCACCGCGTCGCCGGCACCATGCATGTGATCATCAATAACCAGATCGGCTTCACCACCAACCCGGCCTTCTCGCGCTCGTCGCCTTATCCGTCCGACGTCGCCAAGATGATCGAGGCGCCGATCCTGCACGTCAACGGCGACGATCCGGAAGCGGTGGTCTATGGGGCCAAGATCGCCACCGAATTCCGCATGAAGTTCCACAAGCCCGTTGTGCTCGACCTTTTCTGCTACCGCCGCTACGGCCACAATGAAGGCGACGAACCGTCCTTCACGCAGCCGAAGATGTACAAGGTGATCCGCGCCCATAAGACCGTGCTGCAGCTCTATGCGGCCCGCCTCGTCGCCGAGGGTCTGCTCACGGACGGCGAAGTCGAGAAGATGAAGGCCGATTGGCGCCTCCATCTCGAACAGGAATTCGAGGCCGGCCAGCAGTACAAGCCGAACAAGGCCGACTGGCTTGATGGTGAGTGGTCGGGCCTGCGCACGGCCGACAATGCCGACGAGCAGCGCCGCGGCAAGACCGCCGTGCCGATGAAGACGCTGAAGGAGATCGGCCGCAAGCTCTCGGAGATCCCGGCGGGCTTCAATGCGCACCGGACGATCCAGCGCTTCATGGAAAACCGCGCCAACATGATCGCCACCGGCGAGGGTATCGACTGGGCGATGGCTGAAGCGCTGTCCTTCGGTGCGCTCTGCGTCGAAGGCAGCAAGATCCGCCTCTCGGGTCAGGATTGTGAGCGCGGCACCTTCTCGCAGCGCCACTCCGTTCTCTACGATCAGGAAACCGAAGAGCGCTACATCCCGCTCGCCAATCTTTCGCCGACGCAGGGGCGCTACGAAGTCATCAATTCGATGCTTTCGGAAGAGGCCGTGCTCGGTTTTGAATACGGCTACTCGCTCGCGCGTCCGAATGCGCTGACGCTCTGGGAAGCCCAGTTCGGCGATTTCGCCAACGGTGCGCAGGTAGTCTTCGACCAGTTCATCTCGTCGGGCGAACGCAAGTGGCTGCGCATGTCGGGCCTCGTCTGCCTGCTGCCGCACGGCTATGAAGGCCAGGGTCCTGAACACTCCTCGGCCCGCCTCGAGCGTTTCCTGCAGCTTTGCGCCGAAGACAACATGCAGGTCGCCAACGTCACGACGCCGGCGAACTACTTCCACATCCTGCGCCGGCAGCTGAAGCGCGACTTCCGCAAGCCGCTGATCCTGATGACGCCGAAGTCGCTGCTGCGCCACAAGCGGGCGGTCTCGACGCTTGCCGAAATGGCCGGCGAATCTGCCTTCCATCGCCTGCTCTGGGACGATGCCGAAGTGATCAAGGACGGCCCGATCAAGCTGCAGAAGGACAACAAGATCCGCCGCGTCGTCATGTGCTCCGGCAAGGTCTATTACGATCTTCTCGAAGAGCGTGAAAAGCGCGGCATCGACGACGTCTATCTCTTACGCGTCGAGCAGCTCTATCCGTTCCCGGCAAAGGCGCTGATCAACGAGCTGTCGCGCTTCCGCAATGCCGAGATGGTCTGGTGCCAGGAAGAGCCGAAGAACATGGGCGCATGGTCGTTCATCGACCCCTTCCTCGAATGGGTGCTCGCCCATATCGACGCGAAGTACCAGCGCGTCCGCTATACCGGCCGTCCGGCCGCCGCCTCGCCGGCGACGGGCCTGATGTCCAAGCATCTGTCGCAGCTCGCGGCATTCCTCGAGGATGCATTGGGCGGTTAAAACAAGGGGGGCGCAATGGCTTATTTCTTTCTGAGATTACAGCCGCCGCGCCCCACTTTCCCGCATGACGGGACCGGGGAGGAAATGGCGGCGATGAAACGCCATGCCGAATACTGGCATCGGAACGCCCTTGCGGGATCGGCAATCGTCGTCGGCCCGGTCTTCGAGGGTGAAGGCGCCTGGGGCATGGCGATCGTCGAAGTCGAGGATCAAGCAGCGGCACAGCTTCTTGCCGACGGCGATCCTATCATCGCTTCCGGTTTCGGTTTCCGCTTCGATATCCTGCCGATGCCCTCGATCATCTCGCGGCCGCCCGCCGTCTGAAACGCATAAACGAAAACACACGAAATCAGGATCTGAACAATGGCCACAGAAATCCGCGTTCCAACTCTCGGTGAATCCGTCAGCGAGGCAACCGTCGGCACCTGGTTCAAGAAGGTCGGCGACGCCATCAAGGCCGACGAGCCGATTCTCGAGCTTGAAACCGACAAGGTGACCATCGAAGTTCCGGCACCGGCCTCCGGCACGCTTTCGGAAATCGTCGTTGCTGCCGGCGAGACCGTCGGCCTCGGCGCGCTGCTCGGCCAGATCGCCGAAGGTGCTGCCGCTGCGGCCGCGCCGGCTGCTGCCGCACCGGCCGCCGCGCCTGCGCAGCCAGCCCCGGCGGCGGCTGCCCAGCCAGCGCCAGTTGCTGCTGCTGCGTCGTCGTCGAGCGCCTCCGTCTCCACCATGCCGCCGGCTCCGGCGGCTTCGAAGATGCTTGCCGAAAACAATCTTTCCGCCGATCAGATCGACGGTAGCGGCAAGCGCGGCCAGGTGCTGAAGGGCGACGTCATCGCCGCCGTCGCCAAGGGCATTTCCGCTCCGGCGGCCGCACCCGCAGCAACGCCTGCCGCCGCGCGCGGCCCGTCGACGGTCGAGGATGCCTCGCGCGAAGAGCGCGTGAAGATGACGCGCCTGCGCCAGACGATCGCCAAGCGCCTCAAGGACGCGCAGAACACCGCCGCCATGCTGACCACCTACAACGAGGTGGACATGAAGGCAGTCATGGATCTGCGTAACAAGTACAAGGACATTTTCGAGAAGAAGCATGGCGTCAAGCTCGGCTTCATGGGCTTCTTCACCAAGGCGGTGACGCATGCGCTGAAGGAATTGCCGGCCGTCAACGCCGAAATCGACGGCACCGACGTCATCTACAAGAACTACTGCCATGTCGGCATGGCCGTCGGCACGGATAAAGGCCTCGTCGTTCCTGTCATCCGCGACGCCGACCAGATGTCGATCGCAGAAATCGAAAAGGAGCTCGGCCGCCTTGCTAAGGCAGCCCGCGACGGCTCGCTCTCCATGGCCGACATGCAGGGCGGCACCTTCACCATCACCAATGGCGGCGTCTACGGTTCGCTGATGTCTTCGCCGATCCTCAACGCGCCGCAGTCCGGCATTCTCGGCATGCATAAGATCCAGGAGCGGCCGGTTGCGATTGGCGGTCAGGTGGTCATTCGCCCGATGATGTATCTGGCGCTGTCCTACGATCACCGCATCGTCGACGGCAAGGAAGCGGTCACCTTCCTCGTGCGCGTCAAGGAAAGCCTGGAAGATCCGGAACGTCTGGTTCTCGATCTCTAGAGTATTTCCGTTTTTCTTCGAATCACGGAAATACTCTAACTATTTGTTTTCACGCAATTCCGAACGCAAAACCGCTGCACACTTTTGCTGGAATTGCTCAAGGGGAGCGCTTTCGATGCGGAACCGGATCATGCGAGCGGCGCGCCTTCTTCTTTGCGCTGCCGCCGCGCATGTCCCAGTCTCCGCCTCGGCTGCCTTATGCGCTGCACCGGCCTGTTGCCCGCAAAAAGGGCAATGTCGCAGTGTTCTGGAGCGGCTGGGGCGACGGTCTCTATCCGGTTTTCTGGGGGCTCGACAGGGACGGCCGCGCGCTGGTGCTGCTGACGGATTTCAGCTTCCTCGAGAATGCCGACGGGCGGAAGGAGCCGAAGCTGCAATGAGCGGAAGGATCGTGATCACGACGAGACGGAAAGGCGTGGCTGCAATCGCAGCCGTTGCGTTTTTCGCCGTTCCGGCGTCCACGTTCGGTGCGGCATGCAAGCAGGAACGGGCGGTCTACGTCGATCGTGACGGCGCCTATGAATTGCGCTTTGCGCCGCTGAATTCTCCATCGGCCGCCGCCAGCAACCAGTTCAAGGTCAGCGCGCTCAAGACATCCGTCGTGATGGACGGTTATGTCATGCCCTCGGAAGATCCGGTGCGCGCCATCGGCATTCTGATGTTCAACTGCCCCGAAGGGGATGCGACCGGCGCCGATCTCGATGCCTGCACGGTTTGGCAGGGCGCCGTCTATGGCATGGATGCCGATGGCGAGATGGACAATCTGCAGCCTGAAGGCGCTGCGGCGGCCGAAAAGCTCGTGCTCCCCGGCCTTGGTCCCGCCATCCGCGAATCCAGCGCCTGGGGCGAGGGCAAGGCCGTGGTGGCACCCTGGGACGTGCTGACATTTAAGGAGTGTGCGACATGAGCGATGCACCTGTGGTTCTCATTACCGGCGGAAGCCGGGGTATCGGCGCCGCGGCTTCGCGGCTCGCCGCGCGCCAGGGCTGGCGTGTTGCGGTGAACTACGCCGCCAACCGTCAAGCCGCGGATGCCGTCGTGGCTGCGATTGTCGAGGATGGCGGTGAGGCCGTGGCGATCCAGGGCGATGTCGGCAAGGCTGCGGATATCGTCTCGATGTTTGCTGCGGTCGACCGGCATTTTGGCCGGCTCGACGGGCTCGTCAACAATGCCGGCGTCGTCGATTTTCCGCAGCGCGTCGACGAGATGTCGGTAGAGCGGATCGAGCGCATGCTGCGCGTCAATGTGACCGGGTCGATCCTCTGCGCCGCAGAGGCCATACGTCGCATGTCGAGCCGGCATGGCGGGAAGGGCGGCGCGATCGTCAACATCTCGTCGATGGCGGCGGTCCTCGGTTCGGCGACGCAATATGTCGATTATGCCGCCTCGAAGGCGGCGATCGATACGTTCACCGTCGGGCTGGCGCGCGAGGTCGCAGCCGAGGGTATCCGCGTGAATGCGATAAGGCCCGGCGTCATCGAAACCGACCTTCATGCCTCCGGCGGCCTGCCGGATCGGCCGCGCGAGCTGGCGCCGTCGATCCCGATGCAGCGCGCGGGCACGCCCGAGGAGGTGGCCGATGCGATCCTCTATCTTCTGTCGCCTTCGGCCTCCTATATCACCGGCGCGATCCTCAATGTGAGCGGCGGCCGCTAGAACGACTGGGAAAACAGCCTGCAATATATTCTCGAGTTCCTCGGCCTGATGTCGCACGCGGCCGATTAAACGAAATCCAAAGGGAAAGAAGCAATGTCCTACGATGTGATCATTATCGGAACCGGCCCGGGTGGCTATGTCTGTGCCGTCAAGGCGGCCCAGCTTGGCCTCAAGGTCGCCGTCGTTGAAAAGCGGGCGACCTATGGTGGCACCTGCCTGAACGTCGGCTGCATTCCGTCGAAGGCGCTGCTGCATGCCTCCGAAATGTTCCATCAGGCCGGCCACGGGATGAGCGCACTCGGTATCGACGTCCCGGCGCCGACGCTCAATCTCGGCAATATGATGGCCCACAAGGATGCGACGGTGAAGTCGAATGTCGACGGCGTCGCTTTCCTCTTCAAGAAGAACAAGATCGACTCCTTCCAGGGTACCGGCAAGATCGTCTCGGCCGGCAAGGTCTCCGTCACCGCCGATGACGGCAAGGTGCAGGAGATCGAAGGCAAGAACATCGTCATCGCCACCGGCTCCGACGTCGCCGGCATTCCCGGCGTGCAGGTCGAGATCGACGAAAAGACCATCATCTCGTCCACCGGCGGCATCGCACTGGAGAAGGTGCCGGAAACGCTGATCGTCGTCGGCGGCGGCGTCATCGGCCTCGAGCTCGGTTCCGTCTGGTCGCGCCTCGGCGCCAAAGTCACCGTCGTCGAATATCTCGACACCATCCTTGGCGGCATGGACGGCGAAGTCTCCAAGCAATTCCAGCGCATGCTGGCCAAGCAGGGCATCGAATTCAATCTCAGTTCCAAGGTTACCGGCGTCGAAAAGGGCGACAAGGGCGCCAAGGTCACTTTCGAGCCCGTCAAGGGCGGCGACAAGGTGACGCTCGACGCCGAGGTCGTGCTGATCGCCACCGGCCGCAACCCCTATACGGCCGGTCTTGGCCTCGAAGAAGCCGGTGTGACGCTCGACAACCGCGGCCGTGTCGAGATCGACGGTCACTTCAAGACCAATGTCGCAGGCATCTATGCGATCGGCGATGTGGTCAAGGGTCCGATGCTGGCGCACAAGGCGGAAGACGAGGGCGTGGCGCTTGCCGAAATCCTCGCCGGACAGCATGGCCATGTGAACTACGAGGTCATTCCGAGCGTCGTCTACACCCAGCCGGAAATCGCTTCCGTCGGCAAGACCGAGGAAGAGCTGAAGGCGGCAGGCGTCGCCTACAAGGTCGGTAAGTTCCCTTTCACGGCGAACGGCCGGGCGCGCGCGATGCTGGCAACGGACGGCTTCGTCAAGATCCTTGCTGACAAGGAAACCGACCGGGTGCTCGGCGGCCATGTCGTCGGCTTCGGCGCCGGCGAGATGATCCACGAGATCGCCGTGCTGATGGAGTTCGGCGGTTCGTCGGAAGATCTGGGCCGTACCTGCCACGCGCATCCGACAATGTCGGAAGCGGTAAAAGAGGCTGCGCTCGCAACCTTCTTCAAGCCGATCCATATGTAATCTTACATATTCGTAACAAAGCATATGGCCGCTTGCCGGAAGGCAGGCGGCTGTTTTAGTTGTTGCGTATCGTTGAGTTCAGCATCCCTTGAAGGTCCAGAAATGCAGCAGCCGCCCATCATGAGTTACAGCCTGAGCCAGCGTTTTCTTCACTGGGCCATAGCGCTGCTGATCTTCTTCAACCTGCTGTTTCCCGATGGCATGAATATCTGGCATCGCCTCATGCGCAGGGGCCAGGTGCCGACGCCCGAGCAGATTTCATCGGCAAATATCCATGCCTATGTCGGCATCGCCATTCTGGTGCTTGCTGCGCTCAGGCTCGGGTTGCGTTTTACGAAGGGCGTTCCGGATGAGATCGCGCAGGAGCCGGCGATCTTCCGTCTTGCAGCAAGGCTTGCCCATGCCGGCCTTTACATCCTGATCTTCGCGATGCCGCTTTCCGGCGTCGCCGCCTACTATTTCGGTATCGATGCCGCCGGTTCGTTCCACGCGGATGTGCTGAAAATCATTCTCTGGGCGCTGATCGCGGCGCATGTCGCCGGCGCCCTCGTCCATCAGTTCTATTGGAAAAGCAATGTTCTGCGCCGCATGACGCTCGGCTGAGCGCCGACGGGCTCAGTTTACCGCGGTCACGGTGAAGCCCTGCTGGCGCAGCAGCTCGATAACGCCTTCCTTGCCGGGCAGGTGCAGGGCGCCGACGGCCATGAAGACGTTGCCGCCGTCGAGAATGGGCGCGGCGCGCTCGGCCATCACCTTGTTGCGGTCGAGGATGACGCGCTGTTCGAAGGCGGCATAATCGCTGTTTTCGCCTTCCTCCTCCGGTGTCACGGTTTTCAGCATCGGCATGGTCATGCCGATATCGCCGGAGAGGTAGAGGTCGGTCATCGTCTCGACGACATCGCTCATCTTGTCGCCGAGTTCCAGCGTCTCGATCAGCGATTTTAGATGGAATTCGACCGGCAGATCGGCCATAGCCTGGATCTGTTCGGCAAGCGTCTCCAGCCCCTTGACCTGCTTGCCCTGAGCAACGGCGTCGGTGGCGATCTTCTGGTCGAGGAACTGCCCGCCTTTCGCCTTACGGGCGATTTCGCAGGCCGGAAGCGCGACGGCGCTGGAAATCATCCAGGGCCGCATCCGGGAAACGGCGCTGATCGGGATGCCGCGCTGTTTGAGGCCGGTCTCGAGGCGCTTGTAGTCCTCGGGGGAGAGCAGCTTATCGATCGTCGTGCCGTCGATGAACATCGTCAGCTCTGGCTTTGCGAGCAGGGCGGCGGTCGCCTTCCGCTCATCGAGGATCTCGTCGGATTCGATGATGATGGTGTCGGCGGCGTCATGGGCTGCCTGGGCGCGCGGCGGCAGGGCAAGCACGCGCGGATCGGTGACATGCATGCTGCCGAGCAGCCACGAGGGTGCAAGTCCCGGCTTCTCGATTTTCCAGAAGATGCCCTTGCCGTTCGGCGTGGCGTCGGCTTCCTTCAGCGCCTCGGCATAGCGGGCAGGGTCGCTCTGCTGCAGTTCGACCATCAGGTTGCGGCCGGTGCAGGCGACATCTTCGGCCGCCGCCGGCCTTGCCGTCAGGAAGGCGGCAAACAGGGCGGCAAGAAGCAGCATGTGAAAGGCCGCGATCAGCCAGAGCAACAGATTGGCCGGCACTGCGAGGTAAGACGTCCGGCGGCCGATTGATGTCGTCATGATGGGTGTTCCGATCACATGCTCCGTAGGCTTCATGCTCTACGCTCGGCTTGCGCATATTCCTTTAAGAGAAGGCCTTAACGAAAGCTTAAAGCGCCTCACATTCAATTGGATCGATGCCATGCGCTTTAACACTTTCAATTTGCGCGTCGTACTTCTCCGATGCGCTAGGCGCGCGGATGCGCCCGATCATACACCTCGAGCAGCCGCGATGCATCGACGCCGGTATAGACCTGTGTTGTGGCAAGACTGGCATGGCCGAGTAATTCCTGGATGGTGCGCAGATCACCACCGCCGGCCAGCAGGTGGGTGGCAAAGGAGTGGCGCAATGCATGCGGTGTCGCCGTTTCCGGCAGGCCGAAGGCGCTGCGCATCTTCTGCATGGTCCGCTGGATGATTGCCGCTTGCAGCTTGCCGCCGCGGGCGCCGCGAAACAGCGGCTCGCCGCTTTCGAGATGATATGGGCAGAGCGTGCGGTATTTCTCGACGGCGTCGAAAACCACGGAGAGCAGCGGCACCAGCCGCGTCTTGTTGCCCTTGCCGGTGATGCGCAGAGTCGTCGCGCCCTTCTGCAGGTCGGCGGGCGTAAGATCCAGCGCCTCGGAGATGCGCAGGCCGCAGCCGTAGAGCAGCGTCATGACCGCCGCATCGCGGGCCGCAATCCAGGGTTCGTCATGGAGCTGGGCGTCGTCGCTGACGACGTTGATCGCCTGGGTGTCCGACAGCGGCTTGGGCAGCGATTTCGGTTGTTTCGGCGAGCGCACCGCGGCAGCACCGGCGGCGTTGACCAGGCCTCTCTTTTCGAGATGGCGCAGCAGTGAGCGAAGACCGGCGAGATTGCGGCCAAGCGATCGGGCGCCGGAGCCCTGCTTGCGCCGGGCCGCCAGGAAGGCGCGGAAATCGGCGGGGCGTAACTCCCTGATATCGCCGAGCGTCGCCGGGCCGGCGAGATGGCCGGTCAGAAAGGTCAGAAACTGGCGGGTATCGCGCTCGTAGGCGTCGAGAGTATGCTCGGAAAGACGGCGCTCCCTGGCGAGGTTTTCGAGCCACGCGGCCCGTTCCGCCATCAGGCGCTGATCGGCGATAACAAGCAGTTCGTTCACGTTGCGGGCCTTGATTTTGCCTTCAAGTCCGCCAATTTGGAGCAGGAACAGTTATGGAATTGCTAATGCCGGCCAAGCCTTTGTCATCCTTCGATCATATTGTACTGCGATAGCTTATACCCCATAAACAGGATCTTTCATGGCACGGCGCGATTCCATGACGGCTTTCGGACAGCTCGCGGAAGCGATCGCTCTCGTTTCACAGGGAAAGCCCGGTCATATCGTCGATACGCTGATTGCCGAACGCGGCCAGAGGATCGTGAAAAATCCGCTCTGGCCGCTCATGCGGCCGTTCCTCTATACGCTGCTGCGCTACAACAAGGCGCTCGAATTCGCCAATGCGGTCGCCAAAATGCCGGGCTTCCAGTCGTTCGAATATATGAGCGACATGCTGAAACTCGACATCGGCATCACCAACGGCGAACGCATTCCCGATACCGGCGGCTTCATCCTCGTCAGCAACCATCCGACCGGCATCGCCGACGGCGTTGCCGTGTTCGATCTGTTGAAAGCGCGCCGGCCGGACATGATGTTCTTTGCCAATCGCGATGCCATCCGCGTCAATCCACGGTTTGCCGAGATGATCATTCCCGTCGAATGGCGGGAGGAGCATAAGAGCAAGCCGAAGGCGCGCGAAACGCTGCAGCTGACCAACCATGCGGTCAGGGAAGGCAAGGCGACAGTGCTCTTTCCCTCAGGCCGCATCGCCTATTGGGCGAACGGCCGGCTGAACGAACGTCCGTGGAAGACCTCGGCCGTCGGGCTGGCGCGCAAATACAATCTTCCGATCCTTCCCGTCCATGTGACGGCACGCAATTCCGGCCTGTTCTACTGGCTGGCGAAATGGTCGACGGAGCTTCGCGACATGACGGTCTTTCATGAACTGCTGAACAAACGCGGCGACCGCTTCGATTTCGTCATCGGCAATCTCATTCCGGCCGAACAGCTGGACGGCGACCTCAACGAGGTGACAAAGGCGCTGGAGAAACATACGGTACACGACATGGCGAGAAATGGTGACGCGAGTTTCGTGCCGGTCGGCCTGCCGATTGCGCCGACGCGCCGCGAAATTCCGGTTCCTGCCATCTAACCACCGGCATTGCCATGACGATCGATATCCGCAGCGATGATCCAGCGGCTTCGGATTTGACCGGTGCTTCACGCCCCGATTTCCTTGAGGCGGATGGCCTGGCGCGCCAGCAAGCGCTCGACGTCGGCAATATCGAGCGCCGACAGCTTGGCGCTTGGCTTGCGCAGGGTGGCGGACTTGATCACACCGCGCTTGGCAAGCACATATTTGCGCGAGGCAAGACCGATGCCCTGCTGCTGTTCGTAGCGGGCGAGTGGCAGATAGGCGTCGAAGATCGCATGGGCGCGATCGGGATTTCCGGCGGCATAGGCCTCGACGACGCCAACCATCATCTCCGGATAACAAAAGCCGGTCATGGCGCCATCGGCGCCCCGGCCCATTTCTTCGGGCAGGAAAAGCCCGCCATTGCCGCAAAGGATCGAGATACGCCGCATGGCGCCCTTGTCGCTGGCGGCGCGAAGTGCTGAGATCTTCGAAAGACCCGGCCAATCCTCGTGCTTGAGCATGACACAGTCCGGCACCTCGTTGACGATGCGCTCGATGACCTTGGGCGCGATCGTCACATTGGTGGTGAGCGGATAATCCTGCAGCACGAAGGGTGTATCGCCCAGGGCCTCCCCGACCGATTGATAGAAGGCGAAAGCCTGATCGTCGGTCTTGATGGTCCAGGGTGGCGCGACCATGACGCCGGCCGCACCCTCACCCATGACGGCTTCGGCGAGTTCGCTCATCGGCGCAAGCCCTGGCGCCGAAACGCCGACGACGACGGGGAGGCGGCCGTCGAGGCGCTTCAGCACCCGTTCGACGACTATCCGCGATTCCTCGGCGGTCAGCTTCGGGGCCTCGCCGAACTGGCCAAGCACCGTCAGGCCGGTGACGCCGGCGCCTTCGTAAAAATCGACCATGCTCTCGATGCTGGCGAGATCGAGCGCGCCGTCATCGGTGAAGGGGGTCACGGCGATCACATAGACGCCCTTGGCATCTTCGGTCAGTCTGGCCATTGGTGCTCTCCAATTCAGCGGCCGAAGAACAGCGCTTCGGCATTTCGAACAAAAACCTTTTCGGCAATCGTGCGATCGTCGATGGCGGCTTGCATGGTCTCGATCAGCTCGGCGTCATCGGGCATGCCGTCCCCCATGCGACTGCACACTCCATTTGCAACCGCGGGGTGATCATGCGCAAGGGCTTCACCGTAGAGAGCTAAGACAAAATTCGCTGCATTGTAACCGGGCTCGGATCTTTAAATCGTCGCTATGACGCGGAACGCATCGCCTCGTCTTTGCGGTTCCAATTCCATCGATTTGCGGGCATGGTCTCGCGCGATGAGCACAGATTCGTCCGATCTCTTTGGCGCGCTTTTCGAGGCACCGCCCGCGAACCGAACGGTTCCCGTGCTGGTGCCGATGCCGGCGCCGAAACCCTATTCCTATTCAGTGCCGGATGGCATGGCGGTCGAGCCCGGCTCGGTCGTGCAGGTACCGCTCGGGCCGCGGCAGGTGATCGGCGTCGTCTGGGACGGCGGCGAGGACGGCGTCGATCCGAAGAAGCTTCGACCGATCAGCCATGTCTTCGACTGCCCGCCGCTTGCCAGGGAGATGCGGGATTTCATCGATTGGGTGGCGACCTATACGCTCTCGCCGCCCGGCCTGGTCGCGCGCATGGCGCTGCGGGCACCGAACGCCTTCGAGCCGGAACCGATGGTGGAGGGCTTGAAGCTCGTCGGCGGCGAACCGGAGCGGATGACGCCGGCGCGCGCCCGGGTGCTCGATACGGCCTCCGACGGCTTTTCCTGGACACGCAGCGGCCTTGCGCATGCGGCGGGTGTCTCGACGAGTGTCGTCGACGGGCTGATCACGCTCGGCATCTTCGAGACGATCTTCCTGCCGCCGCCGCCGGTGGTGGCGATGCCCGATCCGAATTTTGCCGCCGCACGTCTCGAAGGGCCGCAGAAGCAGGCGGCCGAAGAGATCGTTTCCGACGTCCGCAAGGGCGAATTTTCGGTGTCGCTGATCGACGGGGTGACCGGCTCCGGCAAGACCGAGGTTTATTTCGAGGCGATTGCCGAAACGCTGAAACGCGGCAAGCAGGTGCTGATCCTGCTGCCGGAGATCGCGCTGACGGCCAGTTTCATGGAGCGCTTCCAGGACCGCTTCGGGGCAAAGCCGGCCGAATGGCATTCCGATCTTGCGCCGCGCATGCGCGAAAAGGTCTGGCGTCAGGCGGTGACCGGCGAAGTGCGGGTGGTGGCGGGCGCGCGCTCGGCGCTCTTCCTGCCCTTCGAGGATCTCGGCCTGATCATCGTCGACGAGGAACACGATCCCGCTTACAAGCAGGAGGATCGCGTCTTCTACAATGCTCGCGATATGGCTGTCGTGCGCGGCCGCATCGGCGATTTTCCGGTCATTCTGGTGTCGGCGACGCCGTCGGTCGAAAGCCAGGTCAACGGCCAGAGCGGGCGCTACAGCACCGTTCACCTGCCGACGCGTTTCGGCGATGCAGCAATGCCGGACCTGCATCTCATCGATATGCGCCGGCATGCGCCGGAGCGGGGCGGCTTCCTGTCGCCGGTGCTGATCCGGGCGATCGGCAAGACTGTGGAAAAGCGCGAACAGGCGCTGCTCTTTCTCAATCGGCGCGGTTATGCGCCGCTGACGCTCTGCCGGGTCTGCGGCCACCGGTTCCAATGCCCGCAATGTTCGAGCTGGCTGGTGGAGCATCGTTTCCGTAAGCAGCTGCAATGCCATCAATGCGGCCATGCCGAGCGCACGCCGGAGGCCTGCCCGGAATGCGGCACGCTCGACCATCTCGTCGCCTGCGGGCCAGGCGTCGAGCGCATCGCCGAGGAGGTGGAACGGCATTTCCCGGAGGCGCGGACGATCGTTCTCTCCTCGGATATCATGGGCGGGGTGAAGCGGCTGCGGCTGGAGCTGGAAGCGATCGCCAAGGGCGAAGCCGATATCGTCATCGGCACTCAGCTCGTGGCCAAGGGGCACAATTTTCCGCTGATGACGCTGGTCGGAATCGTCGATGCCGATCTCGGCCTTGCCAATGGCGACCCGCGCGCGGCCGAACGCACCTTCCAGCTCTTGTCGCAGGTGACGGGCCGGGCCGGGCGCACCGGCCTCGAGAGTCACGGGCTGCTGCAGACCTACCAGCCGCAGCATCCTGTCATGCAGGCAATTGTCTCCGGCGATTCCGACGCCTTCTACGAGCGCGAGATCACCGAACGCGAACGCGCCCTATTGCCGCCCTTCGGCAGGCTGGCATCGATCATCGTCTCGGCCGAAACTCGCCACGACGCCGAAAACCATGCGCGCGGCATGCGCAACGCCGCCCCACAGGTTTCGGGCATCTCGGTGCTCGGTCCGGCCGAAGCGCCGCTCGCGCTGGTGCGCGGCCGCCACCGCTTCCGTCTTCTGGTGCACGGCCGGCGGAACTCGGACATGCAGGGATTCCTGCGGGCACTGCTGTCGCAATCGCCCAAGGAGCGCGGATCGGTGCAGGTGCAGCTGGATATCGATCCGCAGAGTTTTCTCTAAATGAATGGCGCCGCCATTCCCTCCTTTTTCGGCCCATGCCATAAAACACTGATTCATCCGGGTGATTTGGGGCTGACGCATGGAGTTTTATTTTCCGACGGAGTTTGGCGAGCAGCTTGCCTTTTGTTCCGCCGCTTTCACGGCGCTCGCCGGTTTCATCATGATGTTCGCGCCGGGCCATACTTTCCGTCTTCTGGGTCTGCAGGCGCAGGAGGGGCGGCCGGAAGGCTTCGGCGAGGGGCGCTCGATGGGCGGTTTCTATCTCGGCTTCGGGCTGTCGGCGATCATGCTCGCCCAGGACTGGATCTACATGGCGCTCGGCGCCTCCTTCGCGATGGCAGCCTTTGCCCGTGTCATCTCGATCCTGTCCGATAAGGGGAGTAATCTCGTCAACTATTTACTCCTGGTTGTGCAGATCGCCTTGGCGGCGCTACCGCTGCTCTACGTTTTCGGCTTCATCCAGACGTGACTCTCGCTGCCGGCAGATGGCTCGTTTGGCCTGCTTTCAGGCCATTGCGCGATTTTGCAGACAGAAATTCATGCGAAAGGCGTATTCAGGCATTACGCGTGTTGCGAGTCCGAACATCCTATGTTAGACGGACCCCGAATTTCGGAAGAAGCAAGAGGCTTCTCTTGTGATTTCTGGGGGAAATCAAAACGAATTCAAGATCATAGGTTCGGCGCCCGCCGAGAGCCGGATTTTGGGTTGAAATCAGGGAAATTTGTGCCAGTGGCAGACACGTCCCAGCTTACTTCTGGTGTTGCAGAACGCTATGCCTCGTCGCTTTTCGAACTGGCGCTCGAGCAGGGCGCCGTCGACAGCGTCACCGCCGATCTCGACCGTTTCCAGGCGATGCTGGATGAGAGCGCCGATCTGAAGCGCTTCGTCGCAAGCCCGGTTTTCTCAGCTGAAGACCAGCTGAAGGCGATCGTCGCCATCAGCGAGAAGGCCGGCATCAGCGGTTTCTTCGCCAATTTCCTGAAGGTCGTGGCGCGCAACCGCCGCCTGTTTGCCCTACCGGGCATGATCAAGGCCTTCCGCATCATCGCCGCGAATCATCGCGGTGAAATCTCCGCCGAGGTCACCTCGGCGCATGCGCTTTCGCAAGCGCAGGAAACCGAATTGAAGGTGGCACTCAAGAGCGTTACCGGCAAAGACGTGACGATTGCCGTCACGGTTGATCCGTCAATTCTTGGTGGTCTGATCGTTAAGGTCGGGTCCCGTCAGATTGATACGTCTCTTCGTACCAAACTCTCTACCCTTAAGCTCGCATTGAAAGAGGTTGGCTGATGGATATCCGCGCCGCGGAAATTTCCGCAATTCTCAAAGACCAGATTAAAAATTTCGGCAAAGAGGCAGAAGTCTCGGAAGTCGGCCAGGTTCTCTCCGTCGGTGACGGTATCGCTCGTGTCTACGGTCTGGACAATGTCCAGGCCGGTGAAATGGTCGAGTTCCCGGGCGGCATCCGCGGCATGGCTCTGAACCTCGAATCCGACAATGTCGGCGTCGTCATCTTCGGCTCCGACCGTGACATCAAGGAAGGCGACACCGTCAAGCGGACCGGCGCCATCGTTGACGTTCCGGTTGGTCCGGAGCTGCTCGGCCGCGTCGTCGACGCGCTCGGCAATCCGATCGACGGCAAGGGCCCGATCAACGCGACGCGCCGTTCGCGCGTCGACGTCAAGGCTCCCGGCATCATTCCGCGCAAGTCGGTTCATGAGCCGATGTCGACCGGCCTCAAGGCCATCGACGCGCTGATCCCGGTCGGCCGCGGCCAGCGCGAGCTGGTCATCGGCGACCGCCAGACCGGCAAGACCGCGATTCTTCTCGATGCCTTCCTCAACCAGAAGGCCATTCACGAAAACGGTCCGGAAGGCGAAAAGCTTTACTGCGTCTACGTCGCCATCGGCCAGAAGCGTTCGACTGTCGCCCAGTTCGTCAAGGTGCTCGAAGAGCGCGGCGCGCTGAAATATTCGATCATCGTCGCCGCCACCGCTTCCGATCCGGCGCCGATGCAGTACCTGGCGCCCTTTGCCGGCTGCGCCATGGGCGAATATTTCCGTGACAACGGCATGCATGCGCTGATCGGTTACGACGACCTGTCCAAGCAGGCCGTGTCCTACCGCCAGATGTCGCTGCTGCTGCGCCGCCCGCCGGGCCGCGAAGCCTATCCGGGCGATGTTTTCTATCTGCACTCGCGCCTGCTCGAGCGCGCTGCGAAGATGAACGACGACAAGGGCGCCGGTTCGCTGACCGCTCTGCCGGTCATCGAAACGCAGGGCAACGACGTCTCGGCCTTCATTCCGACCAACGTGATCTCGATCACCGACGGCCAGATCTTCCTCGAAACCGACCTGTTCTACCAGGGTATCCGCCCGGCTGTGAACGTCGGTCTGTCGGTTTCGCGCGTCGGCTCCTCGGCACAGATCAAGGCGATGAAGCAGGTTGCCGGCTCGATCAAGGGCGAGCTTGCCCAGTATCGCGAAATGGCCGCCTTCGCCCAGTTCGGTTCGGACCTCGACGCTGCGACGCAGCGCCTGCTGAACCGCGGTGCGCGCCTGACCGAACTCCTGAAGCAGCCGCAGTTCTCGCCGCTGAAGACGGAAGAGCAGGTCGCCGTGATCTTTGCAGGCGTCAACGGCTATCTCGACAAGCTGCCGGTCGCTTCGGTCGGCAAGTTCGAGCAGGGCTTCCTCTCATATCTGCGTTCGGAAGGCTCCGCCATCCTCGACGCGATCCGCACGGAAAAGGCAATCAGCGACGATACCAAGGGCAAGCTCACCGCTGCTCTCGATAGCTTCGCAAAGTCTTTCTCGTAATCAGGCCCTAAGTTAGGACGGATCACGGATGCCTTCACTTAAGGATCTGAAAAACCGGATCGCCTCCGTCAAGGCGACGCAGAAGATCACCAAGGCGATGAAAATGGTCGCCGCGGCGAAGCTTCGGCGTGCGCAGGAGGCGGCCGAGGCCGCCCGGCCTTACTCGCAGCGCATGGGTGCGGTTCTGGCGAATATCGCCAAGGCCGTCGCCGATGCCGACGGTGCGCCGACGCTGATGACCGGCACCGGCCAGGACAAAGTCCATCTGCTGGTGGTCTGCACGGCCGAACGTGGTCTTTGCGGCGGTTTCAACTCGCAGATCGCACGCTTTGCACGCGAACATGTCCGCAAGCTGCTTGCCGAAGGCAAGACGGTGAAGATCTTCACCGTCGGCAAGAAGGGTTACGACATCCTTCGCCGCGAATTTGCGTCGCTGATCATCGAGCGCAAGGAATTGCGCGACGTCAAGCGCGTCGGTTTCGAGAATGCCGACCAGATCGGCAAGCGCATCATCGAGATGTATGCTGCCGGTGAGTTCGACGTCTGCACGCTGTTCTACTCCGAATTCAAGTCGGTGATCAGCCAGATTCCGACGGCGCAGCGGCTCATCCCGGCTTCGGCGGGAGCTGTCCAGGCCGAAGATGCCGCCCACGCAGGCGCCGTCTACGAATACGAGCCGGATCCGGCATCGATCCTCGAAGATCTGATCCCGCGCAACATCTCCGTCCAGGTCTTCCGCGCGCTCCTCGAGAACGTTGCGGGCGAGATGGGCGCCAAGATGAGCGCTATGGACAATGCGACGCGTAATGCCGGTGAGATGATCAACAAGCTGACGCTGAGCTACAACCGCCAGCGTCAGGCGCAGATCACCAAGGAACTCATTGAAATCATTTCGGGCGCGGAAGCGCTCTGAGGCTAGGAAAAGAGGGTCAGAAAATGGCTGAGGCAGCTACCCCCAAGATCGGCTCTGTCGGCAGAGTCACCCAGGTTATCGGCGCCGTCGTCGACGTTGCTTTCGAAGGCGAACTGCCGAAGATCCTGAACGCGCTGGAAACCACCAACAACGGCAACCGCCTGGTTCTCGAAGTTGCGCAGCACCTTGGCGAAAACGTCGTCCGTACCATCGCGATGGACTCGAGCGAAGGTCTCGTCCGCGGCCAGGAAGTCGCTGATACCGGCGCTCCGATCATGGTTCCGGTCGGCAACGAGACGCTCGGCCGCATCATGAACGTCATCGGTGAGCCGGTCGACGAAGCCGGTCCGCTGGTCACCGCTCACAAGCGCGCCATCCACCAGGATGCACCGTCCTATGTCGAGCAGTCGACGGAATCGCAGATTCTGGTCACGGGCATCAAGGTCGTCGACCTTCTGGCTCCCTATGCACGCGGCGGCAAGATCGGCCTCTTCGGCGGCGCCGGCGTTGGCAAGACGGTTCTGATCATGGAGCTGATCAACAACGTCGCCAAGGCGCATGGTGGTTACTCGGTTTTTGCGGGCGTCGGTGAACGCACCCGTGAAGGCAACGACCTCTACCACGAAATGATCGAATCGAACGTCAACAAGCATGGCGGCGGCGAAGGCTCGAAGGCCGCGCTGGTTTACGGTCAGATGAACGAACCGCCGGGCGCCCGCGCCCGCGTCGCCCTGACCGGCCTGACGGTCGCCGAACACTTCCGCGACCAGGGCCAGGACGTTCTGTTCTTCGTCGACAACATCTTCCGCTTCACGCAGGCAGGTTCCGAAGTGTCGGCTCTGCTCGGCCGCATCCCGTCTGCCGTCGGTTATCAGCCGACGCTCGCAACCGACATGGGCCAGATGCAGGAGCGCATCACCACGACGACGACCGGCTCGATCACCTCGGTCCAAGCCATTTACGTTCCGGCCGACGACTTGACCGACCCGGCGCCGGCAACCTCGTTCGCCCACCTTGACGCAACGACGGTTCTGTCGCGCTCGATCGCTGAAAAAGGCATCTACCCGGCCGTCGATCCGCTCGACTCCACGTCGCGCATGCTCGACCCGATGGTCGTTGGCGAAGAGCATTACGACGTCGCCCGTAAGGTCCAGTCGACGCTGCAGCGCTACAAGGCTCTCCAGGACATCATCGCCATCCTTGGCATGGACGAACTGTCCGAAGAGGATAAGATTGCTGTCGCCCGCGCCCGCAAGATCGAGCGCTTCCTGTCGCAGCCGTTCTTCGTCGCCGAAGTCTTCACCGGCTCGCCGGGCAAGCTGGTTGCTCTCGAAGACACGATCAAGGGCTTCAAGGGCCTCGTCAACGGCGAATACGATCACCTGCCGGAAGCCGCCTTCTACATGGTCGGCTCGATGGAAGAAGCGGTCGAAAAGGCCAAGAAGCTCGCAGCCGCTTAATGAGCGATGCGCTAGACGAGATATTCTGCTGCGACTCCCTGAAAGGGGTCGTGGCGGATCTTCCGGAACCAGCCGCGCCGACCGTCTATCGCGCCGATAACGGCGTGCTGATGATGGTGGTGGGTCTGGTTCAAAGCGAGGAAGGCCTCGGTTATCTCGACCAAGCGATAATGCACTGCCCGTTCTGCGGGACTAAATTGCAAGATGCGAAAGCCATAGCCGAGAAGGTAAGTCACTGATGGCTGACAATTTCAACTTTGAGCTCGTTTCGCCGGAGCGCCTGCTGCTGTCGGAGATGGTGACCGAGGTCGTTATCCCCGCGACTGAAGGCGAGATGACGGTCATGGCAAACCATGCACCGACGATGACGACGATCAAGCCGGGCGTCGTGAGCGTGCGCTCGGCCTCCGGCAAGAAGCAGGATTACGTAGTGTTCGGCGGTTTCGCCGATGTCCTGCCGACTGGCTGTACATTGCTGGCCGAATCCGCGGTTCCAGTCGAGGAGCTCCACAAGGACGAGCTGACGCGCCGCATCGAGGCTGCCCGCAAGGAGCTCGAACATGCCGAACTGCACGAGCACAAGTCGAAGCTCGAACACTTCATCATGGAACTGACGCATTTGCGCGGCGTCGTTCAACAGGATTGATTACAATCGGTAAGATCCATAAAAAGCGGCCGCGATGGCCGCTTTTTTGTTTCTGCCTTTATCTGTCGATGTGCGGAAAACAGGGCTATCGGCCGAGCTGAAATTAAGACGCGGCGCCGTAGGACCGCCTACCTCTGGCGGCGATGCCTGATCATTCTCAGAAGCCCGTGCCGCCGCGCAGCTCTATGGAGACCGTCCGGAGCAGTATCTTCAGGTCGAGCAGCAGGCTGAAATTCCTGACATAATAGATATCGCAGGCGATGCGGGCGCGGGCTTCCAGCGGTCGCGTCGTCGGGCCCCGCCAACCGCGTGTCTGCGCAAGACCGGTGATGCCGGGGCGCATGATGTGGCGCTGATGGTAGTCCGGCACCAATTCCTCGTAGAGTTTGCCGGCTGCCCGCATGTTGATGGCGTGGCAGCGCGGGCCGACCAGCGACATCTCACCCCTGAGGACGTTGAAAAGCTGGGGCAGCTCGTCGATATTGGTCTTGCGGAGCACCGCGCCGATGCCGGTCACCCGGCTGTCGCCCTTGACCGTCTGTTGAACGCCGCTCGGATCACAAGCTTCGGCGCGCATCGACCGGAACTTGAAGACCGTGATCTTGCGGCCGTTCATCCCCCAGCGGATCTGGCGAAAAAACACCGGACCGCCATCGTCGAATTTGATGAAAAGCGCGATTGCCAGAAAAAGCGGCGCCAGCACCATGAGGGCGCTGACGGAGGCGACGATGTCGATCAACCGCTTCACACCCAGCCGCACCGCCATTTTTCTTTCGACAGGGGAAAAGCTATCCGGCTGGCGAATGTTGGAGTTCGCTATAACCAGGATCTTGGTTTTGTCCTGACGCTGAGACGGATCGAAGCGTGAATTCGTCTTCGAAGTAAAAGCATTCATTACGCAAGGTCCAGAAGTTTAGATGCGGTACTGAACAACAGTGAGACAGATACAGGGTCACGTATCGTTTGTCATCGGTATAAATAAAAATTTGATAACCCTAAAGACGCCAAAAATGGGAGTATTTCGCGTTAACCTTAATGCCTGTAGTTGCGCTTGCGGGAAATTTATACTTTGAAAGGAGTAGCCCGAATGGGTTGACGCGACGTCAGCCGGTTTCCGAAATCGATCGCCGGCTTTTCCAGCAGGAAGTAGCTGAGGCTCGCGACCAGAAGGATGAGCGCCGCCGCCAGCCCGCAAGATTGCAGCCAGCCGATAACGACATTCTCCGAGGCGACGCCAAACGAGCCTGAGTCGAGCCTCTGGATCAATATCAGGATGATCTCCTGCCAGATATAGATGCCGAATGAGATCTTTGCGATGTAGCGGACTGGAGCGTTGTCGAGCAGCCTGCCCAGGTGTTGCGAATGGCTGAGCGAAACGAGCGCCGTTGCGACCGCCAGTGGAAAGACCGGAAAACCATAGGGGATTTCGAGCCAACCGTAAGCTTCGGCGGAGCCGCCGGGCGATATCACGAGGCGGTAGCCGGCAACGGCGAGGGCCAGGGCCGTTGCGGCATCGAACCAGGAGGAGCGTCTTGTTGGCAGCATGACCTCGACGCCCGCGGCAAGCGCGCCGAGCGCGAAGACGGCAAAGAAGCCGATCGGATTATATCTCGGCATCCACTCCTTCGCCCCGCCCTGCAGGCCGTACTGCCAGCCGCGTCCGATGTCGTCGAGCGGAAGCAAGCTCAGGATCAGCACATGGGCGAGAAGTACGGTTGCGATGACGCAAAGCCAGGCGAAGCGGGCAAGCAACGGGCGCTGCCTCAGGACGGGCAGACGGAACAGCAGGAGAAAGCAGATCGGCAGGAGCACATAGCTGGTGACCTCGAAGGGGATAGACCAGAGCGGCCCGTCGGCTTCGACAGGAAACAAGGTGCGCCAATGCCACTGGCTCATGAACAGCAGCCCCGAGACGTAGCGGAGTGCAAGCTCCGGCGTCAGCGGCAGGGCAAGCAGCGTCAGGCTGAGGGCGAAGCCGATGGTGGCGGCGAACCAGAAGCCCGGAGAGATGCGCGCCGCCCTGCGGATCGCGTAATGCCGGAGGCTCGGCATGGCGCTGCCGGCGTCGAGCGCGCGCCAGAAGGGATGGGCAAGAAGAAAGCCGCTGAGCACGAAGAAGATGGCGACGCCGAAATTGCCGAAGCGGAGGATGTGTGCAGTCGGTCCGAGTTCATCGGGGATTCTGCGCATATCCAGCCGCAGCGCGAGGTGGTGGGCGAGCACCAGCAGACAGGCCGTCGCGCGCAGAAAGTCCGCTCCGGCCAGTCTCTCCTGTTGTGGCATCTTGTTCCCCGCCCTGCCCAGAGCATGATGCCGAAAAGTGTGAGCGGTTTTCGGACGACATCATGCTCCGGGTCTCGGACTTTGCAGCGGAAAGCCGCGACGGGCAAGGCAGGGGCGGGCTCAGGCGAGGAGTTCGTTGGTATAATAGGTGGAAAAATCCGGCTTCTCTTTGAGTGCGGCGCCATTGGCATCGACCAGAATGCCGTTTTCGACCAGGAAGCCGCCGATGGCGTCGGCCTTTGCCGGGTCGATCGTACCGATCACACCGGCCTCGGATTTTAGGAAGTGCCCCTCGATCAATGCCTTCTGGGAAGCCTTTACCAGTTCCGTATTCATCAGTGCGCCGTTGCTTCCAGCGATCAGCAGGTCGCAGGCTTCGTCGGGATGGTCGACGGAATAGGCATAACCCTTTCGTGTCGCCTGGATGAAGGCGCGGGCGTGCTCCCGGCTTGCGGAGAGATAGGCGTCGCTGGAGACAATGACCGTCGTCTGCTCGTCGGGAATGCCATAATCGGAATAGTGGAAGCGGCCGATCTTCCGATTTTCCAGCTCGGCGGCGATGCCTTCCCAGGTGTAGATCTCCAGCGTGAAATCGATCGAGCCATTGTCCAGCGCCTCGTAAGCGGAGGTGCCGAGGGTGACGGTCTTGACGTCGCCTTTGCCGCCGTCATTGCGGATCATCGCGGAGATCAGCGCGCTCTCCCAGGTGCCGCCAAAGCCACCATAGGTCTTTCCGTCGAGGTCTTTCGGGCTCTTGATGTCGTCGCGTCCGCCCTTGAAGATCAGGCGTGCCGTTTCTGTCTGGACGACGCCGTAGACCATCTTCACGTCACCGCCGCCAGCGCGTTGCGTGAGGGTTTCGATCTCGCTGCTGATGCCGAAATCGGCAACGCCGTTGGACACCAGCGTTCCGGCGCTGGTATCGGTGAAGGGAAGAATTTCGACATCGAGGCCGGCATCGGCATAGAAGCCCTTCGCCTTGGCGACATAGATGCCGATATGGTTGGTGTTGGGTGTCCAGTCGAGCGCCATGCGGACCTTTGCGGGCGCCGATTGGGCGAAGGCGGTGCGGCCGGCGAGGCTTGCCGCAATGGCGGCGAAGATCGTCTGGCGACGGGTGAGAAGCAGCATGGTGACCTCCTCAGGTCTCTAAGCATGATGCCGAAAAGTGTGAGCGGTTTTCGGACGACATCATGCTCTAACTCTTTAAATTAGAATAGGATTCAGATTTTAGGCCGACCGGCCCAAAACCATCCTGTTCCAGCGGATGAAGCAGGGTTTGCAGGATTTCGGTTTCGATCGCCTGGGCCGCCGGCGAGCCGAGATCGGCAATGCTTCTCGGACGGGGCAGGGGAACGCGGAATTCGCGGATGATACGCGCCGGACGGGCCGAAAGTACGTAGATCCGGTCGGAGAGGAACACGGCCTCGCGAACGTCGTGGGTGATCAGCAGCGCCGTCCAGCGATGTTCGGTCCACATGCCCTGCAGCCATTCCTGCATCTGCATGCGTGTCAGCGCGTCCAGCGCGCCGAAAGGCTCGTCGAGCAGCAGCATGTCCTGGGTCTGGACGACGGTGCGCAGCAGCGCGGCGCGCTGGCGCATGCCGCCGGACAGTTCGGAGGGGTGGCGATGCTCGAAGCCGGCGAGGCCGAAGCGCTCGAACAGAGGCGCGATCGCGGCGCGGGCCGCGCGGCGGCTCATACCGTGCACCTCAAGGCCGAGTGCCGCATTGTCGATGATCCGGCGCCAAGGCATCAGCGCATCGCGCTGCGGCATGAAGGCAAAGGAATGCGGCGCTTGTTCCAGCGGCGTGCCGTTGAAAAGCATAGTGCCGGAATCGGGCCGAAGCGCCTGTGTCAGCAATCGAAGTACGGTCGATTTTCCGGAGCCGGATGGGCCTACGATCGAAACGAACTCGCCGCTTTCGACAGCGAGCGAAATATCGTCCAGCACCTTCATGCCGTCGAAGGACTTCGAGATATTGCTGAGTTCAACCATTCTATCGCTCATCGCCGCCGCTCCCCGGATGGTTGCCAGGGCATGACGAGGCGCTGAATGATCAGCGTCGCTGCGAAGAGGCAGAGTGTCAGCACGGCGCTGACGATAACGGCGGCGAGCACGAGATCGGGACGAAAATTGTTCTTGGCATTGAGGATATAGATGCCGAGGCCGCGGGCGGCGCCGGCATATTCGGCAAAGATCGCGCCGACCACGGCATAAGTGATCGAGATCCGCAGACCGGCGAAGAAATAGGGCAGCGAGGAGGGGAGCCGTGCCAGGCAGAAAACCCGCCAGCGGCTCGCCTTCATCGAATTCAGCAATTCGGCGATGTCACGGTCGGTCGATTCATAACCCTGCAGCAAGGCGACGAGCAGTGGGAAGAAGGTGACGAGCGCCACCAGCAGGATCTTCGGCAACAGGCCGAAGCCGAACCAGAGGACGACGAGGGGCGCGATCGCCACCAGCGGCAGGGTCTGACTGGTGATGAAGATCGGCAGCAATGCCCGGCGCATGAAGGGCACGAAATCCATGAGGATCGAGGCAGCGAAGGCGAAGCCAAGCGACAGGGCGAAACCTCCGAGTGTCGCGCCGAGCGTCGGCCAGGTATTGGCGATCAGCGCCTCGCGGTTCAGCCAGCCCTGGATGACGATGCGCGAAGGCGCCGGCAGGATGGATGGTTTGATGCCGGAAAGATCGACATAGAGTTCCCACGCCGCCAAAAAAACGCAACCGGCAAGCAAGGCGGGTATGCCCCGGTAGAGAGCGGCGCGGAGCGCGGCAAGGCGCGAATCCGATGGGTTTGACAGTGTCATCAGCGTTCGATTTCAAGCTTTCGTCGGCAGCAAATTCAAGGTGCTACAGCGTCCTTTGCGCGTCTGAAAAGACGCGCGGCGTTGTATTGGCCGACACCGTGATGTCGAGGGTCACATGCCCTTCGGGGTCGCCGAAGCGACAGAAGGCCTCACGAATGGTGGCGAAGACCGCGCTGGCATCGCCGGAAAGCCTAGTGCAGAAATTTTTGGCGCGGTCGAAAGTGCCGGAGCGCTTCAGGAAGTCGATGCAGCCATAGATCTCGTCCATATGGGTACCGGTGCCCATGACGTAGAGCGAGAATTGCGCAGCGGTCGGCCGTCCGCTCTCGGTGGCGATGTCAACGGCGGCAAGTGCGGCTCTTATGCGCTCGGCAAGCGGCTCCGCGTGACCGAGGGAAGGGTTGACACCGCAGATGGCGTCGTCGGGCTCGCCGGGGCAGCCGCGTGAAACGGCGGCGGACAGCACGCAATGCTCGCCGGTCCTTGCGGCGGCGACGAAAAGGTCGTGCATGGCGGCGAAGAGGATGTCAGGCGGGCCGACCAGCAGTGTGGAGATGTCATCGGTCTCGATGCGCAGCCGGTCGCGATAGGGATCGAGCGCCTTGACGGCATCGAGAATGATGCCGACGAAATTGCCGGACATCGGATAGAGTGACACTTGTGCGCCTGAGAACATCTGAACCTCGCTCCGCTGGCATTACCCAGATCAGCTTTGAAGGGTCCAGAGGCTTGCGCCTCACATCTCAGCCCCGGCGATACGGAGCTCCCCTGTTATCTGCGCGGAAACTATCACCGGGGTTTTCTCCCCGCAACCGCAAAATTGCGAGCCCGTCCGTGCGGTCGGAATGAAGCCGAGGTGACGGAAAACACCCCGGACGGGGTCCTGCCCGGGTGTTCCCAATGGTTCCGTACCTGCCGGGAACGAAACCGGAGCTTCCTGCCTCAGGCGGCTGGCGCATAACCCCGAAAATCGGAATCGATTTTCGGAAAGGATCATGCGCAGATTCAAAGTGATAGAGCGCCCTTAGCGGGTCTGAAAAGACACGCGGCGCTCTATTCCGGCATAAGGACGATCGCTACGGGCAGTGACGAGTGCCCGCGTCCACCATTCCAGCCTCGCCATCATCCGATCGAGCAAACGCAGTGCATCGGCGGGATTGTCGAGCCGCCCGTCCGTGTCGAAGCGGTTCCAAGGTGCGGCAAAGCTCACCGAATCGCGGATCGTGACGGCGTGGAGTTCGGCAAAGACGAGCCGCAGCTGTTCGACGGCGCGCAGGCCGCCGGATATGCCGCCATAGGAAACGAAGGCGACCGGCTTGCCCTGCCAGGGCTCGAAGAAGAAATCGATGATCGACTTCAACGAGGCGGTGAAGCTGTGGTTGTATTCCGGCGTGACGATGATGAAGGCGTCGGCCATGCCAAGTCGCCTGGCGAGCCTGTCGATTTCGGGGTGCGTCATGTCACGGTTGGCCGGCAGCGCGAAATCCAATGGGTCGATGATGTCGATATAAAATTGCGGGAAGCGGAGGAGTTCCTGCGTCAGCCATTTGACCACCCGGTCGCAGATGCGGCCCTCTCTCGTGCTCCCATAGATGACAGCCAGCCTGGTGGGTGTTTGCATGCGTTGCTCCTTGTTGCGATTGGACTTTACGATTGCGGGAGCAAGGGTTATAAAACCTCAACTAATATTGAGGTCAAGAGGCGATGGACACAATTCCTGCAGCGCCGCTCGGCAAGCTCCTGACGGTCGGCGAAGTGGCAGAGCGCAGCGGCCTGGCCGTCTCGGCGCTGCATTTTTACGAGACCAAGGGGCTGATCTCGAGCATCCGCTCCCGCGGCAATCAGCGGCGCTATGGGCGCGACGTGCTTCGTCGGCTCGGCATCATCAAGGTGGCGCAGCGTGTCGGCATTCCGCTTTCGGAAATCCAGGCGGCGTTCACGTCCCTGCCGCAGGGGCGCACGCCGACCGTCGCCGACTGGCAGACGCTGTCGGCGCGTTGGAAGGATGATCTCGACGCGCGAATCAGGCGCCTTAGTCTGCTGCGCGACCGTCTGACCGGCTGCATCGGCTGCGGCTGCCTGTCGATCGAAAGCTGTCCGTTGCGCAATCCCTGCGACCGGCTGGGCAAGGAAGGGCCAGGCGCGCGGCTTCTGGAGGCCGAAAGCTAATCTTCCGCCGGAAGCCTTGCCGGAAAGATCGATGCGCGCCTTTCTTTCGGTCGGCGCGCTCATATGTTAAGGGCGAATGACGCAACCGGCGGCACTGTCCGCGAGGAGGACGGCTTCGTGTTCCATCCCAGACTATTCGAAAATCGCAATGTGGTCGTTACCGGCGCCGGTCGCGGCATCGGCCTTGAGGTGGCCCGGCAGTTCCTGGACTGCGGTGCGAGGGTGATCGTCCATACCGGGCGAAAGCCGGGACGCGACCTGCCGGATTTCCTGCTGACGGCTGAATCGGAAAGACGGGCGCTGCTGCTGCACGCCGATTTCTCCGCGGCCGGCGGGGCAGCGCAATTTGCTGAAGATGCTCTCGCCTTCTTCGACAAGGTCGATGTGCTCGTCAACAATGCCGGCACCATGCTTGGCCGTTTTCCCGCTGCCACACTCACCGACGCAGAATATGAGGCGGTCGTGCGGCTCAACCAAACATCGGTGGTGGCGCTGACGCGGGCGCTGCTGCCGGCATTGAAGGCGGCTGAAGCCGCTGCCATCGTCAACACGGTTTCGATTTCGGCGCTGACCGGCGGCAGCCCCGGTTCTTCGATCTATTCGGCCTCGAAAGCCTTCGTTGCGACTTATTCCAAGGCGCTTGCCCGTGAGCTCGCACCGGACGGAATCCGCGTCAATTGCGTGTCGCCAGGAACGATCGAGACGGATTTCCATGAACGCTATTCCTCCCGCGAAAAGCTTGAGCAGACGAGAAAATCCATCCCCCTGCAGCGGCTCGGCACGCCGGAGGACTGCGCTCCCGCCTATCTGTTCCTGGCGGCTCCCTCGCTCTCGGGCTACATCACCGGACAGGTGATCGAGATCAACGGCGGTCAGCTTATCTGCTGATTTGCTTGGACCTTTTTTGGCATTTCATCACTTTTGACCAATTCGCATTTGCGAATATGCTATTTGTGCTGATCTACCTCATCGCCTCTCTTCCGAGATCCAGAATGCCGTTGCCCAAACCCGAGCCGGGGATCACCGGCCAGGAATTGCACAAACTCGCTGGAAAAGCCCACGAGGCGAGCGATCTGCTGAAAGCGCTAGCGCACCAGACGCGACTTCTGATCCTCTGCATACTGGCGAACGAGGAGCGGACGGTGAGTGAAATCGAAAATATCCTCGGCATGCAGCAGGCAATGGTCTCGCAGCAACTGGCGCGGTTAAGGCTCGAAGGCCTGGTCCACACGCGCCGTCAGGGCCGGCTGGTCTATTACAGCATCGGCAATGTCAACGTGCTTGGCTTCCTCGAATCGCTGTTCGATCTTTTTCCGGCTGCAGAAACAGTTAGAGCCTGACACCGAAAACTGTGCGCGGTTTGCGGACGACATCATGCTCTATTTGTTTGAATTAGATCAGGATTCAGCTTTTTAAGCCGATCGGCCTAAAATCACCCTGATCTAGAGACCGGCCTTGCGGAGCACCGCTGCTGTGTCAAAGATGAACTGACCCGGATGATGTCATGCCGGATCGGGAGACCGGATGATCGACAAGCTGGAATTCTTCATCGCCCTTGCCAATGAAAAGCATTTTGGCCGCGCCGCGGAGGAGTGCGGGATCTCGCAGCCGACGCTTTCGGCTGCCATCCGGCAGCTCGAGGATCAGCTTGGCGTCATGCTGGTGCAGCGCGGTTCGCGGTTCCAGGGGCTGACGCCTGAGGGGCAGCGCGTGCTCGAATGGGCCCGACGCATCGTCGGCGATGCCCGCACCATGCGCGAGGAGATGCGCGCTGCGCGCCGCGGTCTTTCCGGCCACATCCGCCTCGCCGCCATTCCGACCGCGCTTGCCATGCTGTCGCGCATCACCACGCCATTTCAGGAGCGGCATCCCGGCGTGACCTTCTCGATCGTCTCGCGGAATTCGCTGCAGGTGCTGAGCATGCTCGAAAACCTCGAAATCGATGCCGGCATCACCTATCTCGAAAACGAGCCGCTCGGCCGCGTCACGACCGTTCCCCTCTATGCCGAGCGCTATAATCTGATCACGGCTGCAGGCAGCCCGCTGTCCGATCGCGACAGCGTGACCTGGCGAGAGATCGGCGATCTTCGGCTTTGCCTATTGACTGCCGACATGCAGAACCGCCGCATCATCAACCGCCACTTGACGGAAGCGGGCGCCACAGCGCATCCGACGCTCGAATCCAATTCGATGATCGTGTTGTTCTCGCATGTCAGGACTGGACGCTGGGCGAGCATCATGCCGCGCAACGTTGCAAAATCCTTCGGATTTCCAGTGGAAATCCGCATGATCCCGATTGTCGAGCCGGAGGCGCATCATCTGGTCGGCCTTGTTGCGCCTTATCGTGAGCCCTTCACGCCGCTTGTCTCGGCCTTGCTGTACGAGGCGAGGGCACTCGTGCGAGACGAAGAGCTTTGATAGAAAAAACCTATCAAGCAACGAGATAGCTTTATTGATCGCCGGCTGCTTCCCTGAGATGGTGGTTGCGGAATAGCACTCGGCCGGGGGAGCCCCGCTGTTTCGCAACGAGCAAGCCGCTGGGAGGGCTGCCTTATGACCATTCATATCGCCGAAGGCGATATTGCAGCGCGCACCCGAGCCATTGTCGCCGATCTTCGCTTTCTCGAAGGGCCGCTGCTTCCCATTCTGCATGAAGTTCAGCAAGAATTCGGTTATGTGCCGCAGGAAGCCATGCCCGTCATCGCGGAGGAATTGAACCTCTCCCGTGCCGAGGTGCATGGCGTGGTGACCTTCTATCACGATTATCGCGATCATCCCGCCGGCCGGCACGTGCTGAAGCTCTGTCGCGCCGAAGCCTGTCAGTCGATGGGCGGCGATGCGCTGGCCGAGCGCGTCAAGACACTGCTCGGCATCGATTTTCATCAGACGACGCTCGACGGCGCCGTGACGCTGGAGCCGGTCTACTGTCTCGGGCTCTGCGCCTGCGGGCCGTCGGCGATGCTCGACGGCGAGGTCTATGGCCGGGTCGACGATCAGACGGCGGTGGAACTCGTCGCGGAGGCGCGCCGATGACGGTCAGGATATATGTTCCGCGCGATGCCGCAGCGCTGGCGCTCGGGGCCGAAAAGGTGGCAAAGGCGATTGCCCAGGAGATCGCCGCCCGCGGCTTCGATGCCGAGATCGTGCGCAACGGCTCGCGCGGAATGTTCTGGCTGGAGCCGCTGGTCGAAGTCGAGGTTGCCGGCAAGCGCATCGGCTATGGACCGGTGAAGGCGAAGGACGTGCCCGATCTGTTCGATACCGGGATGACTGATGGAGACGAGCATCGGCTCTGTCTCGGGGAGGTTGACGACCTCCCATTCCTCAAGGAACAGACCCGCCTGACCTTCGCCCGCTGCGGCATCACCGATCCGCTTTCGCTCGTGGATTACGAGGCTCACGGCGGTCTCGCCGGCCTTCGCCGCGCCGTTTCGATGACACCGGTCGATATCGTCAAGGAGGTCACCGATTCCGGCCTGCGCGGACGCGGCGGCGCCGGCTTTCCCACCGGCATCAAGTGGAAGACCGTTCTCGATGCCGCCGGCGAACGCAAATATATCGTCTGCAATGCCGATGAGGGCGACAGCGGCACGTTCGCCGACCGGATGATCATGGAGGGCGATCCCTTCGTGCTGATCGAAGGCATGGTGATCGCGGGGCTCGCCACCGGCGCCACGAAGGGCTTCATCTATACGCGTTCGGAATATCCTCACGCAATTGCGGCGATGAGCGAGGCCATCGGCATCGCGCGACAGGCAGGCATACTCGGCCTGTCGGTGCTCGGCTCGGGGCGCGCCTTCGATATCGAGGTGCGCACCGGCGCCGGCGCCTACGTTTGCGGCGAGGAGACCGCCTTGCTCAACAGCCTCGAAGGCAAGCGCGGCGTGGTGCGCGCCAAGCCGCCGCTGCCAGCGCATAAGGGACTGTTCGACTGTCCGACCGTCATCAACAACGTGATCTCGCTCGCCTCCGTGCCCGTGATCATGGATAAGGGCGCCGCCTTCTATCGGGATTTCGGCATGGGCCGCTCCCGCGGCACCATCCCGCTGCAGATCGCCGGCAATGTCAGATATGGCGGCCTCTTTGAGACGGCCTTCGGTCTTTCGCTCGGAGATATCGTCGACAGGATCGGTGGGGGGACGGCTACGGGACGACCGGTCAAAGCCGTACAGGTCGGCGGACCGCTCGGGGCCTATTTCCCGCGGGCGCTGTTCGACACGCCGTTCGATTACGAAGCCTTCGCCGCCAAGGACGGGCTGATCGGCCATGCTGGCATCGTCGTCTTCGACGACACGGCCGATATGCTGAAACAGGCGCGTTTCGCGATGGAATTCTGCGCCGTCGAAAGCTGCGGCAAGTGCACGCCCTGCCGCATCGGCTCGACGCGCGGCGTGGAGACGGCCGACAAGATCGCGCACGGCATCGAGCCGGAGAAGAACCGGGCGCTGCTTGCCGATCTCTGTAACACGATGAAGTTCGGCTCGCTCTGCGCGCTCGGTGGGTTCACGCCCTATCCGGTGATGAGCGCCATGACGCATTTCCCGGAGGATTTTTCGCCGGCACCTCTGGTGGAGGCGGCAGAATGACGGGGTTTTTTAAAACTTTGCCCCTCACCCTAACCCTCTCCCCGCTTGCGGGGAGAGGGGACGTGCCATACGAGACGTGGCGGGGAACGGAGAGGTTGCGGCGTGTTCCCTTCTCCCCGTTTGCGGGGAGAAGGTGCCGGCAGGCGGATGAGGGGCACGCCCCGAGGCGGCCGACAAGGAAATCTATCGGAGGAGCAATCCATGTCTCTCATCCATGAAATCGACTACGGCACTCCCGCTTCGAAATCCGAAACTATGGTGACGCTCACCATCGACGGACAGCAGATCAGCGTGCCGGAGGGCACCTCCATCATGCGCGCCTCGATGGAGGCCGGTATCGAGGTGCCGAAGCTCTGCGCCACCGACATGGTCGACGCTTTCGGCTCCTGCCGCCTCTGTCTCGTCGAAATCGAGGGCCGGGCCGGAACGCCGGCCTCCTGCACGACGCCGGTGGCGGCGAACATGGTGGTGCACACGCAGACGGGGCGGTTGAAGGATATCCGCCGCGGCGTGATGGAACTCTATATTTCCGACCATCCGCTCGACTGTCTCACCTGCGCTGCCAATGGCGATTGCCAATTGCAGGACATGGCGGGCGCCGTCGGCCTGCGCGACGTACGCTACGGCTATGAGGGCGACAATCACGTCAAGGCGCGCAGCAATGGCGATATCAATCTGAAATGGATGCCGAAGGACGAATCCAATCCCTATTTCACCTATGATCCCTCCAAGTGCATCGTCTGTTCGCTCTGCGTGCGCGCCTGCGAGGAAGTCCAGGGCACCTTTGCGCTGACGATAGAGGGACGCGGCTTCGGCTCACGCGTCTCGCCCGGCGTGCACGAGCATTTCATCGATTCCGAATGCGTCTCCTGCGGCGCCTGCGTTCAGGCCTGCCCGACGGCGACGCTGACGGAGAAGTCGGTGATAGAGATCGGCCAGCCGGAGCATTCGGCCGTCACCACCTGCGCCTATTGCGGCGTCGGCTGCTCCTTCAAGGCGGAGATGCGCGGCGAGGAAGTGGTGCGCATGGTGCCGTGGAAGGAGGGCCAGGCCAATCGCGGCCATTCCTGCGTCAAGGGTCGCTTTGCCTACGGCTATTCCACCCACAAGGATCGCATCCTCAACCCGATGATCCGTGAAAAGGTCAGCGATCCCTGGCGGGAGGTGAGCTGGGACGAGGCCTTCGCGCATGTCGCGTCGGAGTTCCGCCGCATCCAGTATCAATATGGCCGCGACGCGATCGGCGGCATCACCTCCTCACGCTGCACCAATGAGGAAACCTACCTGGTGCAGAAGCTGGTCCGCGCCGGCTTCGGCAACAACAACGTCGACACATGCGCCCGCGTCTGCCATTCGCCGACCGGCTACGGTCTCGGCCAGACGTTCGGCACGTCGGCGGGCACGCAGAATTTCGACAGCATCGAACATTCGGATGTCGTCGTCATCATCGGCGCCAATCCGACGGATGGCCATCCGGTCTTCGCCTCGCGGCTGAAAAAGCGGCTGCGCCAAGGGGCCAAGCTCATCGTCATCGACCCGCGCCGCACCGACATCGTCCGGTCGCCGCATATCGAGGCTTCCTACCACCTGCCGCTGAAGCCGGGCACCAATGTCGCGGTCATGACGGCGCTGGCGCATGTGATCGTCACCGAAGGGCTCTATGACGAGAGGTTCATCCGCGAGCGCTGCGACTGGTCGGAATTCGAGGACTGGGCCGCCTTCGTCGCCGAACCGCAGCACAGTCCCGAAGAGACGGAAATCTTCACCGGCGTGCCGGCGGCGGATCTGCGCGGTGCGGCAAGGCTCTATGCCAAGGGCGGCAATGGCGCACTCTACTACGGCCTCGGCGTCACCGAACACAGCCAGGGCTCGACCACGGTCATGGCGATCGCCAACCTGGCGATGGCGACCGGCAATATCGGCCGTCCTGGCGTCGGCGTGAATCCGCTGCGTGGCCAGAACAACGTCCAGGGTTCTTGCGACATGGGTTCCTTCCCGCACGAACTGCCGGGCTACCGGCACATTTCCGACGATGCGACGCGCGATATCTTCGAAAAGCTCTGGGGCGTGAAGCTCAACAATGAACCGGGCTTGCGCATTCCGAACATGCTGGATGCGGCGGTCGACGGCTCGTTCAAGGGGCTTTACGTTCAGGGCGAGGACATTCTGCAGTCCGATCCCGATACCAAACATGTCGCGGCCGGGCTGGCGGCGATGGAATGCGTCGTCGTGCAGGACCTCTTCCTCAATGAGACCGCCAATTACGCCCATGTCTTCCTGCCGGGCTCGACCTTCCTCGAGAAGGACGGCACCTTCACCAATGCCGAGCGCCGCATCAATCGCGTGCGCAAGGTGATGTCGCCGCGCAACGGCTATGGCGACTGGGAAGTGACGCAGAAGCTTGCTCAGGCGATGGGGCTCGACTGGAATTACACCCATCCGTCGGAGATCATGGACGAGATCGCCGCGACGACGCCGAGTTTTGCGATGGTCTCCTACGACTATCTCGACAAAATGGGCTCGGTGCAGTGGCCCTGCAACGAGAAGAACCCGCTCGGCTCGCCGATCATGCATGTCAATGGCTTCGTGCGGGGCAAGGGCAAGTTCATCCGCACCGAATATGTGGCGACCGACGAGCGCACCGGTCCGCGCTTCCCGCTGCTGCTGACAACCGGCCGCATCCTCAGCCAGTACAATGTCGGGGCGCAGACGCGGCGGACCGAGAATGTCGTCTGGCATGCGGAAGACCGGCTGGAAATCCATCCGCACGATGCCGAGCAGCGCGGCGTTCGCGACGGCGACTGGGTGAAGCTCGGCAGCCGCTCCGGCGACACGACGCTCAGGGCGCTGATCACCGATCGCGTCGCGCCGGGTGTCGTCTATACGACCTTCCATCATCCCAATACGCAGGCGAATGTCATCACCACCGATTTCTCCGACTGGGCGACGAACTGCCCGGAATACAAGGTGACGGCGGTGCAGGTCTCGCCCTCCAACGGGCCGAGCGAATGGCAGCTGGAATATGACGAGCAGGCGCGGCAATCGCGCCGCATCGCCGGCAAGCTCGAGGCAGCGGAGTGACGATGCGGGGACGGGGTGGCATTGTCGGTGAGCCTCCCCCTTCTCCCCAGCGGGGAGAAGGTGCCCGAAGGGCGGATGAGGGGAGCGGCGCGGCAAATGGTGTTGCCCCTCGCTTGCGCTCGGTGCGCTCGCTCCTGTCGTCGCTCGCCCCCCTCATCGCCTCGCTTTGCTCGGCACTTCTCCCCGCTGGGGAGAAGGGGGGGCAAGCGATTGACGTTGTCTTCCCAAGAGGCCGAGTTGTGGAGGAGGGTGTCTTTCATCCTGGCGCTGCATGGTAAAATTCACCGTCACTGCCCATGCCCCCGAAACCACCCGCCGCAACGGCATCCTGCAGACCGGTTCGCGAATCGTGCCGGAAGAGGTGCCGATCGCCTTTTCCTACGGCGGCAGTTCGCATGCGGTGATGATGGCAACGCCCGCGGATCTCGAGGATTTTGCCGTCGGATTCAGCCTGACCGAAGGGATCATCGCCGGGCCGGCGGAGATATCGGGCATCGAGGTCGTCGAGGGTGAGCAGGGGATCGATGTGCAGGTGAGCCTGGTCGACGATGTCGCCGATCGGCTGCGGGCCCGGCGCCGCAGCATGGCGGGGCCGGTCGGCTGCGGGCTCTGCGGCATCGAATCGATCGAACAGGCGGTGCGGCCGGTGGCTGACGTTTCGACATCGCCGCTGGCGCTGTCGCATGCGGATATCGTCCGCGCCGTTTCGCTTCTGAACGAGGCACAGCCGCTGCATCGCGAGACGCGGGCGGTACATGGCGCCGGGTTCTATCGTCCCGGCAGCGGGCTGATTGCCGTGCGTGAAGACGTCGGCCGGCACAATGCGTTGGACAAGCTCTGCGGCGCCATCATCCGTGCCAGTGAAAGAGGCGCGGACGGCGCCGTCGTCGTCACCAGCCGGCTTTCCGTCGAGATGGTGCAGAAGGCGGCGAGCCTCGGCAGCCCGGTGCTCATCGCCATATCGGCGCCGACGGCTCTCGCCATCCGCACAGCCGAAGAAGCCGGCATGACGCTCGTCGCGCTGGTGCGCGGCGAGGATTTCGAGATCTTCACCCACCCGCACCGCATCTCGCCCGGAAGCATTGCCGATGTCGCATGATACCAAGACCAAGCTCGTCTATATGGCAAACCAGATCGCCACCTTCTTCAAGAGCCAGCCGCAAAGCGAGGCCGCGCAGGGGGTCGCCACCCATATCAACAAATTCTGGGACCCGCGCATGCGGCGGCAATTGTTCGAAATTCTGGAGAATGAGGAGAACGGGCTGGATGCGCTCGTGCTTCAGGCCGTTCATCTCATCAGAAAGCCGGAGCCGGTGATCGTTAACCTTCGGGTATCAGAGCCCGGAAAATGATAGCCGCTGCTGAAGGCTGCTTGTGGTGCCGCAATAAAAAATCGCCTCAAGCGGGCGGTTTTCTAATATTCGATCGTATGGTCCGAATCAGGCCGCCAGTTCATCCGTCTCGTTTTCCTTGAACATCTTGGCGAGGTTCAGGAAGCAGATCATGCCATTTTCCGAGGCAATGATGCCTTCGCAATAAGCGCGGTCGAAGGAGGCGGTCACTTCAGGCACCGGCTGGACCTGGCTGGATGAGATGGTGAGAATATCCGAGACGCGGTCGACCAGCATGCCGATGACCATGCTGTGAACTTCGGCGACGACGATGGCGCTGCGCTCATTGGCGACCGTGCTCTTCATGCCGAGCTTGAAAGCAAGATCGATGATCGGGATCACCGAACCGCGCAGGTTCATGACGCCGATGACATCGGCCGGTGCATGCGGGATCGGCGTCGACGGCGCCCAGCCGCGGATTTCGCGAATGGTCGTGGTCTTGACGCAGAATTCCTGATCATGCAGACGGAAGGCAATAATTTCGAGCGTATCGCCGCTGAAGTTAGTCGAATTGATCGTGGCCATTAGAATTCTTCCCAACTGTCGTAAGCTAGGGCAGAAGCGGATGCGCCACCATTGGCGCGGACAAGCTTTGCCTTCATACCACGCGATGGCTTTGCGCTCGGCGAAGCATCGTTACGGTTATCGACGACATTAGCGAAAGAGTGTTGCCCAAATCTAAATTGGGCGACGAGATTGCGAAAGGTTTTTATCTCGGATGAAAACCAGGCGGTTTTGCTGTCGATCTGTTCCAGCCGATTTTTGGCATTCAGGATCTTCCAGGCTTCTTCGGGATGGCGAAGAAGAATTGCGCCGATTTACTCAGCCTATCGTCTTTTCAATCTGCGAGACGGCCCAATCCACCTGCTCTTTGGTGATGACCAGCGGCGGAGCGAGACGAATCGTATGATCGTGGGTGTCCTTGGCGAGAAGGCCGCGCTCTTTCAGCGCATGGCAATATTGCCGTGCGCCGCCGGCTTCGGGTTCCAGCTCGATGGCCATCATCAGGCCGCGACCGCGCACATCCCTGACGATGTTCGAGCGGATCGACCTCAAGCCTTCGAGGAAGTAGTCGCCCATGACGGCGGCGTTCTCGATCATGCCCTCTTCCGTCAGCACCTTGAGTGCGGTACGCGCCACCGCGCAGGCGAGCGGATTGCCGCCGAAGGTCGAGCCGTGCTGGCCGGGTTTCAGTACGCCCAAGACTTCGGAATTCGAAAGCACGGCCGACACGGGATAGAAGCCGCCGGACAGCGCCTTGCCGATCAGCGTCACGTCGGCCTCGATGCCTTCGTGCTCCTCGGCCAGCAGCTTGCCGGTACGGCCGAGGCCGGTCTGGATCTCGTCGAGGATGAGGGTGACGTTATTTGCCGTGCAGAGCTCGCGGATGCGGGTGAAATAACCCGCCGGCGGAATGATGACGCCAGCTTCGCCCTGGATCGGCTCGATCAGGGCGGCCACCGTATTTTCGTTGATCGCTGCCTCGAAAGCCTCGGCATCGCCGAAGGGAATGGTGCGGAAACCTGGCGTATAGGGGCCGAAGCCCGTGCGGGCCTCGGGATCTGTGGAGAAACTGATGATGCTCAGCGTCCGGCCATGGAAATTATCGGCGCAGACGATGATCTCCGCCTTGCCTTCCGGCACGCCCTTGACCTCGTATCCCCATTTGCGCACCGCCTTGATGGCGGTTTCCACCGCTTCGGCGCCGGAATTCATCGGCAGGATCTTGTGCGAGCCGGTGAGAGCTGCAAGCTCTTCGTAGAGATAGGCGAGCTGATCATTGCGGAAGGCGCGAGAGGTGAGCGTCAGCCTGCCCGCCTGCTCGACCATGGCGGCGAGGATCTTCGGATGACAATGGCCTTGGTTGACGGCGGAATAGGCCGAGAGGCAATCGAGATAACGGTTGCCGTCGGTATCCCAGACATAAACACCTTCGCCGCGCGTCAGCACCACGTCCAGCGGCTTATAGTTATGGGCGCCGAGCCGTTGTTCCGTGGCGATCAGTTTTTCCGAAGTATTCATGGTCGTTCTCCCTCCAGAGCATGATGCCGAAAAGTGTAAGCGGTTTTCGGGCAACATCATGCTCTAACTATTTAATTTAGAACAGGATTCAGATTTTAGGCCGTCCCGGCCTAAAATCATCCTGTTTTATGCGGCGCGTGCCCTATGCGGCGCGTGTTGGACGATCGAAGATGCGGCGGCCGAAGAGGCTTGCCGTCAGCTCGACCAGGATGCGGGCGCTCTTGCCGCGATCATCCAGAAACGGATTGAGCTCGACGAGATCGAGCGACGAGACGAGGCCGCTGTCGGAAAGTATTTCCATCACGAGATGCGCCTCGCGGAAAGTCGCGCCGCCAGGCACCGTCGTGCCGACGCCGGGAGCGATCTCGGGATCGAGGAAATCGAGGTCGAGGCTGACATGCAGCAGGCCGTTCGCCTTGATGACGACATCGAGGATTTCACGCATGATGGCGCCGACGCCCTGCTCGTCGATCGCGCGCATGTCGAAGACATTGACGCCGTGTTCGTGGATTTCCTCGCGTTCGCGCGCATCAACCGAACGGATGCCGACCTGGAAGACGTTCTTGGGATCGACGAACGGACGGTCCTTCGGCAGGATCTCGGCGAACTCCGCCTCGCCACAGAAGAAGGCGACGGGCATGCCGTGAATATTGCCGGAGGGCGACGTTGCCGGAGAATTGAAATCGGCATGGGCATCAAGCCAGAGCACGAAGAGCGGGCGGCCTTTGCTGGCGGCATAGCGGGCCATGCCGGAGACGGTGCCCATAGAAAGGCTGTGGTCGCCGCCGAGAATTAGCGGAAAACGGCCGGAGGCGGCCACGTCGTGGACGCTGCTTTCGAGCGCGCGGGTGAAGGCGCCGACAATCCTCAAATTGTGAGCCTTCGGGTGATTCGGCAGGTCCATCGCCGGCACGATCCTGAGATCACCGATATCGGCGACGTCATGGCCAAGCTCGATCAACGTCTGGTCGATGCCGGCAATGCGCAGGGCGGAAGGGCCCATGGCAGCCCCTCTGCGGCCGGAGCCTTCTTCCAGCGGCGCGCCGATGAGGGTGACAGATCGCGATTGGGCATCCATTTCGAGGGCTCCGTGGTTGTGGGCTGTTTCGACCGATATTGGGGTAAAGTGCTGGTAGCAAAAAGATGGAAAAACGTCAGAAATGGATTATGTTTGCGCAGATTGATAAATCTATTTTGACAAAGTGGTCAGCGTGGACGATCTCGACACCGAACTTCTCAGTGCACTTCGCCATAACGCCCGGATTTCCGTCTCGTCGCTTGCGGCGACGACAGGTGCATCGCGGGCAACGGTTGCCGCCCGTATCGACCGGCTGGTCGCCAGCGGCACCATTGTCGGCTTCACCATTCGCACCGGCCATGAGACGCGGTCCGCCGGCGTGCGCGCCATCGTCATGATCGAGGTGCTTGGCAAGCTCGCCGACAGGGTGGCCGATCAGTTGAGGGGCCTGCCGCAGGTGCGCGCGCTTCACAGCACCAACGGCAAATGGGATTTCGTCGCCGAGCTCGAGGATCGCGATCTTGCCGCCTTCGACGAGACGCTGCGCCGCATCCGGCTGATCAACGGCATCAATTCGACCGAGACCAACATCCTTCTCAAGACAAGCAAAACCGGTTTCTAAACCGGCTTAAAGCTTGTGCATGCTGTCCGCAAACTGCTGCATAGCTTCGGGAGAGATGCATCAGTATTCTCGTTCGTAGACAATCCCGGCTTCGCCCTCACCGTTGCCACCGGCCCCTCCGCGCAGCTTGACGCCGCGGCCGACATCGAGGTTGATCACCGCCTTGGCGCCGGCCGAACCGCCCTGCTGCAATTCGAAATAGGTGCGATCGTTGAGATAGCGGCCGACGCTGACGCTCGTCTGGCCCTTGGAATCGGTGCTGACGTCGAAATCGTCGACGCCGAGTTGATTGCGTAGGCCTTCGAAAAGCGAGGTGGAGCGGTTGCCGGCCAGCTGACTGACGGCATCGGCGAGCTGAGCGATCTGCACCGGCGAGAGCTTCGACATCGACTGGCCGAAGATCAGCTGTGCCAGCACCTCGTCCTGCGGCAGCTCGGGCGAGGAGGAGAAAGTGATTGCGGGATCGGTGGCAAGGCCCGCGACGTCGACGGTCAGCGTCGTCGTGCCGGAGGACGATGTCGCTTCCATATCGAGCGCCGGCGTCAAGTCGCCGGCAAAGGTGATCCTGCTCTTGTCAGAGAAGTCCAGGCGACGGTTGAGAATGGTCAGGCGGCCGCGGCGCATGGTGAAACCGCCGGTCACGATGGGTGCAGCCGCCGTTCCGCGGATCGTCACCTGGCCGCCGAGTTCGGCGTCGATGCCGCGGCCGCGAACGAAGATATGCGAAGGCGCGTCGATTTCGAGATTCAGCGTGATCACGGAGGATTTCTCCCCAGGTTTGCGCTCGCCGTTATCGCGCATCTGCGCAAGCACGGCGCGCGGCGCATTCTTGTGCCGGATGTCGATTTCTCTCAGCGAGGTCGGCAGTTTTTCCGGGACCGTGATTGAGGTCTTGTCCAGCAGCAGTTTGCCGCTCAGCGTCGCACTGGCGATCGGCCCGCGCAGGCCGACCGTGCCGTTGACGGTCGAGACGACAAGCGTTCCATCGACGTAGACTGCTTTGTCGAGCTTGATCGAAATGTCGGCGGGAAAGCCGCCAGCCGGCTGGATGCCGATCGTGCCGCTTGCAGAAATCGTGCCGCCGCCGCCAAGGTTGCCGCTGAGACGCGATATCACGGCCTGGCTGCCATTGAAGGTTACGGTTGCCGCGAGATTGTTGACCGCCAGATTGCGCCGGACGTCGACGAGCTTGGCGCCGTTGGTGGAGACCGTGCCATTGATGACGGGTGCTGCGGCCGTTCCGCCAATCTGGAGATTGACAGTGGCGACGCCGTCCGCGACGAGGCCCTGCTGCGCGAGCGGGGCGCCGAGCACGGCAAAGGGAAGATTGCCTGTGAAGTGCATGTCGATGGCGCGATTGCCTGTGATCACGACACTGCCGCCGCCCTTCAGCGACATGCCGGCGTCACCGGCAAGGCTGGTGTCGACCGTCAGCTTGTTTCCGGCAAGTTTGCCTGACGCACCGATGGTGAACGGCGAAAGGCCGGCGCCTTTTGTCTGGCTCGTCCCTGCGTTCTTCCAGTCGACCTTGAAATCGACCGACGGCGCCGATAGCGCGCCGGTGGCCTTTACGGTCGCCGAGACCGCGCCCTCGGCGGCAAGGCCGGGAACGAAGCCGTTGGCGATGCCGGCCGGAACATTGGTGGCGTTCGCCGTGACGTCGACCGAGCGGATCGACGTGCCTGCGATCGAAAGATCGCCGGCTGCTTTCAGCGCCATGCCGCCGCCGCCAGTCAGGTTCGCGTCGAAATCCAGCCTGTCACCGGCATATTTTCCCGTTGCCGCCAGCGCGAGGCGGGACAGGCCGGCAGCCTTGGTGTGGCTGGTCGCGGCATCTTTCCAGTCGAGCTTGAAGTCGACGATCGGATTGGCCGGCGTTCCCGACGTTATGGCGCTTGCCGAAAGCGTGCCTTCGGCACCGAGGCCGGGAACGAAGGCATTTGCGATATTTGCCGGCAGCGCCGGGATATCGGCATTGATCGAAAGGTCCCGGATGGCGGTTCCCGCGATCGTGACGCCGCCCTTTGCCTTGGCCAACACGCCGTCCTTGCCGGCGAGATTAGCGTCGAAATCGACCCGGTCATTGGCGAACTTGCCGGATGCCGCAGCGTTCAAGCCCAAAAGGCCGCTGCTCTTGGTCTGGGCGGTCGCGGCGTTCTTCCAGTCGAGCTTGAAATCGACCGCCGGCTTTGGAAGTGTGCCAGAAGCCGATGCCGTTCCCGAGACGGTGCCTTCTGCGGCAAGACCCGGGACGAAGCCGTTGGCGAGGCCTGCCGGAAGGTTGGCGAGATCGGCCTTGACGTCAAGGTTGCGAACCGACGTGCCTGAAATCGCAACGTTGCCGGCGGCCTTCAGCGAAAGGCCGCCCTGGCCGGCGAGATTGGTATCGAAATCGAGCCGGTTGTCGGCAAAGTGTCCCGATGCGGCAAGTGCCAGGCCGGAGAGGTGCGCGAGTCGGGTCTGGCTGGTCGCAGCGTCGGTCCAGTCGAGCTTGAAGTCGGCTTTCGGTGCGGCGAATGTTCCGGCGGCGGCCATGGTGCCGGAAATCGTGCCGCCGGCCGCGAGATCGGGAACGAAGGCATTTGCGAGGCTGGCGGGAAGCTTGGCGATCTCGGCATCGACCTTGATGCTGTCGATCGCCGTACCAGCCAATGCGACATTGCCGATGGCCTTTAGTGAAAGGTCTTTATCGCCGCTGACTGCCGCGTTGAAATCAAGCTTGTTTTCCGCAAATTTTCCCGATGCGGTCACGCCGAGCGCTGCAAGGCCGGCCCGTTTCGTGTGGCTCGTCGCAGCATCTTTCCAATTGAGATCGAAATCGGCATTCGGGGCGGAGAGCGACCCGCTGACCGAGATCTTTCCTGAGATCGCGCCTTCGGCGGCGAGATCGGCGACGAAGTCGTTTGCGATGTTTGCGGGAACATTGGCCAGCGCGGCGTCGACTTTGACGTCGCTGATTGTCGTGCCCGTGATGGCGACATTGCCCTTTGCCGTCAGCGAGAGGCTGTTGGCGCCGCCGATCACCGTGTCGAAATCGAGCTTATTATCCGCAAGTTTTCCCGATGCGGTCACGCCGAGCGCTGCAAGGCCGGCGCGTTTCGTCTGGCTCGTCGCGGCATTCTTCCAATTCAGATCGAAATTGGCGGTCGGGGCGGAAAGAGAGCCGCTGGCAGAGACCGTTCCCGAGATCGCGCCTTCGGCGGCGAGATCGGCGACGAAGTCGTTTGCGATGTTTGCGGGAACATTGGCCAGCGCGGCATCGACTTTCACGTTGCCGATTGTCGTGCCCGTGATGGCGACATTGCCGTTTGCCTTTAAGGAGAGGCTGTTGGCGCCGACGATCACCGTGCTGAAATCGAGCTTATTATCCGCAAGTTTTCCTGATGCGGTCATGCCGAGCGCTACAAGGCCAGCCCGTTTCGTGTGGCTGGTCGCAGCATCTTTCCAATTGAGATCGAAATCGGCATTCGGGGCGGTGAGCGACCCGCTGGCCGCGATCTTTCCTGAGATCGCGCCTTCGGCGGAGAGATCGGCGACGAAGCTGTTTGCGATATTTGCGGGAACATTCGCCAGTGCGGCGTCGACCGTGACATTGCCGATCGTCGTGCCCGTGATGGCGACATCGCCGGTTGCCTTTAAGGAGAGGCTGTTGGCGCCGACGATCACCGCGTCGAAATCGAGCTTGTTTTCGGTGAATTTTCCTGATGCGGTCACGCCGAGCGCTGCAAGGCCCGCACGCTTCGTCTGGCTCGTCGCAGCGTCTTTCCAATCGAGATCGAAATCGGCACTCGGGGCGGAGAGCGACCCGCTGGCGGAGATCTTTCCAGAGATCGCGCCTTCGGCGGCGAGATCGGGGACGAAGCTGTTTGCGATATTTGCCGGAACATTCGCCAGTGCGGCATCGACCGTGACGTTACCGATCGTCGTACCCGTGATGGCGATATTGCCGTTTGCCTTCAGCGAGAGACTGTTGGCACCGCCAATCGCCGTGTTGAAATCGAGCTTGTTGTCGCCGAATTTTCCGGATGCCTTGACGGCGAGGTCGGCAAGGCCCGCACGCTTCGTCTGGCTGGTCGCAGCACTTTTCCAATCGAGATCGAAATTGGCGGTGGGAGCAGCGAGCGAGCCGGAGGCGGCCAGTTTTCCTGTAATCGTGCCTTCGGCGGCGAGATCGGGAACGAAGCCATTGGCAATGCGGGCAGGCAGGTTGAGGATATCGGCATTGACATCAAGCACCGGCGCCTTCGGGTCGGCGAGCGCGACATTGCCGGCTGCCTTCAGCGACAGTCCGTCATTGCTGCCAATCGTCGTGTCGAAATCGAGCTTGTTGTCGGCGAATTTGCCACCGGCGGTGATGCCGAGCGGTGCCAGGCCCGCCCCCTTTATCTGGCCCGTCGTCGCATCCTTCCAGTCGAGCTTGAAGTCGGCGACCGGTGCTGCCGGCGTTCCGGTTACGGCAATCGTTCCGGAGATCGTGCCGCCGGCTGAAAGGTTGGGCACGAAACCGTTGGCGAGCGCTGCCGGCAGCTCGTGGATGTCTGCATCGAGCTTCAGCGTTTCACCGGCGGAACCGGTGACAGTCACCGAACCGGTGCCGGTCTTCAGCGTCAGTCCGTTCAGACTGGCGGCACCGCCGCCGATGGTGACCTGCGTCGGTGCGGCAAGCTCGATCGGGATATTGCGGGGGCTTGCCGAAAAGCGATCGAGGTTCAGCTGCATCGTACCGGCCGCCGCCTCGATATTGCCGGCCGCCAGCACGGGATTGCCGTCATAGGCAGCATCGAGATGGAAGTCGGTATGGTCTTGCTGCTTGGTAAAATCGAGCGAAAACCCGGCCAGCCTGTTCGTTCCGACACTCACCTCCGCGGCCTTGACCGTACCTTTTGCGGCAAGGGCTTTGAGATCGCTGACCGTGACATCGATATCCGGCTTGGTGATCGCAAGCGTATCACGGCGGATCGATCCGCCTGTTGCAAGCAGCTTGAGCGCAATCCTGCCGCTATCGCTGCTCACGCCAAGCGACCCCTTGAGATCACCGTCGGCTTTCTGTCCGCCGAGTGCGGCAAGCAGGCCGACATTGGGGAAATCGAAAGTCAGTGCGCCTGTTGGCTCCAGGGAAGGCGAGAATTCCACATTGCCGGTCAGCCGGTTGCCGCCGATATCAGCGGTCAAAGCCGGAATACTCGTCTTGCCGTCCCGCGAACTGATGTCACCGTTGATGCCGATCGGCTGGCCGTCGATCGTGCCGGTGGCGGCGATCCTGCCCTGCGGCGCCTTGGGATCGGCGAGCCCTGACAGGTCGATATTCAGATTGCCGAGCACGCGGTCGGCCATTTCAAGGCTGGCGGCCTTCAGATTGGCCGTCACCGAGATTGCCGGGAGCTCACCGCCAACTCTCAATGCATAACCCGCGCCACCACTGGCGCCGGGGATGAGCTTGCCGATGTCAGGCAACCGGCCGGAGAGATCGGCATTCAACATCCCGCCGTCGAGCGCGACGTTGCCGGCGGCTTCGAGCGTGCCGGATTTCAGGACGATGTTGGACAGCGCGAATTTTGACGGGATGGTGCCGACCATCTGGCTTTCGAACGAGATCGGTCCGTCGAACCTGCTTGTCACCGCAGCCGGCAGGGCTGCCGGGTCGATGGTGAGCTTGAGGTTGCCGGTCAGCGCCTTGTCTGCCAGCCGATAGGAGCCGTTAAGGCCGCCGTTGATATTGGCGCTTTCGACGGTGGTGGCGTTGAAGCCGATGCCACTGGGCGAGATCTGCAGCGGCGAGGCGATCGTGACCGGGCCCTGGACGGCGCGATTGAGGTTCGGGTCGGAGAAGGTTACGTCGCCGGCAACGAGGCGCAGCTGGACGCTGCCGGAACGGGCGGCGAGATTGAAGGCGTCGCTCTTTGCGGTCAGCTTGATATTGCCGATATTGGCCTGCGGGAGGGTTGCGGTGTCGAGCGAGCCGCTGACGTTCAGCCGGGCCGCCTGCGCATCGCCTGTCAGTGCCAGGTTGAGGCCAGAAATGAGGAAGCGCGCTTCGCCTTCGGCGAGCGGCCAGCGGAAATCGACAGGCCCCGACGTGCCGAGCAGATTGGCGTTCAGGCTGTTGTTGCCGGCCGGATCGAGGGTGCCCGAGGCGGCGATCACCACGCTGCCGGTGGCGATATTGCCGGTCTGGATATCGATCTTGCCGTGATTGTCGAAGGTCGTGGCAAGATCGATATTGGTCTGGCCGGCAAAAAGCGGCCGGAATGCCGATGGAAGCAGCGAGCTCAGGTCACCGCCACCCTTGAGGTCGAGATGGTGCAGCCCGTCTGCCGTGATCTGATGCCGGGCCTCGATTGCGGCGCGCTGCTGCCCGTCGAGGGCGGCCTGCACTTTGCCTTTCCAATCGGATATCGGCCCCTGGCCGTCGAGATCAATGTTGACGGCCGGGCTGTCCGGCAAGCCGAGAAAGCCCGCCAGCAGCCCGCCCTTCGGCTCGGACAGTTGCGCCTTCAACCGCAGCCGGTTTTCGGCCGGCGCAAAGGCGATGTCGGCGGCAAGCCGCGCATCCGGGACCGCGTGACGGCTGACATTGACGACGGCCTCGCCGCCATCGCCATTTGCCGAAAGGCTGCCCTCGGCGGCGAGCGCAAAGGCGCGGCCGGCAACAGGTGCGGCAAGTTTGATATCGGGCAGTGCGACACGGTCTATATCGACCTTGATCGGAAGATTAAATCCGCCGGAATTTTCAGCTCCGGGCCGCGAGGGGAGGGTGCGCACCGGCTTGCGCAGCACGTTGATCGCTTCGATCTCGAAGCGTTTGGCATGGAAAGTTCCCGTCAGCAGCGCAAGCGGATTCCAGTCGATCGCGACGCCATGAATTTCCGCAAAGACGCCCCTGGTGTCGGAGATGGAAATCTCGGCGGCCCGCAGCCCGCCGGTCAAAAGGCCTTGCGGTTCGCGAACCTCGATCGTCATGTCGCGGTTGGAAAGCGTGGAGGCTATCTTTTCGGTGACGATGCGAGCGCCAAAACTGGTGAAGCCGAAGATCGCCAGCGCTACGACGGCGAGAATCAAAGTGGCACCGACGGCATAGCCGGTGAGCCGTACGATCCAGTTAACGATTTTTGCCAGCGTTTGCATCGGCGCGGACACTACCCCGTTTTCATGACGGCTCACAGATCGGTAAACACAGCGGAACCGGCAACCCTAGAAGGATTGGCCAATGCCGGCGTAGATTCCGTAATCTGTGCCATCTTCGTACTTGTTTAGCGGCACGGCAAAATCAAGCCGCAGCGGGCCGAAAGGCGTTGCATATCGTATTCCGGCGCCGGCGCCGGCGCGGATATTGGAAAAACCCGGAAAGGTGCTGTCCGATACCGTGCCGACATCGACGAAGGGCACGATGCCGATCGTATCGGTGATCTTGATGCGAGCCTCCAGCGAACCGGTCACATAGGAGCGGCCGCCGGTGGCATCGCCATTGTCGTTGTAGGGCGAGATTTCCTGATAGCTGTATCCGCGCACAGAACCGCCGCCGCCGGCAAAGAAGCGCTGGGTGGCGGGAATGTCCCCAATGCTATCGCCGCCGATCAGGACGCCGGCGGCAACCTTGCCGGCAAGCACCAGGCCGTCTTCCTGGCCGAACGGCAAATAGCCGGAAATCGAGCCCTCGAATGCCGCATAGGGCGTGGCGTTGAAGATTTCGTAGCCAGGCTTTGCCGAGAATGTCGCGCGATAGCCCTCTGTCGGGTTGAACTTGTCGTCGCGTGCATCGCGATCATATTTGATCGGCAAGGCAAAGGTCAGATAGTCGTTCGTGCCGAAGGCGTCGTCGTCGCGCTCCCAGCTGACCTCGCCGCTCGCCGAGACGGTGTCCCGGTCGGTCAGCTCGTAGGAAAGGCCGAGCGAGGCGGTGACGAGCGTCGCGTTGTAAGCATCCGGATTTTCGGTCTTGGCGACGATGCCGGCCTTCAGAGTAGCGGCGGGAAAGAAGGCGCCGGGCTTGGTGAAGAGGATGCCGGCGGAATAGTCGAGGCTGCCGACATCCGTCGTTTCGCCAAGCCTGGAGACCGATCCCTCGATCCTCAGCGTTTCGGCTTCGCCGAACAGGTTGCGGTGGCCCCAATAACCCTGAACACCGAAGCCGTCGGTGGTGGAATATTGAGCGCCGACGCCGAAGTAGCGCCTTTTGCCCTCGGAAACCTCGATCGTCATCGGCAAGGTGCCGTCAGGCGCCAATGCATCCCCTTGGTGGATGGTGACGCTCGAAAAGACGCCGAGGGCGCGAAGGCGCTCGCCGGCTTTCTTCAGTGCTTCCGGGGAATAGGCTTCGCCCTTGTTCAGCCGGGAATAACGCTGGATGAAAGTCGGCTTGACGGTCTTTTCGCCGGTGACGCCCACATCGCCGATCGGGGCGACGGGACCGCCCTCGGCAGCAAGGACGATATCGACGGTATCGCTGTTGTGATCGGCGACGACCTTGCGTTCGGTCAACTTGGCAAACGGCCGACCTTCGCTCTTCAATTGTTCGACAATCTTGTCGCCGGCCTTGATGATGGCGAGCGAGCCGGCCTCAGCGCCCGGGGCGAGATCGTAATCGGCGGGATTATGGTTTGCGGCATCGCCGCCGAACTGAACTTCCCTGACCTTGAAAACCGGGCCGGGAGCAATGTCGACGGTGACGCGGATCGGGCCGGACCGGTCGAATGTCGGATTGGGTGGCAGGTCGTCGATATTCTTGCCGTCGATGGTGATCGTCACCAGGCCGCCATAACGGGCCTTTTCATAGAGAGTGGCGATCAGGCGCTCTCGGTCGTCGCGCGCTTTGACGACGATGCCGAGATCGCCGGACACCGGCTGCTTCTGGTCGCTGACAAGACGGGAACTGTTTTCCAACGCTTCTTTCAGGTCGGGATCGGCGGTATCGGCCCTGAGGTCGACGTGGTAGCGCACCGGATCGGGCACCTGTTCGCCTTCGTCTTCCTCTTTGCCGAAAATGGTGATGCCGAAAAGCTTGAAGGCGTAAGCGTCGCCGATCAGGACCGGTGAGAACGCAGCTGCCGCTGCGACCACCATCATGGTGCCTGTTCGCCGATACGCAGTACTTGTTTTCGGACCTGTCCCTCTAATCCGCATCCGCCGCTTTTGGTTACGCCTACGATGAAGCTTCGTTGCCCAGCCGTGAACAGCTTAGCGATAAAATCGCGCGGGGTGTACCATTTTAAATTGCCAACGCGTTAATTTAGCACAAAAAATCCCGGACGTGTGTCCGGGATTTCCTGGATTTAGCGATTTCAGGGTGCTCTCAGCGCGGGCAGCTATCGATGTAGCGGCGGCCGTAACGGTCGCGATAGTAGCACTGGCCGGGCTGTTCGGCGACGCTGCCGATGAGGGCGCCGGACACACCGCCGATCGCGGCGCCGACTGCCGCGCCACGAACATTGCCGGTGACTGCGCCGCCGATGACGGCGCCTGATGCAGCGCCGATGCCGGCGCCCTGCTGCGTCGGCGTGCAGCTTGCAATCGACAGGCCGACCAATGCGAGTATGACAGCTTTCTTCATCTTTTCTCTCCGAGGTTGTTGCCCAGCGGGCAAAGGCCGTCCCTTCTATTTTTTTGTCAGGCTAGACCGAAAACTATGTCGGAAGAAAGGGTTGTCCATCCGGTGTGCTGATTTTTTTGCGATCGGGCTGGGTCGCCTTTTGCACGATGCGCAAGCTCCCCCTGCCTTCTGCGGCATCAATTTCGTTGATTGCGGCGCGCATATTTTTTATCTGGAATCATTCAAAAATCTGGGCCTTTTGCCGCAGTTGATGTTAAAGCAAAGGGTAAGCATTGACGCGCGGACGTCCAGTCATCAAGAACATCCGCGTGATACTGGAGCATATGATGGATTTCGAAGCGTTTTTCAAAAACGAGCTGGACGGGCTTCATAGCGAGGGCCGTTACCGCGTTTTTGCCGATCTCGAGCGTCACCGCGGCAATTTCCCCCGCGCGACGCGTCACACCGCGGATGGCCAAAAGGAAGTCACGGTCTGGTGCTCCAACGACTATCTCGGCATGGGCCAGCATCCGAAGGTGATCGAGGCGATGAAGAACGCCATCGACCACTGTGGCGCGGGTGCGGGAGGCACCCGCAATATTTCTGGCACCAACCATCATCATGTCATGCTCGAGCGTGAGCTTGCCGATCTGCACGGCAAGGAAGCAGCGCTGATCTTCACGTCTGGCTATGTCTCCAACTGGGCAGCGCTCGGCACGCTCGGCGCCAAGATCCCCGGCCTGATCATCTTCTCCGACGCGTTGAACCATGCCTCGATGATCGAGGGCATCCGCTACGCCAAGTGCGACAAGGTGATCTGGAAGCACAATGACGTGGCCGATCTCGAAGCCAAGCTCAAGGCCGCCGATCCGAAGGCGCCGAAGCTGATCGCCTTCGAGAGCGTCTATTCGATGGATGGCGATATCGCCCCGATCAAGGAAATCTGCGACCTCGCCGACAAATACGGGGCGATGACCTATCTCGACGAAGTGCATGGCGTCGGCATGTACGGCCCGCGCGGCGGCGGCATTGCCGAGCGCGAAGGGCTGATGGACCGGCTGACGGTAATCGAGGGCACGCTCGGCAAGGCGTTCGGGGTGATGGGCGGCTATATCGCCGCTTCGACGGCGCTTTGCGATTTCATCCGCTCGTTTGCGTCGGGCTTCATCTTCACCACGGCGCTGCCGCCGGCGCTTGCCGCCGGCGCCGTCGCCTCGATCCAGCACCTGAAGATCAGCCAGTTCGAGCGCGCCCGGCATCAGGACCGTGTCCGCAAGCTGAGGGCGCTGCTCGACCAGCGCGGCATTCCGCATATGCCCAATCCGAGCCATATCGTGCCGGTGCTGGTCGGCGATGCGGCCAAGTGCAAGTGGATCTCCGACCTGCTGCTCGACAATTGCGGCGTTTACGTCCAGCCGATCAACTATCCCACCGTGCCGAAGAAGACCGAACGGCTGCGCATCACGCCGACACCGCTGCATTCCGACGCCGATATCGCCCATCTGGTTGAGGCGCTGCATTCGCTCTGGTCGCGCTGCGCGCTCGCAAGGCACGTCGCCTGATTTTTCGATGATCGCTCGGTTCGAACCGTAATTCAGGGCCTCCACTGGAGGCTCTGACAGCGATCGGTCTTGCTCCCGCAAGGCGCTGCTGCAAACCTCCTTACCCGCCCAAGATCATCCGCTCTGTGCTTGGTCTCAACACCGATGACACATCGCAATCGGCCTGATCGATGCGCGTCGAACTCTCCCTGTGCTTGCCCTTCCCGCAAACTGCATTGCCGATCCGGCCTTTGTGCCGCATGAGAAAACCTTTTCTCACTTGACATAAGGTTTGGTAAAAGCTTTTCTCAGATCACTTCAGAAGGAGGACGTTCTGAACATATCGGGAGGAAAAAGAGGCAGGATCACCATCCACGAGGTGGCGGCGGCTGCCGCGGTGAGCATCTCGACGGCGTCGAAAGCTCTCAACGATACCGGCCGGATGGGCTCGGAAACGCGCGAACGGGTGAAACGGATAGCCGCGGAAATTGGATACCGGCCGAATGCGCTGGCCAGAGGTCTTCTCAGCAAGCGCAGCTTCACCATCGGGCTGCTGACGAACGACACTTACGGCCGGTTCACGCTGCCTGTCATGGCCGGCATTTCGGACGCACTCGTCGATCACGGTGTTTCGGTCTTCCTGTGCGCCATCGAAGACGATCCGGCGCTCGCCCAGATCCATGTCGACGCGATGCTGGACAAACAGGTCGACGGCATCATTGCGACGGGAAAACGCCTGGACAGACGCCTGCCTGTCGACTTGTCGAATCTGCATGTGCCCGTCGTCTATGCGTTCACTGAGGGGGCGCAAAACAGTGTCACCTTCCGGTCGGACGACGAGCAGGGTGCGAAGCTGGCCGTGGAATGGCTCGTGAAGATCGGGCGGCGGCGGATTGCGCACATCACCGGGCCGCAGGATTTCTTCTCGGTGCGGGAACGTGCCGGCGCCTATCACGAGGTGGCTGGTCACCGAGAGCCGGTGCTCTACGGCGTCTGGTCGGAAAGCTGGGGCCATGAGGCGGTCGAACAGCTTTGGAAGAGACCGGGAGAAAAACCGGATGCGCTCTTCTGCGGCAACGACCAGATCGCCCGAGGTGCTGTGGATGCGTTGCGCGAGCGCGGCGTCAAGGTGCCGCAGGACGTCTCGGTCGTCGGCTTCGACAATTGGGAGATTGTCGCGGCCCAGACGCGGCCGCCGCTGACGACGGTGGATATGGAATTGAAGGAGCTCGGGCGGCAAGCCGGATTGACGGTGCTTGCGCTTGCTGAAGGACGGCCTGTCGAGCCGGGAGTGAGGAAATTGCCGTGCCGGCTGATCGTCCGGCAATCATGCGGGGGGTAAAGCCCTCGGGGATGAGAACACGTGAATGAGCAAAGGCGCGAGGAGATGCGCCATATCGGGAGGAGTGTCATGATCAAGCGTCTATTGGCGGCGACCAGCATCGCTACCTTATGTCTGGTGTCGGCTGCATCGGCTGCCGAAAATGTCGAAATGTGGGTTCGCTCGGGGATCGGCGACGCCTTCAAGAAGGTCGTCGAAGCCTATAATTCCGGTCACGAGAACAAGGTCGTGATGACCGAGGTGCCGTTCTCCGAGCTGGTACAGAAATATGCGACGGCAATCGCCGGCGGGCAGGCGCCGGACGCGCTGTCGATGGATCTCATCTATAACCCGGCCTTTGCTGCGGCCGGCCAGTTGGAAGACCTGACGGACTGGGCAAAATCCCTGCCCTATTTCAACTCGCTGTCGCCATCGCATGTTCGCCTCGGTACCTATCAGGACCGCATTTACGGCCTGCCGCTGTCGGTCGAGACATCGGTCTTCGCCTGGAACAAGGATCTCTACAAGAAGGCGGGTCTCGACCCGGAAAAGGCGCCGGCCAACTGGGATGAAATCACCGCCAATGCCGAGAAGATCCGGGCCTTGGGTGACGATACCTACGGCTTTTATTTCTCCGGTGGCGGCTGCGGCGGCTGCATGATCTTCACCTTCACGCCGCTCACCTGGGGTGCCGGTGCCGATATCCTGTCGGCCGACAGCAAGACGGCAACGCTCGATACGCCTCAGATGCGCAAGGCCGTCGATATCTACCGCAACATGGTCAAGAAGGACTTGGTGCCGGCGGGTGCGGCCAGCGACACCGGCGCCAACTTCCTGACCTTTACCAACGGCAAGATCGGCCAGCAAAGCCTCGGCGCCTTTGCCATCGGCACGCTGGTGACCGAGCATCCCGATATCAACTTCGGCGTGACGCTCATCCCCGGCGTCGACGGAAAGCCTTCGTCCTTTGCCGGCGGCGACAACTTCGTCATCACCAAGGGCACGAAGAAGATCGACGCGGTGAAGGGCTTCCTCGAATATGTGTATTCGATGGACGGCCAGAAGATCATGGCGAAATACGGCAGCCTGCCGACGCGCGGCGATATCGCCGACAAGGTGCTTGAGGGCCTCGATCCGCGCATGCAGGTTGGCCTGAAGGCGATCAGCGTCGCCAAGACACCCTATACGCTGCAATTCAACGACCTGATCAACAGCGCCAACGGGCCATGGGCAAGCTTCACCAATGCCGCGATCTTCGGCGACGATGTCGACGGCGCGTTTTCGAGCGCCCAGTCGGAAATGCAATCGATCATCGATAGCGGCCAGTAATCTCTCCCCCGGCCGCGGCCGGGGAGCGGTGGCAGCTTCCCGGCCAATCCCACTCGACAGACGCGGAGCGTTTTGATGACCGGTTCCGGTTCAGAGACTCTATTGCCTCAGCGCAGGCGACGGCGCAGATCGAACTGGCGAGGTCTTGCCTATATCGCGCCGGCCATGGCGCTCGTCATCGTCTTCTTCATCATGCCGGTTCTCTTCACCGGATGGATGAGCCTTCACAACTGGCCGCTGATGGGGGCGTCGCGCTGGATCGGCTTCAACAATTATTTTCGCATGGCCAACGACACCCGCTTCATGGCGGCGCTGAATTTCACGGCCTACTACACCGTGATCGTCACCATCGCGATCTTCGCGATCGCCTTTCCGCTCGCCATCTTCGTCGAAAAGGAACGGCAGTTCGTCAGCGCCTATCGGACGATCATCTTCCTGCCCGTCGTGGTCGGTCTTGCCACCGCCTCCCTGCTCTGGGTCTGGCTCGCCAATGTCGATAGCGGCTTCATCGGGCCGGCCTTGAAGGCGCTCGGTCTTCTGGAAAAGAGCCCCAATCTGCTGGCGACTTTCGACACCGCCTTTCTGACGATCGTGGTGATGGTCGTCTGGAAGATCGCCGGCTTCACCATGATCATTCTTTTGACTGGGCTTCAGGCCATTCCGTCCGAGCTGACGGAGGCCGCCCGCATCGACGGCGCCGGGCGCTGGCAGCGTTTCCGGCATCTGACGCTGCCGCTGATGCGCAAGACGATCGCGCTGGCGCTGATCGTCTCCGTCACCGGTTCGATCCTCGCTTTCGACCAGTTCTACATCATGACGTCAGGCGGACCGCAGAACAAAATGATCTCGGTGGTCTATTACATCTTCAATCAGTCCTTCGTGTCGTTCAATCTCGGCTATGGAGCAGCACTGTCGATCGTACTTCTCGCCATCCTGGTGGCGATCAGCATCGTGCAGCTCTGGCTGCTTCGCGTCGGGGAGGAGCGTCCATGACCACCTCAAGGGAACGCCGCGCGCGCAAGGCCATCCGTGCGAAATCGGTCTATCATCTGACCGGTATCGTCATATCGATCTTCTTTCTCGCCCCTTTCGTGATCACGCTATTGTCATCCTTCCGGCATGGCACGGAGGCCAGCCTGCCGCCCTTGCCGCCATGGCCGACCTCCGGCGTCAGCATCGATTCCTATGCGCTGCTCGATACGTTCGGCGCCGGCATCTGGCGGCACATGATCAATTCGCTGTTCGTTTCGGTCGCCACCGTGGTGCTCACCGTCGCCGTCAGCCTGCTCGCCGGCTACGGTTTCTCGCGTTATCGGTTCCCGCTGAAGAATGCGCTCTTCGTGCTGATCATCGCGACGCTGATGATCCCGTTCCAGTCGATCCTGACGCCGCTCTTCATCATCCTGGCAAAGCTCGGCCTCAACAATTCGCTGATTGGGCTGACGCTGGTTTATGTGACGCTGCAACTGCCCTTCTCGGTCTTCATGATGCGCAACGCCTTCGACGCCGTGCCGAAGGAGATCGAAGAGGCCGCACGCATCGACGGCGCGCGCGACCTCAGGCTTCTGGTCCGGGTTCTTCTGCCGCTGGTGCTTCCCGGCGTCGCGACGGTGGCGATCTTTGCCTTCCTCAATGCCTGGAACGAGTTTCTCGCAGCACTCGTGCTGCTCTCCAGCAATGAGAAATACACCCTGCCAGTGCTGATGACGGCGGTTCGCGCCGGACGGCTCGGCGCCATCAACTGGGGAGCGGTCCAGGCCGGCGTCGTCGTCATGACGATCCCTTGCCTGATCGTCTTCCTGCTCCTGCAACGCTATTACATGCGCGGGCTGATGGCCGGCGCGGTGAAATGATCTTAGAGAAAGTGGAGCCCATGACCAAACCAAGCAACGACCGCCAGTTTCGTCCCGTCGCCGTTCCCGATGTGGAGCTCGGCGGGTTCTGGGGCAAGTGGCAGGACGCCGTCTGCAATTCCACCGCCGAGACCTTGCTCGACCGCTGTGTCGAGGCCGGCATGCTCAAGGCGATCGACGTCGATCAGCCGAGTCCCGGGGTCGTCATTCCCATTCAGCCATGGGGCGGGACGACACAGATGTTCTGGGACTCCGACCTCGGCAAGTCGATCGAGACGATTGCCTATTCGCTCTATCGCCGGCCGAACCCGAAGCTGGAAGCGCGTGCCGACGAGATCATCGACATGTATGAGAAGCTGCAGGATGAGGACGGCTATCTGAACGCCTGGTTCCAGCGCGTGCAACCGAACCGCCGCTGGACCAACCTGCGCGACCATCATGAGCTCTATTGCGCCGGCCATCTGATCGAAGCCGCGGTCGCCTATTACCAGGCGACCGGCAAACGCAAGCTGCTCGACATCATGAGCCGCTATGCCGATTATATGATCAAGATTTTCGGGCACGGCGAAGGCCAGATCCCCGGCTATTGCGGCCATGAGGAAGTCGAGCTCGCGCTGGTCAAGCTCGCCCGCGTGACGGGAGAAAAGAAATATCTCGAACTATCGAAATACTTCATCGACGAACGCGGCACCGAACCGCATTTCTTCACCGCCGAGGCAGGCCGCGACGGCCGCGATGTCTCCGAATACCACCAGAAGACCTATGAATATGCGCAGGCGCACCAGCCGGTGCGCGCGCAGACAAAGGTCGTCGGCCACGCCGTGCGCGCCATGTATCTTTATTCGGGCATGGCCGATATCGCCACCGAATACAAGGACGACAGCCTGACGGCGGCGCTGGAAACGCTCTGGGACGATCTGACGACCAAGCAGATGTACATCACCGGCGGCATTGGGCCGGCGGCCTCCAACGAAGGCTTTACCGATTATTTCGATCTGCCGAACGATACCGCCTATGCGGAGACCTGCGCCTCGGTCGGCCTGGTGTTCTGGGCAAGCCGCATGCTCGGCCGCGGGCCGGACCGGCGCTATGCCGATATCATGGAGCAGGCGCTTTACAACGGCGCGCTACCGGGGGTTTCCACGGACGGCAAGACGTTCTTCTATGACAATCCGCTCGAAAGTGCTGGTAAGCACCATCGGTGGAAGTGGCACCATTGCCCCTGCTGCCCGCCGAACATCGCCCGGCTGGTGACCTCGATCGGCTCCTACATGTACGCCGTTTCGGATAACGAGATCGCCGTGCACCTCTATGGCGAAAGCACCGCGCGGCTGAAGCTTGCCAACGGTGCCGAGGTCGAACTCGAGCAGACCACCAACTATCCGTGGGACGGTGCGGTCGCCTTTACCACCAGGCTGGAGAAGCCGGCGCGGTTTGCGCTGTCGCTGCGCATTCCGGACTGGGCCGAAGGCGCAACCCTCAGCGTCAATGGAGAGATGCTCGATCTCAACGCCAATATGCACGACGGATATGCCAGGATCGATCGTGAGTGGGCGGCGGGCGATCGTGTCGCCCTCTACCTGCCGCTGGCGCTTCGGCCGCAATATGCCAACCCGAAGGTGCGCCAGGACGCCGGCCGGGTCGCATTGATGCGCGGGCCGCTGGTCTATTGTCTGGAAACCACGGACAATGGCGAAGACCTCAATGCCATCGTCCTGCCGCGTGAGCTCCCGGCCGCCGAAACCGTCGTGCTGAAGGATCTCAATGATGCCGTCGCCCTCGATCTCAAGGTCGAGCGCGAGGAAACATCGAACTGGGGAACAGCGCTCTACCGCAAGGCGCCGGCCGAAAGGCAGGTCGCCACCGCGCGTTTCGTGCCCTATCATCTCTGGGACAACCGCGCGCCCGGAGAGATGCTCGTCTGGGTCCAGTCGGACAGATAGGTCTTTTGGGGATGTCGAACGGTATGGCTAACAAGAGCGTCGTGCTCCAGGACGTGCGAAAAAGCTATGGCAATCTGCAGGTGGTCCACGGCATCGACCTGACGATCGCGGAGGGCGAATTCGTCGTCTTCGTCGGCCCTTCCGGCTGCGGAAAATCGACGCTTCTGCGCATGATCGCCGGCCTGGAAGACGTGACCGACGGGGAGGTCGAGATCAAGGGACGTGTTGTCACCGATCTCGATCCATCCGAGCGCGGTATCGCCATGGTCTTCCAGTCCTACGCGCTCTATCCGCATATGAGCGTGCGCGACAACCTGGCCTTCGGCTTGAAGATGGCGCGCACCAGTGCCGCCGAGATAGAGACGCGCGTCAAGGCCGCGTCTGCAATCCTGAAGATCGACCATCTTCTCGACCGGCGGCCGGGACAGCTTTCCGGCGGCCAGCGGCAGCGTGTAGCGATCGGCCGAGCGATCGTGCGCAAGCCCGATGTCTTCCTGTTCGACGAACCGCTGTCCAATCTCGATGCGGAACTGCGCGTTTCGATGCGCATCGAGATCGCCCGGCTCCATCGCGAACTCGGCAATACGATGATCTATGTCACGCACGATCAGACGGAGGCGATGACGCTCGCCGACAAGATCGTCGTGCTGCGCGACGGCCGAGTCGAACAGGCCGGAACGCCGCGGGAAATCTACGAGAATCCCTCGAATACCTTCGTGGCGGGCTTCATCGGCTCGCCGAGGATGAATCTGCTGAATGCCCGTTGGGGTGAGGGAGGCATGGTCGAAGTCGCCGGCCGGCAGATCGAAAGCGGCCTGCCGCCGGCAGACAGGCCGGTTGGTGGCGCGGTGACGCTCGGCCTGCGGCCGGAGCATCTGAGGGTGGCCTCCGATCTATCGGGCAGCCTGACGGCCAGGGTCGATTTTTCGGAATATCTCGGCGGGACGCAATATCTCTATTGCCAGCTTGCCGATGGCCAGTCACTCACCGTCGAGCATCGCTCGCCGATCAGCATCGCGGCAGGCGAGCAGGTGAGCCTGCTGTTTGAGCCGTCGGATTGCCGGTTGTTCGATGAGGGCGGCAACCGGTTGCGGTAATGGCGCCGGTCGCGATCACAGGCGGGCGACCACTCGATGATCGGCCGCCCGAACTTCACTCGGCGATCGCGAGTGTCATGAGCTCCGCCGCCCTTTGCCGGGCTTGCCTGTCGGCGGCGAAGACATCGTCCATGCTGGAGGCCGGGGGCAGGCCGGCCAGATCGTCCATGACTCTCTCGGTGATCTCGGCCATCGTCAGGAAAGACAGCCGCCCTTCGATGAAGGCTTCGAGCGCCACTTCCTTGGCGCCGTTCAGCACCGCGCCCTGAACGCCGCCGCGCGTCATCGCCAGGCGAGCGAGCCGCAGCGCCGGAAACCGCGTCTCATCCGGTGCTTCGAAATCCAGCCTGGCGAGCTTGGCGAAATCCAGCCGCTCGACGGGCAGGTTCGGCCGGCGCGGAAAGGACAGGGCATAACCGATGGCAGTGCGCATATCCGGCGCGCCAAGCTGCGCCAGCACCGACCCATCGGTATAGCCGACCATGGAGTGGATGATCGATTGCGGATGGAAGATGACCTCGATCTGTTCGGGTCTGAGACCGAAAAGGTGCCGGGCTTCGATCATCTCCAGCGCCTTGTTGAACATCGAGGCGCTGTCGATCGAGATCTTCAATCCCATCGACCAGTTCGGGTGGGCGCGCGCGGTTTCCACCGTCACATCCGCCATGTCACGCAGTGAGGCGGTGCGGAAGGGGCCACCCGACGCCGTCAGGATGACCCGCTCGACGGCGTGGCGCTGGTTCTCTTCCAGCACCTGGAAAATCGCGTTGTGCTCGCTGTCGACCGGAAGCAGCCTGCCGCCGCCCGCCCGGATCGCTGCGATGAAGAGATCGCCGGCCGATACCAGGCATTCCTTGTTGGCAAGGGCGATATCGGCGCCGCGGCGGGCGGCGGCAAGCGTCGGCGCCAGGCCCGCGGTGCCGACGATTGCCGCCATCACCCAGTCGGCTTCGCAGTCGGCGGCTTCCATCAGGCCGGACTTTCCCGAAGCGACCGCGATGCCGCTGCCGGAAAGTTCGCTCTTCAGCGATTCGTAATGGCGGTCGTTTGCCGTGACCGCCAGCCGCGCGCCGGAGGATTTCGCCTGCCGGGCCAGCAATTCGACATTGCCGTTGCCTGTCAGCACGGAGATTTCGAAGTTCTCCCGTCCGCCCAGGTGATCGACGACATTGAGTGTATTCTGGCCGATCGAACCCGTCGAACCGAAGATGCTGAGGCGCCGCGGCGCGCTTTTGCCGGTTATCATGTGGTATTTCGCGAAAATTTCTCTCGTAGGCTCAGGCTCTACTAGGCTTTGGAGGGGGCGGCAAGTGTGCGGTGCAGCAGATTTCAACCCGCGAGGGGTTTACAGAGCGGCGGTTGGATGTGATCCTTACAACAATCCTCATGGGGATTGGGAGGTTCCGCCGCGGCCGTTCACGGTCGCATGCGCAATCGGGACGCTGCGGCGTCCATTGAAGAACAGGCACGCGGTGCCACAGGCCTTCCGGCCAAAATCAAATCGAGGTTGAAACCGGGATTGGCGGCTTGGCCGCAATCCCCATCGCGTTCGCTGCGAGCGCCTTCATATGTGCCGTCGCGTCGGTTCGGCGCTAGAGCCCTGTGTCAGGTCAAAACGATCGGATTTCATGAAGATACTTAAAACAGCATGCATTCTTTTCGCCATCCTATCCTCGCTCACCGCCGCAGCCAGGGCGGACGACCTGGTGATTTGGTCGCCGGCCAAGCTTTCGGACCGGTCCTACAAGGCGACGATGGGTTTTCGCCTGCCGGCGGAATGGGAAACGAGCGCCGGCGCCGACATCGCGCTGGCCTCGACCAAAAGCGGGGCGCTGCTGCCCGATTCCGAACAGGCAATGCTTTGGGGCCGGATCACCAGGACGAACGTCACCCCGGCAGGCCAGTCACAGCAGGGTGCCAGCGTCAGCGTCGATACGCTGCGCGGCAGCGGCGCGCTGACGCTTAGCCGCTCCCGCAGCTGGATCCTCTCCGATTCGCTCGACATGCAATCGAGCCGGTCCATCAGTGTCCAATATGACGCGGTCGAAGCCCGGCAGGCTTCGGTGACGGCATCGCAGGCCCTGAAGCTGATCCATCCCTGGACGGGAACCTCGCTTTCGGCAGGGACCGGCGTCAGCAATGCCAGCGGCGACTTCTCAAGCACGGTGGGGGTCAGCCAGACCATCCTGCCGAACCTCAATCTCGATGCCTCGGTCAGCAATCCATTTTCGGGGGGTGAGGCAGGCAGCGTCAATCTCCGCTATCGCGTGCAGTGGTAGCGGCGCTGAACCAATCTCCGCCGATCAGCGTTTCCTCCGCAGGTTTTCACGGAGGAACGGATCATGGTTTTCAAGGAGCAGACATTTCACGGGCTCGAACCCGAAATGGAAGCGGAAATCGCCAATCGTGCATCGGTCGAGGCGGCCGTTGCCAATGCGCTTGCGATCGCCGGCGGCATCGATGCCTCTGATGTCGAGGTGACGATGGAGAACGACCAGATCGTGCTGAGCGGCACCGTCGGCACGGTCGGCGAAATCGAACGGGCAACCGCGGTCGCCAAGGCCGTCGAGGGTGTGCATGCGGTGCAGAACCGGATATTGCTTGGCGGATCTTCGCTCGATGGCACGCATTAACGAGATGGCAGGCTGCTCCGAGCCCAGACCTGCCGGCCGAGGACAGTTCAGCATCGCCGCCTATCAGTCGGCACTGAGCTAATCAACCGGCGAAGCGTTCAACGAGGAAGGACGAGCCGGCCAGACGATCCGTCTTCTGCATGGCGCCCGACCCTTGTGGGTGATAGGCAGTGGCAAGCAACACGGCGCTGACGGCGACATAGGCGATGGCCAAAAGAATCATCTTGATACGCATGATGAGTACTCCTGTTTTCGCAATAAACGCGGCTGATATGGTGAAGTTCCTCATCGGCGCGATCAGGGCGCGATCAGATGAAAAGCCCGGCTGGGGAGGATCAGCCGGGCTTTTCCTGCATGGATTGCCTTATCGGCAGATTCGGGTTTCCTTGACGATCGTGTGACCGTGGCGGCGGATTTTTTCCACCCTGGTGAAGCACTCCTCGGAGATGTGGCGCGGCCTCATGTGATGGCGGTAATAGGGCCGGTCCGAATGGCGATAATAGGGACGCGCATCATCCGTGGTGATGGTCACACTTGCCGCCTGGGACGGCATTGCGGAAAAGATGGACGCAGCAGCGAGCGTGCAGGCAAGAATAATCCGTTTCATGACGAGCCTCTCTTTCTGAGTTTGTCAGGAGATCAACTCGCCGGAAGTGCTGTCGGTTCAATCACATAGAGTTACCGATTGTGTCGATGTCAGAAACCTTTTGGGCCGCCGATCGTTAGCGCAAGGGGACAGCCAGAGGCATCGATCATGGGACTGATTGCAAGGATCATCGCCATTCTGGCCGGGCTTGCCGGCGGTACGATTTTTTCGCAGGCGCCGGAATTTGCGCAGCAATACCGCCAGCGGATCGGCGGGGCGATCGACGAATTGCGCGTCATCGTCGAGGATTTCAACCGCCAAGCCGCCGAGCACCATCTCGATCGCCAGCAGGCGCTGAGCGCCTATGCCCAATCATCCGACGATTTCCTGCGCGACCGCGGCGTCTCGATGCAGAGCACGATCTCGCGCTACGAAACGCTGCAGTCGCAGCAACTCCACCTCGGCACCGCCGCACCCGTCGCCAGGCCTTTCATCCTGCTGGGAAATGCGGATGACGTCGTTTTCGCCAATACTTGGCGCGACTTCGTGCCTGGCGTGCCCGTCAGTTTTGCCGGTCTCGTCTGGGGCGCGATTGGATTTATCGGAGGTTGGGCCGTGGCGGCGCTATTGGGATTGGGTGCGCGGCGCGTCACGAGGACGCGGCGATTCCATCGTCAGGTGCGGTGAACTAATCTACGGCGAACGCGGCCCTGGCCCCGGAACGGGATGATATCAGTCAAGCTTTGCGCTGGAATAACCCCCGCCAAACTTCGGCGGGGGCATCGATGTTGATCGGAAGCGGTTCGTGCATCGCCTTTCCGGTGATCGGGCCAGAGAGCCTTATTACGTGGACGCTGCCGCTTCCTTGATGATGCCACCTGAAAGCAAACGCCAAATGCCGAATGCCACGACGCCCATCGCGAGGAAGATCACAAAGATCAGGAAGTTGTAGTAGATCATCGCCGCCAGCGCGACGAGGGCGAGCCCGAGGGCAATGGCTGGGACCACGGGATAACCCCAGGCCCTGAAGGGGCGGGCGAGTTCAGGTTCGGCCTGGCGCAGCTTGAACAGCGATGCCATCGAGACGATGTACATGATGATCGCGCCGAACACCGACATGGTGACAATATTGGCGGTCAGCGGCAAACCACCGATCTGGATCAGGCTGTCGGAAAAGATGGCTGCGATGCCGACGGCGCCACCTGCAAGGACTGCGAGATAAGGCGTGCGGAATTTCGGATGGATTTTTGCAAGGACTTCCGGGAGGTAGCCGGCGCGGCCCAGCGCAAAAATCTGCCTGGAATAGCCCATGATGATGCCGTGAAAGGAAGCAATCAGGCCGAACAGGCCGATCCAGACCAGCATATGCAGCCAACCGGAGGATTCGCCCACGACCGCCTTCATCGCCTGCGGTAGCGGATCGTTGATGTTGGACAGCGTGCGCCAGTCGCCGACGCCACCGGCGAAGATCATGGTGCCGAAGGCGAGGAAGACGAGTGTCAGAATACCCGCAATATAGGCAATGGGAACGGTGCGGGTGGGGTTCTTGGTTTCCTCAGCCGCCATCGCCGCGCCTTCGATCGCCAGGAAAAACCAGATGGCAAATGGAATGGCGGCAAAGATGCCTCCAATGGCACCGACCGAGAATTCAGGGGCGCCAGCCCAGCCATTGGCCGCGAAATTGGCAAAAGAGAAGCCCGGCGCGACGACACCCATAAAGATCAGCAGTTCGGCAATCGCCAGAATGGTGATGAAGAGTTCGAAGGTTGCCGCGATGGTAACTCCGACGATATTGAGCGCCATGAAAATGATATATGCGCCGACAGCCGCCACTTTCGGATCGAGCCCCGGGAACTGCACATTGAGATAGGCGCCGATGGCCAGCGCGATGGCCGGAGGGGCGAAGACGAATTCAACCAATGTCGCAAAGCCCGCAACGAAGCCGCCGAGCGGGCCGAAAGCCCTGAGCGCATAGGCAAAAGGGCCGCCGGCATGTGGAATGGCTGTCGTCAATTCCGTGAAGGAAAAGATAAATGTGGTGTACATCACGGCGATCAGGATCGTGGTGATCAAGAAGCCGAGTGTGCCGGCAGCCGCCCAGCCATAGCTCCAGCCGAAATATTCGCCCGAGATGACGAGGCCGACGGCAAGTCCCCATAAATGCAGCCCGGTCAGGCTTTTGGCGAGCGTCGGTTGAGGATTTGACATGATTGTTCCCCTTTTTTGCAGATGAACTTTATGCTTCTTGGTGTGGCAGCGCTTCTATGGCGCCTTCGGCATTTTCCTTGAGATCGACACCGGTCAGCTGCAGGCGAAGCGCCTCCCGAACGATCCAAACGATCTTGTCCGCTGCGACCTCGTAGCTGAGCCCGTCGGCATGAATATTCGAAATGCAGTTGCGCTCACTGTCGCGCCGTCCCGATTGCGGGCGGAACGTGATGTAGGCACCGAGACTGTCAGGCACGCTTAATCCCGGCCTCTCGCCGATCAGCACGATGGCAACTTCCGCACCAAACGCTGCCGCTGCCTCATCGCCAAATGCCACCCGCGCCTGCTCGCCCAATATCACGGGGGCGACGCTGAAGTCGCCGAGGCGCTTAATGCATGCCTTAAACAGCGGCACCGCGTGGTGCTCGACCGCCGAGGCTGAAAGCCCATCTGCAATGATGAAGGCGATATCATAACGATCGCCTGGGCCTGGCAGATCGGCTGCATTGGTCTGACGGCCGAGATCCGGGCGCGCCAGATAGATCGTGCGGTCTTTGGCGCGAGAGCGAATGCGGACCGTAGCCATGGGCGCAAGCTGCTTGGCAAGGGCGACAAAATCCACTTGACCATGCACGGCGTCCCGCGCCCGGGCATGGGCGAGCTGGAAGTCGAGAATTGCCGATGTCGGCAAGGCGTCGCCCGCCCTGCCAAGCCCGATCCGGGCGCGTGTGGCATTGCGGAATCGCGCAAACGGATCTCGTTCGAAGGGAGTCATGCCGATGCCCTGTAGCTCAAGAGATTGCGGGAGAAGGCGCCCGAGGCGCTGGCCGGCGCAAGACGACCCGTGTGATCAAGCATGCCCATGCGATGGAGCCAGGCTTCAAATTCCGGGGCGGGCGGACGATTGAACTGGTGTCTGAGGCCGACAATATCGTGGTAGGAAAGGCTCTGATAATTGAGCATGACGTCGTCGGCGCCGGGCACCGCGATGAGGAAGCTGACGCCCGCGACAGTCAGCAGCACCATCAGATTATCCATATCGTCCTGGTCGGCTTCCGCATGGTTCGTGTAGCAAACGTCGACCCCCATCGGCACACCAAGCAGTTTGCCGCAGAAATGATCTTCGAGCCCGGCGCGGATAATTTGCTTGGCGTCGAACAGATATTCCGGGCCAATGAAGCCGACCACCGTATTGACGAGCAACGGATTGAGTTCACGTGCAACGGCATAGGCCCGCGCCTCCACCGTCTGTTCGTCGACACCATGATGGGCGTCGGCCGAGAGAGCGCTGCCCTGGCCGGTCTCCAGATACATCACATTGTTTCCGACCGTTCCGCGCTTCATGGAAAGTGCTGCCTGCTGGCCTTCCCTAAGGACGGCCAGATCGACGCCGAAACCCTTGTTGGCGGCCTCAGAGCCGGCGATTGACTGGAACACCAGATCGAGCGGCGCGCCGGCCTCGATTGCCTTGATCGACGTGGTGACATGGGTCAACACGCAGGATTGGGTCGGGATTTCGAACCGTTCGCGCAGCCGGTCGAAAAGAACCATCAATCTTGTGCAGGCCTCGAGATTGTCGGTCGCCGGGTTGATGCCGATCACCGCATCGCCGATCCCATAGAGAAGTCCGTCGAGCGTCGAGCCGGCGACGCCTTCAGGATCATCGGTGGGATGATTGGGCTGAAGACGGCTCGACAGTCGGCCAGGCAGACCGATCGTGGAACGAAAGCCAGTGACCACCCTGCATTTGCCTGCGACGGTGATCAGATCATGGTTGCGCATGATCTTGGAGACCGCCGCAACCATTTCGGGGGTGAGGCCCGGTGCAATGGCAAGCAATTTTTCGGAGGTCGCATCATAAGAGAGAAGCCAATCGCGAAATTCACCGACCGTCATGTGAGATACCGACGCGAATGCCATCCAATCATGGCGGTCGACGATCAGCCGACTGACCTCGTCGGTCTCGTATGGGATGACGAGGTCCTCCAGGAAAGTTTTGAGAGGCATATCCGCGAGCAGGTAGCGGGCGGCCACCCGCCGCTCGTTGCTCGACGCTGCGATCCCGGCCAGCACGTCACCTGACTTCAGCGGCGAAGCGCAAGCCAATATCGATTTCAGATCCTGAAAGACATGGCGTTCGCGTCCTAGAACGATCGAATATGTTGTCATCTGCTCCTGGCCGTCGACCGGTCTATTCCAAATGTCCGAGAACTCGTCCGATTTTTGTGGACATTCGCTGGCTTCCGCCGAGCAGTTTTGCTCGGCCCCATACCAAGCAACGCAAGAAGCGTGCCATTCTTACGGGCTAAGATGCCGAGGCGGCCACGCCGGAGGCTTCGCATCGCTGGACCATGACCGCTTACGCGGCGCGGCTATCGCAGAGACTGCTTTCAATTTAGGGTGGGTTCGCTTGGGTGGTTGTATCCACTTTACGAAACGTGCTCCGATGTGCGCAGATTTGCGCCCGGCTCGACACTGATTGCGCAAATATTCGTTGATCGTCCTGATCCAGTGGTTCTGGCCCGAGTGCTTTTTCGGCGGGCGGTCTGCGCTGAGACGCGCGATCGTCCATTTTGAGCGAACTGACCGTGGATCGGCGCCGATGTTGAAAAACTAGCCAGTTGAACGAGTCTAATCGATCGCCAATTTCTTCGTCCCAAGAGCTCGGTCGTGCGGCCTCAGTGCGACAATCGGCCTCGCTATTGCCGATCAAAGGCTGGTTTCTCATGACATCATTATTGCGTTCTTGCATGTCTGCAGGAACGTGCGTTCTGTCGAGGGAGATAAGCATCTGATTGACTGGTGATCCCGGCGCGATTCGAACGCGCGACCCCCAGATTAGGAATCTGGTGCTCGTTTAAGACCGATTAAGAATTTACCGGTCTTTACTGCTTTCTGAAGGGTAGCCTTGTTTCGTCTCGGCCGAAAGCGCTTTCTATAGCGGCTGATGACCCATGCCTCATTACTAGGGTCTAATCAGCCGCTATATAAGAAAGCAAAAAAAGAAGTCGGCCAAAGGCCGTCCGATAGCCGCAGGCCAAGGCCCCGCGCAGCGGCTTTGACACTGGTATCAACCGTCTAATGGTGCCGCGCCGTAAAAGGATAAGTGCTCGCCCTGCCGCAAGATTGCATGCGGCAAAAAGAGCGGCTGATCGATGCCGACTTGAGCTTTGGGTCCGACTTAGGGTCGCCAGGGCTCGTCGAGGTTTCCACGGTCGTCGCTATCAGACCCGCGAGAATGGCTCCCCTCAGTTTCGCACCGCCAAAGACTCCGGCCACTCCGGGTTTTGCGCCACTCGATGTGACTGGCGATCAAATCAGATCAACGGGGACAGGAATATCTCAACAATATCAGGCTGCAAGGAAATGCAAAAAAATCCGGGCACAAAATTTCCGGATTTCCTCTCGGTCGCAAGGAAATAGAACAAAAATCCTAAATACGCGTCCACTCCAAGGAAATAGGCATTAAAATACTACCATATTGACATATGTGGAATGTGATTCTATTGTGCTTCACAGTTGTTGCCGTTTGTGAAGGCGGATGCGATCTGCCGCGATGAACTGCGAGGGACATTGTTGAAACGTCGATCTGAAGAGCACCAAGATTTCTCCAAAATCGAACGCGGGCTCAACCATTTTATTGTTTGGCAGTGGGTCTATAGGGACAAAAGAAAGGTATGCTTGCCCGTCTTGTATGTGATGCAGCGGACCTCCAACGGTAGTCTGAGCCTGTGTCGCGTCGACTCCGTCTTGCGTTATTGCGACGACAATTGGAGACGTTCCTCGACATGGCACCTCTACAGAGTGAGAACGCTTGGACTCCTCATCGACTACACGTTTGCTTGGCTACCTTTCTTACGCCGGGCCAGCGCAAGGGGGAGCACGGAGAGTGTGCATCGGCGGATGTTGGAACGCTTTGCCAAAGCAATCCTGAATGGCACCGCTATGCTGAACAATGGCGCTCGGATTGATGGCGTCGGGCTCTACTGGCGACCTCGCGCTGAGATAGAAGCAAAAAAATGCCTGTCGGCGTTGACGAATTTTTTGACGTCACTTTCTAACGAGAGCGACGATTGGAGCCATGCAGCCTCAAGCTGGTATATCGATCCATTGAGCGCAATTCGTATTGCACATCAGGTTGTGATCAGAAACAAAATGAGCCTATTGGCTCATCTTGCCGACGACCTTGACGATCCAGCACCGCCGCATTCCTTTTCGGGCTATTTCAGTCCTATTCAGACGTCGGGCGCGACGTACCGCTTTCCCATCAAGTATGTTTGGGATTTTCTCTTCCATGGTTTCGTAAGGAAAGACGGGAGGAGCAATGTAGTCGCCCAGATCGTGGCGTTCATCTTATTCGCAGGCGGAATGAGGGCAAGTGAACTTTTCCACGTTTGGGTCCAGGACGTGCAATTTGTGCACGGGGAAGTTTTTCTATTTCTCCACCATCCTGAAGACGCAATGGTAATCGACCGGACCGGGAAAGCGGTTCGAAGGAAAGACCGCCTTCTTTCAAAAGGACGGCTTCCGAGAACTCAATTACGAAAAAGGGATGGTGCCGGTTGGAAGGGTTTGGATGGAGAGGCTGACGGTGCACTGATTCATTGGTTACCTATTCCTGAACTACAGAACCATCTATCTCTTCTGTTGGCAAAATATCTCGCTGTGGATCGCCCCAACACAATGAGGCTCCGGGCGTCGCGTGGTTTGTCCGACCACGACTACCTTTTCGTTTCATCTGGCGATGGATACTCGGATGGAAATCGCGAGATCGGAAAGCCTTATACCATGGCCGCCTTTAAGGCGGCGTGGAAGCGTGCCATCCGAACCACAGCACGGCGGTGCAATGACGTAGCGCTAACTGTGCGCAAACGCATGGGAACGACTATTCACGGGGCTCGGCACTTCTACGGTTGTTTTTTGAAGACCCTCGGCTGCGAAGGAGAGGTGATTGCTCGATGCATGCATCATAAAAATGCCGAAACCCAACGACGATACACGAAGCTATCGAACGAAGAGATAAATAGCATTCTCAAGGGACGCGCCAAGGCCGTGCCGGGTGATGCGGCTCTGCTAAGTAAGCTGAAGCGGCAATTCGATCAATCATTCGCGCGACGCCGAGCGCACAGCTTCGCTGCAGCAGCGTAGGGTGCCCGAATGATCACAGAATTCCCGACAGACAAAGGTATCATTGCGTTCAACGGCACAATGGAACATTGGTTTGGATATACTCACCGCGAGAGCGAAGCAAAGGATGCGATAGATCGTCTACAGTCCATCGCAGCAACCGCCTTCATTACTATAGACCAATTTTCAGCAGAAATAGACCTTCTGATCGAGGAAGAAGTTTGCCTCTCGCCAAGTTACTTCATTTCGAAGGGAATGCCGAACTACCGCATTGCGGAACGCATCGTTCAAGAGACGGAATTCGGCGACTCAATTCTCACAGCTCTGACTGAAGTTGGATTGATGGGTTTCGCCGAGAGGCTCGAAGATCAAGAGACACGCGACTACGTTGCAAGGATTCTTCTTCGCTTGATCGCTAGTCTGGTTATGGCTTCGACCGGCCTTGCAGACTTAGATGAAGCACCCAAAGATTTGATTCTATCTTGGCTTGCGTTTTGGCGCACCCCTGACGGTCTTCGATGGCGCACCGATTTGGTCGGCAAAAATGCTCGTATGCATCAATGCCTAAAGGAGATCGCCCAGGCATTTGCCCGATATTACGAAGATGACAGCCTTCTAAAGCATGCCTCGCAATCACGGCTGGCAAACGGAAATAAACCGACATGGGCAGCCATCCAAGGGCGTCCCACGCCTTTGCAAGCGGACCTTCTTTCGCACTATTCTAAGTACGCTGCCGCATCGAGAGCCAGGCCCACACTAAACAAGAATATGCTGATGGACCTGGACGTTTACCTTGCTGAGGCAGGTCACTCGTCCCTTTTCGAAGCTCTCCAAATAAGGCTAGAGCGCCGAGAAGTGGCTGAGAATTACACGAAACGCTTCGGAGTTACTCGCAAGTGCCTAGACAAGATTAGGCAGCTCCAGCAATTCCAAAATTATGTCATAGCTGAATTGCGCGAGTCTTCCGACGGTATCGCGCTCTATCCCCTCGTTACTGAAGATGACGTCAATTGGATCAAAGGCCAGATTGATGATTTGGGAAATAGGAAGCACCCTCGCGCTCGTTCTCGGCCCCTACCCGAACGGCTCTATTATATTGCGAAGCAAATTTTGGACGAGGGTGAAAACGGATGGGCCGGTAGGCAGTCATTTTTCAAGAAGAACGCTTTTGTATCCGGGCAATGGATGGAAGTTTATTGTCCTGTGATTCCAACACTTTTGCGGTGCGCCTTTGATCTACCCCTTCGTATGGCGCAATGGCGTCGCCTGGACTCTGGCGAGGGGGACTTGCGCCGATTTAATGCCACAACAATGGCTTGGGAGACCAATCCATCGGAAAATGCAGGATTTTGGGCAACACGCGACAAGCTTTCGACCCCTCAGTCCCGTGGCTATGCACTACTATATGAAGAAGTCTCGCCCGCGATAACCGGCTTCTTTGTGAATACGAACAAAACTGGGTCTCCCTACGGTATCCCATGGATGGCCGAAGAGCTTCACTTGCGACTTTTTGAGCTTCTCGAATGGCAACTTAAGTTCAATCCGGTCAAATCACCGGTGGGGCCAGATGATTATTTGGACGATCCAAAAGAGTATTCTGCCCGCGCAAAGGCTCGTCTCCCTGATATCTTCGCACTTTTCCGAACTCTTCCTGATGGATGGCAGCCCTATTCAGGTCGACCTCCAACCGCAGCGGATATCAATCTGAGCTGGAACTTCCTGATGATGGAGGTCGAACGTGTTTGGAACGAGCTGAATCCCGACGACCAGGTTACCATAGTCGTCAAGTACAACGAAAAAACCGGACAGCCGCAAAAATCCATTTACACGCCACACGGCATGAGAGTTCGGGGCATTACCAATCTCTACAGAGCCGGTATACCTATCGACATCCTGAGCGAGATGGTGGCAGGCCACGCCTCCATCATCATGACGCTTTACTACGTATTGTATGATGCATCGACGATCCACAATATGCTTGAGAAGGCAGCGGTCGAAACTCAGTCCATCGCCGTGCGGGAGTTTATGAATGACTTCCGCAACATGAAAATTGAAGAGGCGCGACTTAAGACGACGTTCACTGAGCATACCTCGCTTGAGGAAGCGGTCGCAACGGCGGACCGTGTTCAGTTTTGCAACAGCGACATCGGGGTGTGCCCGTTCGACGGGACCAGATGTAATGACGGTGGCCCACTTTTACGAAAAGAGAACGTAAAGGGGGCGACGTCCAAAAATGTCTACGGACCGGTCGCGGGCGGCCCCCGTAACTGCATTATGTGCAGGCATCTTATCTCTGGGCCTCCTTTTATTATTCCCTTGGAACTTTTCGGAAGTTCGTTGCTCGCGAAACGAAAACGACTCGCAGTTCAGCAAGCCGATCAGCGGCGAAAGCTGAACACACTTCGCGAACGTCGTCGGACCGGTGATTTGTCTAACGAAGTTTATCGTCAGACCATTGACCGATTAAGAATCGAAAACAATGAGGTCAAAGACCACATCGAGATCGTTGACGAAGCGATATATCGCACAGTCATTCATTTGACCTCGGCGGCAAAGATACTTGCGGCGGACCGTGGGATCGAACAACGACCAGACCAGAGCTTGATGAACCCCAACGGGAGCGCTGTGGTTTTCAAGGAGGTGAGCGATTTTGAACAGGCAGCCGTCTTAACAGCTGCCAGCAGAGTCTATTCCATTCTTCACAGCGATGAACTTGAAGCTCTGAAGCAAAAGACGCTCGACCAAATTCTCTTCAAATCTGGAATTCTGCCGCTGTCGTTGCGAGCCGACATAACCGACGAAGAACGCGTTGCCTGCGGCGATCTGTTTTCGAAATTCTTGCTAGAGAGGTTTCGAAGCGATGAGATTACCGCACTACGTGACGGGAAGCTATCACTTCGCGATCTGGAGATTGCCAATCAAGTAGAGGACATCCTCGCAAAAAGCATCATCCATCAGCCGCCAAATGCAATTTCTCAGAACTCCAGAAATCTAGTCTTGAGCTAAAAATAATGGCAACCCGTAAAAGCATTGTTCTGGCCTGGGCAGAAGACGAAGCCATCAGGATAGTTGAAAGTATTCCGTCAAACAGAACGATAAGGCGCTCCAATAACCACAGAATATATCTTGTGTGTAAGCACTTGGTCTCGCGTCGCCGACCGATAATGCCCAGCGCAAAGGAAATCTCTGAGTTGTCGGGATCAAAGCCGTTTGAATTCGAAAACTTCCCATCTGCTCAGACAATCTACAACGATTACGGCACGATGCTGGGGATATGGCGGAAAGCATACCGAGACATTAACAACCTCGAGAATGAGCCATCAACTGTTGCCGAAGAGCTTTTGGCTTGGGACCCGGCAGCTCTCGATACGAACTCTCAGTATAACATCCGCAGTCTTCAACGCCTCTGCAGAGAACTGAACGAGACAGTCAAAGGGTTAAAGCAGCTTGTCACGGACAATGTCCCAATAAATGCTGATCGTGTGCAGAGTGGTGACTTCGACTTCATTGACGATCTTTCCGACTGGTTAAGGAACGTAACCATAGACGGCTTCGAGGTCAGCGAGTTTGGACTGGTTGTTACCCGCAATTCACCGCCGGAAACAATCATCATGGATAGACCCCTCTTTGAGGGTTTAACGCGCTTTGCTGATGCCGCAACCCGCGAACGAAAAGAGTCTCGTGGTGATGAATAATCATAAGAAGTCAGCAGGAAATTGGTGTCCACGAGAGGATTCGAACCTCCGACCCCAGGATTCATACCACTTCGGCTTTCGCCGCCGCAGAGCGTTCGTGGTCTGGACTGTCCCTTCACCATTGGCCCGAGGACCTTTAGGTGCTGCCCATCCAGTCTCTACACCTTCACCAGGTTTCCCTGGAGCTTGGCTCGGGATTGGCATGCTGAGAGTTCAGCGAAGCGTTCCCCGACTTTGAGCAGATCGGTTGCGGTGTTTCCAATCGCAACCCCCAATTTCATAGGAATCCTGTGCTCTATCCTGCTGAGCTACGTGGACACTGCAACCGCTTTTAGACGACAGGGGAAAAAGCGCAAGTGCCGTTTGCCCTCCCACTCCAACTTTGAGAACGGGTGACAAATGCAAATTTATTTCAACGATACAGATGCCGTCAGAGGACTTGCGAAAAAATTAGCCAAAGAAGTGCGTTCATGGGGTGACACCATCAAATTGATGAATGCGCTAACGGTTGTCTCGCGGGCCTTCGGCTACGAGGAGTACGAAGACCTGGTCAAAGTGATCGGCTACGCTGATCCGTCAATTCCGGATCGATCTGTTTCTCCCGAAGTGGCAACAAAGCGGTACGAGCAGTACGTGGCCGCAATCGCTGACAATGATTTCAGTCGCGAAGAAGCTGTGAAGATTGTGGATACCCTGCGGTACGGCGGCTGGTGGGGTTTTGGCGAGCGCTCGGAAATAGTCCAACGGGTCTATGTGCGAGCTTCAAAGCACCGCATGCATGTGTCACCGCAAGAGCTAGACCGGAGGGCTGCAGAGTACCTCCGGGTTCTTAAGGACGCGGGGTTGAATGAGAGCCACGGCCTCCGCCTCATGTACGAGGCCGGGTCGGACGGCTGGTGGCACCTGGAACGCACCGAGGCGGGCGCTGGGCCAAGGCAGACCAAATTCGCTGATCGCATCGAGGGGGCCGGTCATCCACCATGGCGGCTTGCGGGCAAACGCAGGTACCAACCACAGCGTGGTGAACGTCCGCCAGCGAAAAAGGCGGCGTACGTTGCGTTCCTGAACGAGTATCCTCATGATGAAGTTCAGCTTTGGGCATTCTTGCCGGGCGAGGAGCTTCTTGGGTACTGCGACGAAGTCCTTGCAAGCCTCCTTGACATGATCGATCTAAACGTGCGGGTCGAAGTTGCGTCGATATACCACGAAGTCTTGAACTTACCGGATTCAGGAGCGGAGTTCTTCGTTTCAATCTACGAAACGGGGCAGCGTATAACGGAGCTGGAAATTGTCAGTCCCCTTCGGAAGCAGACCTTTAGCGATTATGCGAGTTTCATCCAGCAAGGGGGCATGCAGCGGTTTCAACCGACACCTTAATCGTCTGTTCTTCTCCCACATTGGCTCGATAGCCCGATCTTTGATCGGCTTCTGCCCGAGCGAAGGGAGGTTCTCCAGCAGGCGCTGCGCAACCCCTAAATATTTGGGGGTTGGGTTACCATCACTGGCTGATTTGCCTGTATGCCTACTCCAGGCACCCCCATGCGGGCAAATCAGTTGGATCGTATTGGGCGACGACTGGGCAATACGCCCGAATTTCGAAAGCACAACCCGCTGAGTCGCCGCTTGTTCTTAGGAGTAGGTATTCGATTCGCTAATGCAGCCAAGAGTACCAGAATTGGCTGCTATATGCTCTGGCGACAAAGCCTGTCTCTGCGAACAGGCAAATCCACCCTACCACATACCACGCAATGTAAGGAAAAGCTGATGGAGCTGGCCCCTCTCGCTTCGGGTACAATCCAAGGGAATCAGGAATCCCGTAGTTGGTTAGCTCTAGATAACGACTATGGGCAGCCTCATATCGGTAAAAACAAAAAATCGTTGGCGCGAGACCGACGAGCGCAAAGAAAACCCAAATCATTTTGTCACTCTCCGCAATCCAGGTATAGCAACACCTGAATTGCTGGCGATTAACGTGGCGTTATCGGCGCACTTTTGGCTGCATTTCCTTGCGATTTTCGTTTAGATTTCCTTGCAACACTGCGCTGACCTCGTCTTTACAAGGTAATCTATCCACAAAAATCGAATTGCCTTGCTGTGCGTAAGGCGCTGAATGAATGAGCTAATTCCGGTTTAGGCCCATTTCGCGGCTGAGTAATTTTGTTTTCCAGCGCGTTTCCAAGGCCAACATGTCGTTGACCGTAGCGGCGCTTCCAACTGTTTCGAGGATTGAGACGCGATAATCGCTTGGATCACGGCTTTTCAGGCCGATGTTTCCCCCGTGACCCGTCGCGAAATACTCTCGCCATCTTCCCATGAACCCGTCAGAACCAGATGCCATGCCGACATACTGTTCTCGGGTACGAGGGCACGAGAGCAGGTAGATGCCTCTTGTGGAGGACAGTGCAGCCCACCAGCTTGCCGGGATTGTCTCTATCTCGGACAAATTGAGGATCAACGCGGAAAAGCCAGGGAAAGGGTCTTCTCCGAAGGCGCGTCGAAGCTCGACGATGGGCTTTGGAACTCGGTCGCCTCGCTGTATCCAAGCTCGATAGCCTTTGCCCCATTCGATCCAAAGGCGACCCGCATATTCCGACAGCTCTGGCTTCGGATCGAGGCGATAGAGATTGCAACTCCCGGCCGGTTCAATCCCGCCAGTAATGGGATGAGCGCGATCTTCGGGAAGGGCTCCAATCAGCTCGGCGGTATAAAGCCCTACGAAGAGGGTTTCTCGGCCGGGGACACCGACGAAAGACGCCCAGATGGGAGCCTTGAGGTCGAGAGCGTCACCGAACCCCTGTGTCGCCTGATATTCCTCGAAACGAGGGCGGTTATCCCGCCAGAGGGCATAGGGTGACGGATGGCCGGGGTGGCGGTTGTCCTGATGTCGCAGAAGCCGCACGGAGCTACGAGCAATGCCAGCTAGATCGAGAAGGGTCGCGAAGGTCAGCACCCGGCAACCCACTGTCCGAGATCAGCTTTTTCCTCCCGCAATCCGCGAATGCACAGGGTAAAAATCCGGTTGACGTTGCCCCAAGACGGCGACTTCATGCTCCCTCGTCATCTCCATCCTTGATCCGATAAACATCGGCATTATCCTGCACCTCACGCAAACCTTTGTACGCGGGGTGTCGGAGCTTGCCGTCGGTTGTCCATGCCCTGAATTCGACTTCAGCAATGAGGGTGGGCTGGAGCCATATGACCTGATGCTTTCCGGAATATGGCACTGGTGGTTGCCTTCGCTTCCAAAGTAGCTTGTCCATCATTTTCCGAAGCTGCAACGTTTGGGATTCTTTAAAACCCGTGCCGACGGATCCGACGTATATAAGATCGTTACCCTTGTAGGCGGCCAACAGGAGTGACGCAAAGCCGCCATGGGCCCCATTGCTTGGTTCGTATCCGACGATCATAAAACCTTCGCTTGAAACACATTTCAGTTTTACCCAGTCGCCGGTTCTACCGGATCGATATTTGCTGTCCCGATTTTTGCCGACAATGCCTTCGACGCCAAGGCGACATGCATGTTCCAATAGCGCGGAGGGGTCGGCATCTACCTCCTCAGACAGACGGATCGCTCCCTCGTGACCAGCAAGGGCATCTTCGAGCAGATGCCGCCGTTCCTGGTAATCGAGCCCCCGCAGGTCGTGCCCATCTAGGTATAAGATGTCGAATGCGTATAAGATTGCTGGCGACGTCAGGTTGCCACTCTTCCGGCCATCCGCGCCGAGAGATGCCTGCAGGAGGTTGAAGCCACTGCGACCTTGCTCATCGAGCATGACCGCTTCACCGTCCAGGATCATCGTGGCCGGTCCAAGCTCGCGGGCAGCTTCCGCAATCGCAGGGAACCGATCCACCCAGTTATACCCGCCGCGTGTCAGCAAGCGGACCCCCTTGGGTTCGATATGGACGGCAAGACGGTATCCGTCCCACTTTATCTCCCACCCGAAGTTGCCCGCCGGTGCCTTTGCCTTCAACGCTGCCAATGCTGGTTCGACACGATCCGGCATGGGATCGAATAACAGTTGCGGTTGCGCACGGTTTCGCTTGCGGATCGGACTGCTTTGTAGCTGACCGTTATCATGGCCAAGCAAGGGTTTGGATCGGGGTGGCGAACGCGGGACTTTTGCCATGCCTGCCATTTCAGCAGGAATTGATTTAAAAGTCTCCAATGCTAGACGCAAAGGCCGCGCTCATTGGCCTACTGCGTGACGACCCCGCACAAAAACGCTTCGAATAGGCTATCCCGCCGCCTTTTTTGGTGCCGGAGAAGTCGCGAGCCCCAAAATTCGTTGTCGTTCCTCCGGCGAGACGGCTTGGCGGGGGTGTCCACAGATCAAAGCTCTGTCCCACAGCAGGAGAAACCACGTTAAACCGACCCCCTGAGATAATGTAAGAAAAGATGATACGTTATCTTACATTCCCATACCGATCCATAATGTTGACATATGATATCGGACGCCTTATTTGTCAGTTGAGGCTGATGGAGGCGCGACGTGAAGATTGAGTTGACTGATGAGACCTTTTCCAGACTTCAGGCGATTGCCAAACCGTTGGTCGACACTCCGGAAACCGTCATCCTGAGGCTGTTGGAGGGTTACGTGGATTCGCCGAAGGCGTCTCCTGGTGGCTACCGACTATACGATCCACAAAATCCACCAAGCTTGTTCCACACCACAGTCCTTTCGGCCACGTTGAATGGAATGCCGCTCAGGTCGGCTGAGGCGTTCTGGAACAACATATTGGTTGCGATGATCAAGGAGCTGGCGGTACGCAAAAAAACGCCAGCCGACATTCGAGCTATCGTGCAGGCGAACACCGTAACAGGCGAGAAAACTGCCAACGGCTACAAGTGGATCAAGGAGGCTGGCATCTCTCTCCAGGGCCTCGATGCCAATAACGCCTGGAAGAATATTGCCTTCGTGGCAATGACCACAGGGCAGACGGTAGAAGTGAAATTCCGTTGGCAGGATAAAGAGGGCCTGGAGAACGCCAATAAGGTTGGCATGTTCGCAATCCCGCCCGTCGCGAAACAAGGTGACTAGAATCCACAGCTGCTCCTTCGAGACCGCTGGGCATTCTGATAAGGGTTCACAATGCTACCGTCCATTCTCAATCGGGAATGAAAAAGGGCCCCGGTAGGGGCCCTTTCGGTCAACGGGAAGTAAACAACCGCCGGGACTTCTCGAACTGCGCCTTCCACACGAGGAGAAATTCGTCGGCGCTTACGGTGTCAGGATTGCCGCCGGGAAGGTTCAGGGCGATGGAGTCTCGCGATGCGACGCTTTTAGCAAGCCGATTTCCGCCAAGTGCGAGATTGATTGCGGTACCGGCACCTTGTTGGTGCATCAGGTAAAGGTCGCTAGCGGACGGCTTGTGGCCAACTTTGGTTTCAAAGAATGCCGAGTTGTCGTTCCATAGGACTGCGCAGGCTTCGAGGTTCTTTCGAGCATCGAACGGCGCGGTCAGCTTGTATTGTGCGGCGGTAGCCGCCGTGAACTGGCACAGTCCAGATGCGCTGCTATTGGGATTCTTTGCGTTTGCGTTGAATCTGCTCTCGATCCAGACGAGTGCCGCAAAGTCTGCCTTGTCGATGTCTCGGCGTTCAGCGACCTGCATGGTCAGGTCGAGCATCTCGCGTTGTGACGGAGACAGGAAGGCCGAAGTCGTCGATGCCCGAATGTGTGACCGAGCCGAGGACCGCACCGATTCGGTGTCCCGCTGGCTGTTGCCAGACACCGATGGCTTATGATCGACAGGTTCACGATCCTCTATCTTGAGATCAAGAGAGATCGACGGCTGCAAGTGGCCGCTATCGTCGGGCGCAAATTTCACGCCCAATGTGCCGTTCGTAATAGCCACACCAGTGCATCCGGTGAGGCAGGTGGCGACCGCAAGAGCGGCGATGAAAGTCCTGATCATTGGTCTTCCTTTCGATTGGTGAAAGGAGACCGGGCCCGATCTCTGACCGGGAACGTGCCTTGGAACCGTCGGCACGATAAAGACCCCGCAGCGGTTGCCGACGGGTTGCCGACGCGTTGCCGATTCATCATTGCAGGGCTTTACGACGAGCGTAATCTGCGCTCGTTCGGAAAATTCGAGATGGGGAGATATCGATGGCGGGGGTCAGAGCAGACGTGGAGGCGCTCGACGCTGCAATTGAGAGCTACAGGCGTTTACTGAAAGTGTCTATTCCATACGACGATATCGCGCGACTTACTGTAGGACGAAAGGGGCCAACGGTATCGCCCAGATCGTTTCGGCATATGCGGGTAGGTATGAAAACGACCTACGAGAGGCTGAGCGCTATCGCGGAGGTTTTGAAAGCCGACGTCGAGACGCTCATCGCCAACGAAAGTCCCAGCGGGTCTCTCGCTGTCGTCAGTGACAACAACAGACAGCTTGACGTTTATGAAGAGGTTGTCGGGGCACTTGTTGACGCTCTGGTCAATGGAATGATCGCGCAGCTCGGCCCTGAAAAGCAGTCGGACGAGGAATTCTATTCAGAAGTTACGAGCAAAATCCTTTCCGGCACTCTGGCGAAGGAGGTTCAATCTGAAAATGCAAAGCTATTCTTCGCCGCAGCACGGAGCCCCGAACGTGAACTCCGCTTCGAAAGAAATATCCGAAAAATTGCGGAAAAGTCCCTTCCGTTTCTCCGCGATGCTACGTCAATTGAGACGATGCCTGATCAAACTTGGCTGGACACCTACTCCACATTCGCGGAAAAAATTTCAGACGAGGACCTTCAGACGCTTTGGGGTCAGGTCCTTGCAAGGGAGTTCACTGATTCCGGCTCGATATCGTTGAAGACATTGCGCGTCCTCCAAGACTTGACCAAGAGGCAAGCAAATCTGTTTGCAAAGCTTTGCGGGTCCGTGGTGTTGGTGTCGGAAGATCGAGCTGGCAAAGAAGATACCCACTACCTTTCCATTCGCTTAGATGGCGGCATGCCTGACTACTTAAAGCTGACCGGGCTCGACTTTCCGGATTTAGTGGAGCTAGCAGATTTTGGCCTCGTCACGCTTGGTACCAGGGCCTTTGAGGCAGACGCGGGAGCCTGGTTCACATATTTTGATAAGCAATTCCAGATCACTGACAAAGTCGCGATACGTTGCAATCCGCTTTCAAGCGTGGGGAAGGAACTTTACCATCTCGCTCAAGGGGAAAAGAGCGAAGCTTATCTCAAAGCGGTAAAAAAACTTTTCAAAAACAAAGTTGGGCCCGACGAGCCAGTGGCCAGTAAGTCCAAGTTCCGTTGACAGTATTTCGAAAAGGTTCTATTAAAATGTAGCCCTGTTAGCTCAGTGGTAGAGCGCTGCGTTTACACCGCAGAGGTTATTGGTTCGAGTCCTTTACGGGGTCCCATTCTTTCTTATTCAAGGCAAGCAACATGAGTGCTTCTCAAATATCGAGGACACTATCATGGTCATATTGCCGGATGTAACGCCGTACGATCTGGTCGGCCGCTTTGTTAAGCTCTGGAAAAAGTGTGGACTCGTTGATCCCTAATCGATCTAAATCCTCTCGGATCGACTGCTTTTTTGCGGCCGGAACACGGATGTGACGTTGCCGTGTGGCGATCCGGATCATCGCTGGTGGTCGAGGAGGAGGGGATTTCTCTCACGTCCTAGCGTGCGACAAATAGAGAAATGTGCCAAGCGAAAATGGCGAAAAGCGACGATCAAGCATTCGCGCTATCACATATGATAGCAAGATTGATAGCAAGAAATATTGCATGCAAGAAAGCTTGATTGCACGCTTGCTTGAGTTCTCGCAATTGTGATAAATGCAGTTAAGTCAACACGGAGAGCGCCGTATGCCAGTGATTTGTGCTGCCAACCCGAAAGGTGGCGCTGGGAAGTCGACCACATTATTGGCAGCCGCAACATGTCTCGCGAGGCAGGGTGCGTCGGTTATTATCATCGACGCAGACCCCAATAGGCCGATCACTGATTGGCGATCCGGCGACAGTCAGCTGAAAATCCAGGTTCGCAGCGATGCAACAGAAGCGAATATTCGAGACTTGATCAACGAGACAGCCTCGGCGGCCCAATTCGTCTTTATCGATCTTGAGGGAACGGCAAGCCGCCTGACGAGCAGGACAATCATTAGAAGCGACCTGACCTTGATTCCTCTGGCGGGGAGTGCGCTTGATGCGCAGCAGGCAGCCCGCGCGGTTGCGCTTGTTCGTGAAAGCGAGGCTGACATTGGCAAGCCGATCAACTTCGCTTTGACTTTCAACCGAACGAACCCACCTCCCTTCACCAGGAAGATCGAGCGCGAGATCGGCCAGCAGATGCAACGAAGCAATCTCCCTATCCTAAGGAGCCAACTTCATAGACGAGAGGCTTTCAACGCGATGTTCATGGAGAGAGTGTCTCTCTGGGAGTTGGATCAGCGCCAAGTTAATGGCGTACCGGCGGCTATGGAGAATGCGATGCATTTCACTGGCGAGGTATTGGAAACGCTTCAAAAGCTAGCAAGCGAAAAGGCCGCGTGATGGTAAGGGATTTGGGTTTCGGCGATAAAGACCAGAAACTTGATGTGTCGAAGTTCTCGCCGCGCGAGAGCGTCGATCCCGCCCAAGACCCGGCGGAGTTGGGTGACAGCGCTGCCGTTCGGGCGGGCTTCAAGAGCCGTGAGGTTGTCGAGCGCGTTGCTCGTGTCCGCAAACCGTCCCAGCCTTTCGATCAGGCTTTTGTGCGAGCGCCCTTGGACGTTATCAATCGCTTCAAGATTTTCTGCAACGAAACCGGTATGAGCTATGGCGAGGCGCTCGAAGAACTGATGAGGCGGGCAAAGGTCTAAAAATGGCGCGGCACTGCCATCAGTCAGTAGTTAGCAGTTGGAGGGGTAGGCGATATATGTTTGAGCTAGACGATAGGCCCGGACCTATGTTGGGCCTGGCTGCGGCTGTTCCAAGGACCACATCGCCATGACGCCGCCGCCCCAGAGCCCAAAAATCTATCACATTGTGCATGTCGATAAGCTACCCGCCATCATCGCTGATCAACGGCTTCACTGTGACTCCACCATCGTCAATAGGAATCCTGCCGGTACGACGATTGGCATGGGGACGATCAAACAGAGGCGATTTGAGCTTCCGGTCAAATGTTACAGCGGCGCGATGGTGGCCGACTTCGTTCCCTTCTATTTCTGCCCGAGATCGGTGATGTTGTACGTCATCCATTGTGCAAACAGCCCGGAGTTAGCATATAAGGGTGGACAAGGACCGATTGTTCATCTCGAAGCCGACCTGCACAGCGTCATTGCCTGGGCTAATGGCGTGGGTCAAAGCTGGGCCTTCAGCGGAAGCAACGCTGGAGCGGCCTACACATCCTTTTGGAACGATGTGAACCAGCTTCAGCAGTTGAACTGGCCGCACATAGCTGCCAATCAATGGTCGCCAGCTGACGTCAAAGAAGACAAGCAAGCAGAGTTTCTGATGTACAAGTCTTTCCCTTGGCACTTGGTCGAGCGTATTGGTGTACGCACGCTTCCGATCCACAATCAGGTCCACAACGCGCTGATCCCAGCCGCGCACAAGCCTCAAGTGGCAATCATGCCCGGCTGGTACTATTAAGATGGAGGATTCGATGATCAATTTCGTTCAAGGCGATATCCTTCAGGCCAACGCTGACGCGATTATCAACACAGTCAACTGCGTCGGCATCATGGGTCGCGGGATTGCGCTTCAGTTCAAAAACGTGTTCCCCGAAAATTTCAGAGCTTATGAAGCAGCTTGTAAGCGAAACGAGGTAAATCCGGGTCGTATGTTTGTCTTTGAAACCGGCGAACTCAATCCGCGCTACATCATCAATTTTCCAACAAAGAGGCACTGGAAGGGGAAAAGCCGTATCGAGGATATCGAGAGTGGGCTGGTTGATCTAGTAGCAGTTATCAGTCGCTTCCAAATAAAATCGATTGCCGTGCCGCCCTTGGGATCGGGTCTCGGCGGACTCGATTGGAGCGATGTGCGACCTCTCATCGTGGATGCCCTCGCGCCGCTTCAACAACTTGACGTCGCGATTTATGAACCACACGGCGCACCAGATGTCGCGGCAATTGCACGAAACAAGCTTGTTCCGAACATGACGCCTGGCAGAGCGGCGCTCGTCGCTCTGCTCCAAAGATACCTGAACGGTTTGATGGACCCCTTCGTGACACTTCTGGAAGCGCACAAACTGATGTTCTTTTTACAAGAGGCGGGCGAGCCTCTGAAATTGAACTACGTGAAAGGCCAGTACGGTCCTTATGCTGAAACCCTTCGACACGCCCTACGCGCCGTGGAAGGGCATTTGATTTCCGGTTATGCCGATGGAGGTGATGACCCGACGAAGCAGCTTTCGATTGTGCCTGGTGCGAATGAGGATGCCGAAAAATTCCTGAAGGACCGCCCTGATACTCTGGAGCGCTTCGACCGAGTTGCAAAACTGGTCAGTGGCTTTGAAAGTCCATTTGGCCTCGAACTTCTGGCGACAGTCTATTGGGTCGCCAAAAAAGAAGGTGCGAAAACTTCGGCGAGAACCGAGGAACTGGTTTACGCTTGGAATGCTCGCAAGCGCCGTTTCAGCCCCCAACATATCGAGTTGGCACTCGAAACACTGGTGGATCGACAGTGGCTGGAAGCTGATATCGCTCGGACACAAACCGTCGAAAAAAAGGCTCCTCCGGCGACGGCGGTGAACGCGTTCTGATCGAGCGAGAGCTGCGAGACAAGGCTTCGATGGCTTCATCGCGTCGTTTGGTGGGACCAGTAAGGGCTAAGAAACTGTGCTCTGCCCTCAATAAGAGGCGTTAGCGCCGAAGCTTCGTCTAAGAACCGATCCATTTGAAATCAATCCGCCAAGTCCGGTTGGCGCTAATCCTTTGCTATGGTTCCGACCGTGGAGCACTATCTTGACGGTTGGAACTATTCGCAATGTCGACGCCTGTCATATCGACAAAACCAAGCGAATTGCGGCAAGCTTTGGCGACGTCCATACTTCTATTGCGCAGTTGCTCGCCGTCATGTGGGTGAAATGAAAGTACGTTCTCAAAACGGTTTACCGCCCCACCTACTTCCAGGTCCGCAACCATCGGTACTCCTCCCCAGAAAAGCCACCAAAAATTTTCTTCAGCAGTCTTCCGGATTGGATCGTCCTTGCCCCTATTTGCAATCCTTGAAGTCGTGGACACCAAGTCGTAATACACTTCTTGTCGCTTGGCGGAGAATGGCTTTTTGGCCTCGATCATAGCAGCCTGATTCTCTATTGCTTTCTCATGTAAGTATTTTGAAAATGCCAACCATGCACCAGCAAGAGCCGCGAAACCGCCTAGAGCCTTAATTACCATATCCCAAAAAAACATCTGATTTTGTTCAATGGCAAGTCTACCTCCCGCAAAATAAACTATAAGCGCAAGGATTGCCAAGGCGACGGTCACGCCCATCACGGCCATCTGTTTGAACATTGTTGCCCCACGATCCCGAGATGAAAGACAATTACCTATAACTGAGTGACAATTTATTTGTTTTACCCGACGGGCAGCGGATAAACACTATACATGCCTAATGCAAATCAGCCAAATTCGTCCGACTAAGCACTTCCAAGGGCCGTAGTAGCAGGGGCGTCATAACCGTTGCCAGCTGGTTGTGCCTGCTGCCGATTTTCTTCGAATAGAAGTTGCGGTAGCCTCGTCGGTAACGAGTCGAGGGACACATGGCATTAGTTAGGGACGCGAAAACGTTATCGACGGATGATCACGAATTTGGCGGGCAGCACACCGAGATCAAGCTCGAACTCGTCGAAAAATACCTGAAGGCTTATTCGACGGCGCTCAGGCAGAAATTCAATTCTCTTTGGTACATTGATGCTTTTGCGGGGACCGGTTCGCGAACAGTGAGGATTGATGCGAAGGACGGGGACCTTCTCGATGAGCCTGTTCCCGAGCGAGTGGAGAGTCGACGAGGGTCGGCGAAAATCGCGTTGGACATTGAGCCCAGGTTTGACCGCCTCATATTCATGGATCAAAAGCCCGCGCACTGTGCGGCGTTGGAGGCGCTGAAGGCATCTCATCCCGGTCGCGATGTTCATGTCCTCAATGGCGACGCCAACGTAATCATCCAAAATAACATCAACCGTGTAGATTGGTCGTCAAGACGCGCGATCATGTTTCTCGATCCGTATGGGATGGAAGTCGCTTGGGAGACATTGCAGGCAATCGCAAAAACCAAGGCCATCGACGTCTGGTTCCTGTTTCCTCTGTCGGGGCTTTATCGGCAAGCAGCACGTAACATCAGCGGCGTGGACGCCACCAAGCGCAAGGCGCTGACGACCATGCTCGGTACGGACGAATGGGAGGCGGAGCTTTACAGTCCGGTGCCTCCAATTATTGATCTACTCGGCACTCTAGAAGCGCCGGAAGAGAGACAGCGAAACGCAGACGTCGCTGGTCTTGAGTCATACGTAAAGCGTAGGCTTGAGACTATTTTTCCGCTGGTGGCTGACCCGTTTCCGTTACCGCCGCAAAAGAAGCCTCAGAGATTTTCGTTGTTCTTCGCAGCTTCGAACCCGTCACCGAAGGCAATCGACCTGGCAAATAGATTTGCACGTCACATAATTAGCGCTGGCATCTCGTCCCATGTTCGTCCGCGATAGGAGCGCCCAGTCTTCTTCTTGTTGTGCCCGCCCCATTGTTTAAAGAAGAACGCGGTGTCAGCGTCGGTGCACATATCGAAGATTTCGTCGATCCAGGACGGGTCCATGGGTCGCGCGTGTGGGCCGGATTCTCCTCCCACGATTGCCCACTGAATACCCTTGAGGTTTCCGGCTGAAACCGAGCCAATAAGGGGCTCAAAGGATACGAAGCGCAGAGCGGCCGGGACTTCCCGCAATTCGTCAAGGCGATGGATTACGCGACCATCTTCGATGCTTGCGCCGAGCCAGACGTTTGGCAGCACATCGAAACCATCCTGCAGGACGGCTCCCATCCTGTCCGGTCTCTTTGTCAATATCTGATAGGTGTGCCGACGGGTCTCTGCCATAACCGACCAAACCTTGCGAACGAAGTCGACCGGTACATCCGGATGGAAAAGGTCCGACATGGAATTGACGAAGACGTTCCTGGATCGCGACCATGTCATCGGAATTTGGAGGGCGTTTTCGTCGAGGAAAAGCGCTCCGGTCCACTTCGGGCGGCCGCCTGATTTGCGCGTCAGACCACGATATTTCTCGACGCCCATCGCTTCCAGACGGGCGGCCATGCGCATAGCGTAGCAGTTAGTGCAGCCAGCGCTCATGATCGTGCAACCCGCCACCGGGTTCCACGTTGCGTCCGTCCATTCGATAGTGGTATCGGCCATCGCCAGCTCCAAAATAGCTTGGCATTGTACCAGCTTTGGTAAAGAAACCGCTAAACACTCAGCTCAGGCTGGAACGTCGGTTTCAGGAAGATTTTGGCGGCCGAAGCTTCGATCCGAAAGGGTTGTCCGTGTCTAGCTATATAGCGAAAAAAGGGACGTTCCGGGCAGGAAACGCCTGAGTCTGGCCCTGAATTTGAAGATGAAGAAGGCATTTAATGTCGAACGTTTGCTATCAGTGCTTCGGGGACGATGACCTCCGTTTCTTGATCCGAATGCACGCAGGCCCTCGCGGCTGTTATTTCTGTGGGCGGAAAGACGCTGCCACGATGCCCCTTGATGACCTAGCGGAATTCATTCGTGAACGAATAGAGGGGTCATATTCGAAAGCCGCAGATGACCTTCCATATGAGTCCAGGGAAGGCGGTTATCAGGCTTGGAATATTGATAGCTGGGATATGATCGGCGACGAACTCGCCCTCGATCTTCCTCGTGACAGTTCTGGCAGCTTGTTCCAAGCACTGGTCGATGGAATTGGTGACGATCAATGGTGCAAATACGATTGGCTGGTCCTCGAACCGGACGAAAGCCTTCGTTTTTCATGGAGCCGGTTCTGTGAGATCGTCAAGCACCAGCGTCGCTTCTTCTTCCACGACATAAACAAGTCTGATGGCTTTGAGCCCGACCAACGCTCTCCGCTAGAGTTCCTTATCGATGTTTGCGGCCACGCACAGAGCCTTGGCCTTATAGTTGAAAAGCCAACCGGCCTCGCCCTTTTTAGAGCGCGACCACGGGAAGCCAGACGCCCATTTTGGACGCCTGCCGAATTAGGGCCGCCGCCCGAGGAGTATGCGACCCAATCGAACCGCATGAACCCGCCGGGAATTCCAATGTTCTATGGAGCGGACCAACAAAAGCTCGCGGTAGCGGAAATCAGGAACACGATGGCGTCGGTCGGCCGATTTGAAACGACGCGGCCGGTCCGAATATTGGACCTGGCATCGCTGCCAAAAGTGCCCGGGTTTTTCTCAACGGCTACTCGTATGGATCGATTGGTCCTTCGCTTCCTCCGGCAGTTCGCGAAATTGATCATCCAACCGGTGGAACGAAATGATCGAGTGAACGTCGATTACATCCCGACCCAGGTTTTCACGGAGTTTCTCCGCGACTTCGAATTTGACGGCGGTTGTATAGATGGGCTGCGTTATCGAAGCGCGACTGGTGAAAAGGGAACGAACTACGTGTTGTTTGCAAACCAATCTGACGTCTTCGACGCCGTGATGCCTGAACCTTACGAGCAGTCAAATCCGTGGCTTCGTTTGGTCGGGGTCAAACAGATGAGAATATAGGTCTAACTCGTTCCGAATCGCCGCGTTCAGTTTGGGATTTTCGTTGGCGCAAAGTTTCCGTCGCTATGTGAACTTCAGAAAAGACGGTACTTTTCCTTCAACCGCTGAATCCACGGCGGCGGCTTGAACTCTGCAATTTGAGAGTAAAAGAATGGCGAATCCTCAAAGAGTCGCCTTTGCTCACCGTAAAATAGCCGCTCGTACGGCTGTCCGCCGTAGTCGAAATGGAGGTAGAGATGCGGCTTGTGGTAAAAATTGTCGCCATCGGGATTAAAGGACTCGATTAATTCGTAAGGCACTTCAGCGAGAAGGATCACCTTTATGACGTCATCTGGCCGGTCGAGCTGATATTCATGCCAATTGCCATCCGCGCCCTGCTTCAAGTATGTCCATCTAAGCCCAAGCAGGATGCCGCGTTGATAGGTTCCCATGAAGCCCACGCGAAACCATGGCGAGATGCCGCTCCCCTTTTCTTCGACGTCGGGATAATGATCGAGGCGGGCGACGTCATGCACGATGACATCCGTGCGATAGCTATCACGAGCGGCCCTCAGGAAAAAATCCTTAAAGACTGGCCCCCATTTGTCGCGCAACTCGATCTTCTTTTCCGGCGTCAGTTTCCGACGACTTCCGCGACCAAGCGGAAAATCCTCAACATTGGTCACAATCCCGACGACGCCCGCTATCAGCCCGATGACTGGCTCGAAACCTGGGTCGTAGTAGGTCCAGAGGCTGAAGCCGACGAGGGCGGCCCAGGAACCAACGTGGACGATAGAATTTCTAAGAAGCGACATCCCAATGACCTCGTGCGAGCTTAAATCCGGATGTCACGCGCTGCTTGGTCAAGTGAAGTAACGGTTATCTCTCGGCCTTGAAGGGCGACGTGCCGTTGTTCTCCAGTGGCCCCAACCGGCCAAAGTGTGATGCTGCTGTGTCGCGTCATGTGGATGCCGATAGGAATTACCAGCTCCATAGGAGACAGCAGCAAAGCCTGTTTTGCTCGCTCGGCCAATAGGCGTGCTCCCCTGGGCCATTGCTGCGCCGTGGTGTGTTACCAACAGAAAATCGGCGGGAGCTTTCAAGCTCATTGGGATATTTGAATAGTCTGCGTCGCCGGATAGCAATGCCTCGCTACCACTCTGCAGTTTCGCGCGTAACGCCAGGCCGGTGTTGTTCGCATTCTTGGGCGACCCCTTACATTCTGCTATCCACATGTGCGAGCCGTTGAACGTTTTGCCCGCTGGCCAAACGAACAGATTGCCTTTTTTGGCAATTGCCATGGCAAGACGTGCAGCCCCAGGTCCAAGCCTTTGGCTCGGCACAATCCATTTAGCGTCTAGAAGCTGCTTGATGCTGAAGGCGGCGTGCAGATGATCCCAATCCCAGTGAGAGAGCACAACCACCTGTTCGTTCGCGAATGTTATCCCAATCGACTTCGGAGCCGTATGGGCATTCCAAGAAACCGGTAAGCCGGTGTCGAAATGGAGATACGATTGCTCGGCATCATTGAGAAACGATGCGAAACTGGCCTGACCCACGTCACGGATAACAATTTTTTCGGGCGGTGGCACCGCTTGCAGGATTTGTTCAATAAGGGTCCAATCCGTCCCCACTGTGAAGCGGTTTGAAAGCTCGGCGATGCTTGTCGGTAACGGCTCTTTCGCTACTGCTGCGCCAAGAGACCTTGGCGAGGGACCACGAGGCGGTTCCAAGGGATCGAGCAGTGGTCCGCCACCGGTCGTCGACATTCTGCTTTGTGCATAATAACCGTCAGGCCCCATTTGGGCCTGCCAGGTCATCAGACCGGGACCCTGTGGTTCGATCCTGAGTCGAAACCATGTGCCTACGGCCGGAGGAGCGCCCAACACTTCTTCGAAGCGCCTTCTTGTAGTAATGATACGGATCAAAGCGAATGGCAGATGAGAAGACTCAGTAAACAATCTCTCCTCGACATCCGTTATTCCATCAACCTTTTCCGCATCGATTCCGTCAAACTCAATTGATGCACGCTTGTATTCGCTATCGCTCAAATAATCGAGGCGCGTAAGCCGCACGTAGAGGACGCGTGGAAAATCTGCCTCGCCTGGTCGCGATCTTGGGATTTTGATAAACAACTTTAGCTCACCTAGTCATTTCCCGTAACGATTGCACAATCCGTTGACTGAATGTCAACAGCGACTGTTGGACTCAAAAAGATTCGCGCGAAAAGATGTAAGGCTGGGCAGCAATCAAGCTATCCATCATGAAGAAGGCACTTTTAAACCTGCTATTGACGGCGCTGTTTAGTCACCTGCAATCAGCCTTAGGAACTCCTTTTCTCTGGCGGCTCCCAGCACGACCTTTAAAGTCTCGGTCTGTAGGAGCATCGAAAAGCATTATCGCAGTGATCGAAGTCGGTTGTGGATAGCGACGCTGCACTGAGCGATGACCAACGTCTACTCCGCGTGCGGTGAGCGTGGCGGTGTTTGCTCCTGTACTATCTGAACAGCAGCAGCTGCGGTCGCTCATTTGCGGCCGCCTTGGATTCCAACGACGATAGCGTCACGCCGAGAAGCCTGACGCCTCGGCTGACAGGAAAGATCGCCTGCAGAAGCAAGTTCACCGCATTCTCCAGGTCACTGAGTGATTCAAATGGCAGGGCCACGGTTTTGCTGCGCGTGACCTGAGAGAAGTTGGCGTACTTCACCTTCAGCGTTATCGTTTTGGCGCTAATTTCATTGGCATCGCAATAGGTCCATACCTTCTCGATCAACGGTTGGATGCCTTCCCGGGCCGGATCGAACGAATGGATGTCGACCATAAACGTGTCTTCTGCGCCAACGGATTTCCTCACGCGATCTGGCTTGACCTGCCGGTCGTCGAGGCCGCGTGCGATGCCATAGAAATAAGGCCCAGACTTGCCGAAGTGTTCGATCAGGAAGTCGAGGCTGCGGGCTTTGAGGTCAGCTCCGGTCTCGATGCCAAGTCGATGCATCTTCTCCGCCGTTGCTGGACCGACGCCATGGAATTTCTTGACGGGAAGGCCCTCCACGAACGCCGGGCCGTTCTTCGGAGTGATCACCGCCTGTCCATTTGGCTTGTTGAGATCGCTCGCCATTTTCGCCAGGAACTTATTATATGAAATTCCGGCAGACGCGTTCAGCCCGGTCGCTGCCTTGATCTTGGCGCGTATCTCCTGCGCGATCTCAGTCGCGATTTTCATTCCCTTCAGATTGTCGGTGACATCGAGATATGCTTCGTCGAGCGATAGTGGTTCGATCATCGGCGTGTATTCGGCGAATATCTCCCGAATTTGCTGCGAGACCGCCTTGTAGACATCGAAACGGGGCCTGACGAAGATTAGGTCGGGACATTTGCGCTTGGCAGTCACTGATGGCATTGCGGAATGGACGCCAAACTTGCGGGCCTCGTAACTTGCGGCAGCAACGACGCCACGCGCGTCTGACCCGCCGACAGCGACTGGCTTGCCGCGAAGATCGGGGTTATCACGTTGCTCGACGGAAGCGTAGTAGGCATCCATGTCGACATGAATGACCTTGCGCTGTTTTTGCACGGCGATGGGGGTTAGATCGCATATCACCGCATCAGGTTGCGACATCGCACTCAATATCCTTGGTCATCGGCCGGTGAGCTGAGCATTTCCTGCTCATTATTCAAGCTCGGCAATCCGGTCGAACAGGTGCGATATCCGCCTTGAATGTCCAGCTGCCTTGCATTCGATAGTAATTGCGAGTCTCCGTAGACATGGAGTGCGGGCTGTTCCTCATAGGTATATTTTCTCATCGATGACATTTTTCGAGCCTATGGACGGCTCCTTGTTACGCGATTGAATCCATTCGCAGTTCGGCTTCAGTGGCATGTGGACAGGTTGCAGTTCGTGGAGCACTCACCTTTATATGCACATTGACTCACATTTCGATAAGGAACAAAAGAGGAACATACTCGCTTTCGAGTGGGATGAAAACTGGTTTTGAAGAAGGCTTCGAATGGCGCAGAACGGCGCGAACCCGATCATTTCCGACCTTCGAGATCGCATACAGCACCTTGAAGGGGCCGTGGCTCGCCCTAAAACGGTCCTCCCATTCGGAGTTGCCGACATCGACGCGCAGCTTCCGGGTGGCGGGCTAGCTTACGGCGCGTTGCACGAATTCGCCGGAGGCGGATCAGGGGCGGTTGATGGAGCCGCAGCCGCGCTCTTTGTGGCCGGTGTCGCGGCCCGAACCAAAGGCAAGGTCGTTTGGTGCCTGGCACGCCCCGACCTCTTCGCTCCGGCGCTGGCCCAAGTCGGCCTCCACCCGGATCGCGTCATCTACGTTGAGGCGATCCGCGAAGAACTTGTTCTCGAAGCCTTCGAGGAAGCGCTGCGGTTCGGTGGGCTCGCAGCCGTCGTTGCCGAGCTGGTGCGCTTGCCAATGGTCGCATCTCGCCGTCTGCAGCTTGCTGCCGAAAGCTCGGGCACCATCGGCTTGGTGATCCGACGATGGCGGCGGCAGACCGAGGCCGGAGACTTTGGCCATCCAACAGCGGCGGCAACACGATGGCGAATATCCGTCCTGCCATCTGACCCGCTTCCAGTGCCCGGTATCGGCCGGGCCCGATGGCTGGCAGAACTGATCAGGGTCAAGGCAGGCGAGAGTGCGGATTTTGAAATAGGTGCATGCGATGCCCAGGGTCGTATCAGTCTTTTTTCCGACGCTGGCAACGGATCGGATCAGACGCGCCGATCTGTCAATTCCGGCTGAAGCGCCGCTTGTCATTGTCGCCCGGAGTGGCTCGAAACGCTGGCTGTCTGCCGTCGATCAGAACGCAGCAAAGGTCGGCCTGTACATTGGCATGGCAGCCGCAAAAGCACAGGCATTGGTCCAGGGTCTCCACATGGTCGACGCCGACCCCGTCGCCGATCTTGCAGCACTGGAACGCCTGACGCTTTGGGCGCTGTCGCAATATTCGCCGGTTGTGGCAACCGATCCTCCTGATGGCATCGTCATGGACACGGAAGGGGCCGATCACCTGCAAGGCGGCGAAGAGCTGATGCTGTCCGGTCTCGTGAACCGGTTTCGTGCACGCGGGCTGGCAGCTCGTGCTGTCATTGCCGATACCTGGGGAGCTGCATTCGGGTTGGCGCGATCCATGACGGCGGAAATCAAGGTCATTCCAACAGGGAAGACGGCCGACGCTGTTGTACGACTTCCCCTCTCGGCATTGCGGTTGAGTGCCGAGACGATTGTCGGCCTACGCACGCTCGGCTTCAAAACCGTCGGCGAGCTGGCGGCGACACCTCGTGCGCCGATTGCCCTGCGCTTCGGCCCAGAGATCGGCCGTCGTCTCGACCAGATGTTTGGCAGGATCGCCGAGCCCATCGATCCCATCCGCTGTCCCGAGATCATCGAAGTCCATCGTGCCTTCGCTGAACCGATTGGCGCTGCGGAGACTATTGGAAAATATATCTCGCGGCTTGTGCCAGCACTCTGCCTCGAACTGCAGGCCAAGGGGCTAGGTGTCCGGCGCACCGACCTTATTGTCCATCGTGTCGACAACACGATACAGGCGCTCAGAGCGGGGACAGCAAAGCCGGTGCGAGATGTCGCCTGGCTGACGAAGCTCCTGCACGACCGAATTGAGAAGATCGATCCCGGCTTTGGCATCGAGAAACTCAGTCTTGCGGCAACTATGGTGGAGCCGCTGAACGACAGACAGATCGTTTCCAGTCTCGTGGAGGCCACTGAAATCGATGTCACCTCCCTGATCGATGTACTGGGCAACCGGGGAACGCACCGCATTTATCGGCAAGCCCCAGTCTCCAGTGATGTGCCGGAGCGCTCAGTACAGCGCATCTCGCCGGTCGCCGATGAAGACGGGCGGACATGGCCGCTGACCTGGCCCCGGCCGGTGCGCCTGATGGATCGCCCGGAGCCGATTGAGGTAATCGCTCTCCTGCCCGACCATCCCCCTGTGTCCTTCGTCTGGCGCGGCAAACGCAGGCGCGTCAAACGTGCCGATGGTCCTGAGAGGATATTCGGAGAATGGTGGCAGCGAACATCCGAGTGGACGGCCGTCCGCGACTATTTCACGGTCGAGGACGAGACCGGCGAACGTTATTGGATTTATCGATCAGGTGACGGCGTTGACGCGGACACGGGATCGCATCGGTGGTTCCTACACGGGGTCTTTGCCTGATGCGCTACGCCGAACTTCAGGTCACCACGCATTTCTCGTTCCTCAGGGGCGCAAGCTCGGCTGAGGAATTGTTCGCGACCGCAAAGCTCATGGGCATCGAAGCTCTTGGCGTCGTCGACCGCAACAGCCTGGCCGGTATCGTCCGGGCACTGGAGGCATCGCGTGCCACAGGCCTGCGGCTGGTTGTCGGCTGTCGCCTTGATCTGCAGGACGGCATGTCGATCCTGGTCTACCCGACGGATCGTTCGGGCTATTCGCGTTTGACGCGGCTGCTGACCCTCGGCAAGTCGCGCGGCGGCAAGGCGAAATGCATTCTGAACCTTGAAGACGTTGCACTCTACGCCGAGGGCTTGCTCGGCATGCTTGTTCCCGATCTGCCGGATGAGACCTGCGCTATCCAACTCCGAAAGATGTCCGAAGTTTTCGGAGACCGGGCCTATGTTTCACTATGCCTGCGCCGTCGACCGAACGACCAGGTTCGCCTGCACGAGATTTCGAACATGGCGGTTCGGCATAAGGTCAAGACCGTCGTCACCAATGACGTGCTGTTCCATGAGCCGTCCCGCCGCCAGCTCCAGGACGTCGTCACCTGCATTCGCACGAAGACCACTATCGATGACGTCGGCTTCGAACGGCAGCGCCACGCGGATCGGTTTCTGAAGCCGCCGGAGGAGATGGAGCGTCTGTTTCCGCGATATCCGGAGGCGCTGGCCAGGACCAAGGAGATCGTCGAACGCTGTACGTTCTCCATGGAAGAGCTGACCTACCAGTATCCGGAAGAAGCCCTGATCCCCGGCATGACAGCCCAGCAGTCGTTGGAGCATTACACCTGGGAAGGCGTGAAGGTGCGCTACCCTGATGGTTTGCCCACCCATGTCGAAAAGACCATCCGGCATGAATTGGCGCTGATCGAAACGATGCGATACGCCCCCTATTTTTTGACAGTTTTTTCCATCGTCCGGTTCGCGCTGTCCCAAGGCATTCTGTGTCAGGGACGGGGATCAGCGGCCAACTCGGCTGTCTGTTTCGTGCTCGGCGTCACCTCCATCGATCCTGAAACCAACGATCTTCTGTTCGAGCGTTTCGTCAGCCAGGAACGCGATGAACCGCCGGACATCGATGTCGATTTCGAGCACGAGCGCCGCGAGGAGGTCATACAATGGATTTACAACACCTATGGACACCATAAGGCTGCGCTCTGCGCGACGGTCACGCGATATCGGACGAAGGGCGCGATACGGGATGTCGGCAAGGCGCTGGGCCTGCCCGAGGACCTGATCAAGGCTCTGTCCTCCGGCGTCTGGGCATGGTCGGAAGCCGTCGGCGAAAAGCAGGTCCGAGAACTCAATCTCAATCCTGATGATCGGCGGCTCGCCTTGACGCTTCAACTGGCGCAACAGCTGATGGGAGCCCCACGCCATCTCGGCCAGCACCCGGGCGGCTTCGTGCTCACCCATGACCGGCTCGACGACCTGGTTCCAATCGAACCGGCCTCTATGGTGGATCGCCAGGTCATCGAGTGGGACAAGGACGATGTCGAGGCGCTGAAGTTCATGAAAGTGGACGTCCTTGCTCTCGGTATGCTGACCTGTATGGCCAAGAGCTTTGCTTTCCTCGCCCAGGAGAAGGACATCGCTCTCGATCTCGCGACGATCCCGCAGGAGGAGCCCAAGACCTATGCGATGATCCGCAAGGCAGACACGCTCGGCACCTTTCAGATCGAGAGCCGGGCGCAGATGTCAATGTTGCCGCGTCTAAAGCCTCGAACCTTCTATGATTTGGTGATCCAAGTCGCCATTGTTCGCCCCGGTCCGATCCAGGGCGACATGGTACATCCCTATCTCCGTCGCCGGGAGGGTAAGGAGAAGGTCGAATACCCAACACCCGAACTGGAAGCGGTGCTTCACAAAACGCTTGGGGTGCCGCTTTTTCAGGAATCGGCAATGAAGGTGGCCATGGTTTGTGCCGGTTTCACTGGCGGTGAGGCGGACCAACTCCGAAAATCGATGGCGACGTTCAAGTTCACCGGAGGGGTGAGCCGCTTCAAGGACAAGCTTGTCTCCGGCATGGTACGAAACGGATACTCGCCGGAGTTCGCGGAGAAGACCTTCAGCCAGCTCGAAGGCTTCGGCAGCTACGGCTTTCCGGAGAGCCACGCAGCATCGTTCGCCCTGATCGCCTATGCGTCGAGCTACATCAAATGCCATTTCCCTGATGTTTTCTGCGCAGCGCTCCTAAACTCGCAGCCGATGGGCTTCTATGCTCCAGCCCAAATCGTGCGCGATGCCAGGGAGCACGACGTCGAGGTTCGCCCGGTATGCATCAACCGCTCAAGATGGGATTGCACGCTGGAACCAGTCGAGGACACCGACCGACATGCAGTGCGGCTTGGAATGCGGATGGTGCGCGGCCTCGCCACAGCGGACGTTGCCCGGATCGTTGCTGCGCGTGCCGATCAGCCCTTCGACAGCGTCGACGACATGTGGCGGCGCTCGGGCGTTCCGGCTGCATCGCTGGTAGAGCTGGCAGAAGCGGACGCCTTTCTGCCCTCGCTCGGGCTGGAGCGCCGCGATGCGCTCTGGGCGATCAAAGCATTGCGAGACGAGCCTTTGCCGCTGTTTGCGGCGGCCGCCGAGCGGGAGGCGAGAACGATTGCAGAGCAGCAGGAACCCCAAGTCGAACTTCGACAGATGACACAAGGTCATAACGTGGTCCTCGATTATGGGCATACCGGCCTGACATTGCGCGAACACCCTGTCAGCTTTCTGCGTCGAGAACTCGCGGAACGCCGGATCGTCACCTGCACGGAGGCGATGTCTGCTCGCGACGGCCGCTGGCTGATGGCGGCTGGGCTGGTTCTCGTGCGCCAACGGCCCGGCTCCGCAAAGGGCGTGATCTTCATGACCGTCGAAGACGAGACAGGCGTTGCCAACGTCGTCATCTGGCCCAAGCTGTTCGAGCGGTCGCGGCGCGTTGCGCTGGGAGCCTCAATGCTGGCAATCAATGGGCGCATTCAGCGGGAAGGCGGTGTCGTTCATCTGGTTGCCCAGCAGCTGTTCGATCTCTCGGGAAGCCTGGCAGGCCTTGCAGATCGCGATCTGGAATTTCGGCTGCCGACCGGGAGAGGAGATGAGTTCGCTCATGGCACGCCCGGTAGGCCGGATTCGCGCGAGCCGTTAGGTCAGGGAATGAAATCGCGGGATATTTTCGTGCCGGACCTTCACGTTGATCAGCTCAAGGTGAAGAGCCGAAACTTCCATTAGGAGAGGGATGCGCAAACAAGGTTCTGACTGCGGCCACTGATTGCGGACCGCACCTCAATCTCGGCCATCGAGAAAAGTGCGCTGAATTGCTGCCCATTCATCTGGATAGGGCTCGTGATCTTGCGGACATTCCGCCTCGTACTCGCCCCAGCCTTGAAGCTTCCAATACTTGGTCATGGCGTCGAAATGGCTATGTCCCCTCAGCTCGGCGACCTTTACCGCTTCTGGTTTAAGGAGAGCCCTGAAATCATTGCCCATGGGGCCAGCAAGACAAAGACCAGGAAGCGTCTGACCATCAGGTTCGGGATCGAGCCAGACTTCGTGGATGAGTTCATTTTTCATTGGAACGCGCTATGACATTACGCATCGAGTGGACGTCGGTTGGCAAACGAGATCAGTTCCTTGAAGTGAGTAACAATCCTATCCTCGCGACTCGCGTCCTCCGCCTCCCAACCGAACTTCCAAGCGTCGTGACGCGCAAGCCAATCCCCGAGAGCACCGGCATCACCAGTGGGCATCCTATCGGCCGCTAGGTATGGGTTCTCGTGGGCCTTCAGCCCGAGCACCCGCGCTCTTGAACCTGCTTCCTGTATATCGATCAGCTCTTCAATTGTCATGCGCGATCCCCCACGATGTCTGCGACGGTAGCATCGGAGTTCGCGCATGCAAGCGAATGCTAAATTATGGGTTAATTTGGGACAGTTGTGAGTGGAGAGCGCCTCTGGTCAGCGATGCAAATGGCCATTAAAAATTGAGGAAGGAGTTTTACGCCGGGTTCAGGTTGAACAGATAGCTATCTGGCGACACCGCAAGTGGTGGCGACTGGGGAGACTGCCGTTCATGGATCATTTCGGATCGCTCGCCACGTTGGCGGCAACTCCATACCTCATTGGCTTCCTCGCCTTGTGTTTCTGGTGGCGTTGGTGGTTGCTCGTACCCGCTGGGCTCGTGGCGGCAGTTCTGGCCAAAGTCGAATTCGCCAGTGTCAATGCCTCGGACGGGGCTGGCGCAGCATTCGGGATCATCCTCGTGATCTTCGCGATGATCGGGGCCGCCAGCGGTTTCGTCGCAAGCGGAGTCGTATTAATCGGCCGCACGACACGATTGAATGCGCTGCGGGCCGTATACGTGCTTCCTGTCGTCTTCATTTTAGGCTTCGGAAGTTTTTTCGCGGTCACCTGGACCCAGCAGAAAACCAGAGAAGCTCGATATGCACCGCCATCTGCGGCATGCCTCGACAACCTGCATCCTGCCCGGATCGCGGATGTCGACATCGCGCTTCCGGTTGCGCCCGGCCTCCTGCTGTACGGCGACGGCATGTATGGCGACCATTATCTTCTTTGGAACAATCCTGATGCTAGGGCCTTCTGCGGGAAGGCAGATGGAGGGACCGCGACGTTGAAGTCAGTAGTCTTTATGCTGGATGGCATCCCGGCGCGGAGAGAGATGGAAACCAAACGACCGTTCTGTTCGCGCCCGCACCCTGAATATCCCTGGGCGGAGATGGCCTGTCACCTGATCCCGACCGACGTTATTCCCGGCAAGCCTGTGAAAATGACCGTTTCCGTCAAGGCTCCGGGCTTTGATCCTTCGGTGCGCGAACGTGAGGCTATGTTGAAGACCCAGGCCATTGTGGCGTCCGACGGCCTCAGAACCTATCGCTCGCAAAACGACTCTTATCTGCAGCGGCCGGATGGATATTTCGCCCAATGCCACGACCATCGTTCGAAGAGCCAACCTTGGCTCTCCTGCACGGCAACAGAGGAACTATCAGACAAGCTCGCCATCTCGTACGATTTCAGAAGCACCGCCGAGCTTTTCATAACGCAGTCGGCGGCTGTCGCGGCCAATGCCCGAGCGATCTTCAATTCTCTCAAACCATGAAAGTTCGTTAGATCGTGCTCTCCTCAAAATTCCACTCGTTGAGCCGTCTAGTCCTGCGCGTTGTTCTCTGGGCGATCCTCATGGTATGCGCCGCCATAATCCTCTTGCCCATGTTGCTGATGGCGACCAGGGCTCCGGCCCTAGTGCTGCCGAGCAATGAGACGACAGAGCAAATCTACAATCTGCCATGCAGCAAGGGATACTCCGGTGGAACACTTGCTGAGCGGGAGTTGATATGGCGGCGGCGTTCGCTCATTGAACTGAGCCATCCAGTTCGGGTCGTGCTTGCCTCGCAACCTTATGATATTCCGTGGGGCTACTATGCTAGTCGCCCGAACCCGACAAGCTTCAACTGCCCTCCACGGAAACAGGCCAGTCTCCAATATTGGATACCCAGCCTCGATATGCCTGAAGCAGAGATCATCTATAACGGAGCGACAAACCGACCAAAGGAGCGTGCCAGGCCTAACCCGGGACCCGACGAGTCGGTCGTGGAAGCTTTTTGGATCGTTGGGTACGATGATGATCGTTCACATGGGCGAAGATCGATTGAATGGCTGAAGGGGGCAAGACAGCTCGATGGTCGTTCCCCGGGGAGCGTCGAGGAGCACGGGCTTTGGCATACCGTGGTTCCGATAGGCAGCTTGCAGATGACCTATTGGTATAAATTCGGTCCCGGGGAGGATGTCGTGATCGAATGTTATGCCCCATTCCATAGATGTGAGGGAAATGTCGACTTGAAGGATTTGCGAATGTACGCGCGGCTGAGCTTCGATAAGGATGCCATTCCTCAGCACCAAGTCATTGTCGAGGGACTTCGCACCCTTCTATCCCGGTGGCGGACGTCGAGCTGATCAGGGAAAGGACGGAGTGATATTCGATAGCTTTACCGGGATTGATCCTGTTGAAGAGGCCGTCGGAATGTTGCGGTAAAGCGCTCCATAACAGAGGTTCGATGCCCACACTTGATCGAGAAATAAGACTTCGACTTAGCGTGCAACGCGCGTTGCTTGGGGCAGTCTCATCAGCCGTAGCCGCTGTTACGTGCGGCTGGAATGGCAACGAGATTGTCCTCGAATTCTTGGTTGACCCGGACTTCAACGATGAAGATCGAGAGCGTATGGAAGTCGTCGCATCTGAGGTCGTCGCGGACTTCGGCGATGAAACGATAAGGACGGTCTTTACGTCACTTCCTTCAGATGGGCCGAAGGCTCCTGTCGCCAAGAGATGGTGGGCTTACAAGCGGTTTCCGCCAAACGCCTAAGTTGAGCAAAAACTGGAGTGGCCCTCACGGGTGGCGATGATAGGGACTCTCGGCCGACAGTTTGACGCCCTGTCCGAAAGGAATGGCTGCTATCAGTGAGAAGGGCGTGCGATCAATGTGCGATCCAGGGCGCATACTAGGCATTCTTACATGGAGAATGCGCTAGCCATTCAAAACTGGTGATCGCTTCACTCTCGGCTAAGTCAGCGCTTCCGAATAGTCCGAAATTGCCATATATGGGTTTCCACCCTTCTGCGACGATCTCCCCTTCGAACACGTCTTGATACCATTCTTCCGGTCGAAGGACGTACACGGCATCAGATCGCTGGACGATCCAAACACGCTTTAGGCCGTCGTTGGCCTCAAGAACCTTGACGGTCTCTTCTGCATTGGTGAGATCGGTTCGCATTCTTCTTTTGTGCTCCAATAACGGCATCACGTCTACCAACTGCCACCATGAGGGGCAACGTCGCCGTTATTAGACAAAAACGCTCGAAGGTGACGGTGTCCATCGGACTTCTTGGCCGGGGCCTTAAGCATCGCAGCCCACCAATATCGTGTGCTGGGTAATATTTGACGTCCTGATCGGAACGATTAGGCTATCAACCAAGCGAAATGGAGGTAGTCGCGATCATGTGCAATCTTTACCGCATGGAGGATAAGGACTGGGTCAGCAAATGGGCATTGGACGCCGAGAGCCTGATTAACTTGATGCCCGCCTACCAGATGAATCCGGATCAAGCTGGACCAATCGTTCGCAATACGGCGGACGGCCGGAAGCAGCTTGTGCATGCGCGGTGGGGCCTTCCTTCGCCATTTTTCGTGATCAAGCAGGCGGCCGAGGCTCGGGCAGAGAAGTTGCGGCAGAAGGGCAAGCCCGTCGACATGGACATGCTCATCCGGATGGAGCCGGACAAGGGCGTCACCAACGTCCGGAACCTCAATGTTGCCCACTGGAAGAAATGGTTCGGTGTGCAGAGCCGTTGCATCGTGCCGGTAACCAGCTTTGCCGAACCCGACCCCGCCAGCAAACAGGACGGTGGAAGCACGCCGAATGCGTGGTTCGCTCGCGACGAAAACAAGCCGCTTATGTTCTTCGCGGGCGTGCACGTTCCGCAGTGGCAGAGCGTTCGGAAGGTCAAAGACGGCTTGACCACAGATGATCTCTACGGATTTTTGACGACCGATCCCAACGACATCGTCAAACCGATTCACCCAAAGGCAATGCCGGTCCTCTTGCTGACGCAGGAAGAGGTGGATGTATGGATGCGTGCACCCTGGGAGGAGGCGAAGGCGCTCGCCCGGCCGCTTCCGAACGACCAGATCGTGGTGACGTCACGGGAACGCTATGGTTCGACCATCGTGACCTCGTCCGGGGAGCCGGTGTCCCAGCCGATTCTCCTCTAGGCAATGGGCATCACAATCGCGCCGTCTTTTCCGGGGCGCGGTCATTCTTTAGCAACGATCCTCGACCACTTGCCCCGCAGGCCAGACCCATTTCGTAAATCGGCATTTACCAGGGTTTAAACCGGGAGCAGCCCCATGTGGCACTATTCGGGTCCACGCCGACGGACTAACCTTGCGCGGTACGAGAACGCGCAAGATCGTGCGAGCGCACGGCGATGCGGCGCATACCCTGGGTGCTAGGACGCAATTGCCACTGGATGATGCGTGCAATCGCGCTATCATGGATTCAGTTGGTCGCGTGGAGCCTAATGCGAACAGCTTGAATACGCAGTAGTTGTGCCGTTAACGTTCAGTTCGCATCGTCTGATGGGTTCTCGCCTGAGGCAAAGGACCGTATGAATGACCAGCATTACAGTTATCAATACTGCTGCGCTGTTGCCCGGAGACATCATCCTCTCGACGGGAGAGAACAAGACAAGTTGGCTGATCCGGGCAGCCACTCTTGGATCGTTTAGTCATGCTGCCCTGCACGTTGGCAATGGCATCGCAGTCGAAGCAAATGATCCTGGTGTGATACCGGTCTTTCTTCCGGCGGTCAGCTATGAGACAAATGTGAAGCTTCGCGTTCTTCGCGCGACGGGCCTATCTCAGAAGCAGCGGGACGAACTCGCAGATTTTGTTTGGTCGCTGTTGTTCCGTCCATATTCCACGAAAGGCGCAGTGGGAACGATATTGCCCTTCCTGCGCGACCAGACGGATGCTGGCTACTTCTGCTCACAACTTGCCGCCGCCGCTTACGAGTCCATAGGATCACCAGTCTCAGAGCTTCCCCCATGGGAATGCAAGCCGAGTGATCTCGCGAACTCCTCTGTTTTGGCAGATATTGGTGAGGCAGTTCAGACGGTAGAGAGGGCAACCCATTCAGCGGTGGCAACCCTGATGGGGGCATCCTATGAAGAATACCTCCAGAAGGGGAACTACTACGAGAGAATCATACTCGGCACATGTGTCCAGCGATTGCCGTCGCAGTTTGCTACGCCCTTCAATTTGTACGACCTCGCCCGCCAGTTATTCGACGGGACGGTGGACAAAGAGACAAGCGAGAGCTGGGACATCGCTGTCGCAGGACTCATAAAAAAGCTGGTGACCGATCACCCATTAGCGCCGTGCCCAGGAATCGGTGTTGCCACATCTTTAGCCGATGCCGACAGCTGGCTCGTGCCAGTATTTTCACCCGAGTGGAACATCCTGATGGAGGACCCGTCCGGCAAAGTTTATTACGAACAGTTTATGACGGACCTTTTTACGGCTCGGAACTGGGAGGCAAACCGCTGGCTAAACGACCATGAGCGGTTGATGGCCGAGGCGAAAAAGTTGGGATCAAAAACCTTTGAAGCACTCGCCATGTGGATTGCCCTTGCAGCTACCATCAGGTTTCAACATGCGGCGCTGCTCCGGAACTCACGAGAATCCGGCTTCTTATCTCCGGAATCAAAAGAGAAATTCAGCTCCAATCTGAAGACAATGCAAGACCGTCATTTCTCCAACACTGACAGTTGACGCTCATGAGTTTTTTGGCTCCCCGATCAATGGGGCGGTTGCTACACAACCCACACGATCCATCTTCAGAAGTGAGCGACCTGTGGTCCATAACCGGAAGTTTTAAAGTTCTTCGTCGGTTATCGTTCCGCTATCCCATCGATTTCGGATTGATGGATCAATGCGCAAGGGAAGGTCGAAAGTATGTGCTGGCGTATAAACTTTAGACTATTTGCACAACCTTTTAGACCGTCAACTATTGCCACGAAGGGCGAACAGCGGCACAGATAACCCCATCCTCTCACAAGGGGATAAGGACCGCAGAGGGGAAGGAAGGGCTTTGGATGCCGTTTCCTTCTCTCTCTCCGCTTCGCCAGTTGCGGTTCTTTCACGGATAGTTTGGACCTATCCAAGCGACGGGGGTGGAAGCCGCCGTATCTGCAAATCGCGTGATTCCACATTGCCCAAATTGTGCAGATCGACGCAAGCAGCTAACGGCAGTATTGCAGAATTATCCCGTGGTGATTTGGCCGGTCCGCTTGCAGCCACGTTAAATCAGTGGGTAAAATCGCCAATATGATGCGATAATGCCAACGCTGACGGCCCGAGGCGGACGGTCGACCTGTGTCGCTCAATCTCGGTAGTTCAAAGAGAAATGCCGTTATTGCTCGCCCAGGCGAGGAAATGCGTTCTGCCCGCAGGCCGAAGTCTTATTGCCTCCCGCAGTCGCCGAGTTGCCTCGTCCCTGTCGCCCGAAAGCAAGGCGGCGCTGAATGATAGCAAAGAGGGGCTGTCTTTTAGAGCCGTTGCAAGGTGCGAGCGATCAAGGTGAAATTCGAGCCATGGAATGCCAATGGACTGCATCTTGTCAACCAGATCAGCCGCAACCAAATCCAGGTCCGTGGCCGCCGTAACGTCCCACCAATGGTCTCGGCCATGAACCAGTTCTCCCAATCTGGCGCGAAGGGTCGCGCTCGGCTCTGAAGGTTTTCCCTCGATCGCATTCTGCCCTGCCATGGAGGCCACCGCAGCCACAAACACGCCGAGGTTCACCGTAAACTTGCCGTTCTCTCCAAAATTGGAGTTGCTCGCTTGCAGGTTCACGATCAGCCAATCCTCGCCATGAGGCCGGTGCCAGTTGCGTCCCGACTTCTTAAACTCCTCACCTTTGAGCAATTGCGCAAACCCACGCTTGATAACTTCATCGATGCTTTTTGCAACGCCGCCCATACATTCTCTCTCCAAGCTAGCAGACCACTATATGGATAGGAATCCGATCCTGTCACCGTGGAACAAGTGGGGGCAATCGCCAAGCAGTTCGATAGACGCAATTGGCGCATAGTTCATCAGCGGAACGAAGTCGAAGCCGCTCTGGGGCGAAGAAAACTCCGGCATTTTTTGCCCTCTTCGAATTGGTGCTGCGCACGTTCAGATAGCGGACGAGTAAAATTAAGGGGATTTGGTGAGGTAAGCCTAGTCAACTATCTGGTATTGTGAAGTATCGCGTCTGGTTATCTGCTACAACCCAAAATGGTTTCCAACGGGTTGAGATTATGAGCAGCGAAGAGGAAATATTCCGCAATTCCCGGCCAGACAAAACGTATGCTAGTCCGGCGCTCAAGGATTACACGGGGCGAAAACTCCGTGTCGCCAACAAGGTGATCGATGGCGAGCCCGGCTACGAATTTGTAAAGGTGAAAGACGAACTTGTTCTGCGGCAGACCGAAGCTGGTCGCTTCCAGATCAAAGCCAGTTTTCTCGAAGACGACAGGTTGTTCAGATCGGTCACCATCCAAAAATTTACCTCGAAGGGCAATGCGAAGGAATACTTCACGCTCGGTCCGCATGAGATGACTGCCCTTCTTAAGTTCATGGCGAACATCAAGCGCATCCACTTTCCAAATGATGGCCGCCTGAATATCTCAGACCGTGACCTTGAAGACTTGCTTCTCAAACCTGACCAGATGCGGAGGATCGCAGCCGACAACCAGAAGCTCTTAGCTGCCATTGCTCGCAATGAGATCACGACCGAAGACGTCGTCGCTTTATCGTATAGAAAGAAGCAGCTCGCTCTTTTCGAACGGTGGCTGTCTGATGACGACTACTTCGACAAATGCGCAGCCCAGCGCGGCAAGGGACCTGAAGCGCTCTGGCAACAGTTTTTAGAGAAGAACCCGTGGATTCTAGGATATTCGCTCAGCTTGATCAATTTCGGTCCACTGGACGACCGCAAGTTAGAGCAGACGGTTAGGGGACACGACCTTGGGGGACCCGGAAAGCGGGTTGACGCTTTGCTTCGATCCCGGGCCATCCTGAATACGGCCGCTTTCGTGGAGTTGAAGCATCATAGGACGGAGCTGGTATCGCCAGACCAGTATCGCTCGGGCATTTGGACGCCTTCCAAGGAGCTTTCCGGCGCGGTCGCACAAGTCCAAGGAACTGTTGCCGCAGCCCTAGCACAGTGGGGCTCCTCCGTGCGGATAACGGACAGGGACGGCGATCCGACCGGCGAGACCATCTATACGACTGAACCTCGATCTTTTGTCATCTGCGGCCGCCTCAATGAGTTCGAAACTGAACACGGCATCAACGAACGAAAATTCGGATGTTTCGAGCGCTTCCGAAGAAACCTGCTGCGGCCAGAAGTCGTTACATTCGACGAACTCTATGAACGCGCTCGTTTGATTGTCGATGCTGGCGATCTTTCGTCACCCGGAGTCACGGGCGAATAGTTCCCTTGGGATAGATCGCTTCATCGTCCCTCGTCATCGTCCAGCCGGAAAACGTCCGCGTTGTCCTGGCGGTCTCGCAGCCCTTTATAAGCGGCGTGCCGCAGCTGCATGTCAGGCGTCCATTGGCGAAATTCGATTTCTGCAATCAACGTCGGCTGGACCCATACGACCCGCCGGTTCCCTTCATACGCAACTGGCGGCGCTTTCCGCCGCCACGGTAGCTTGTCCATCATGGCCCGCAGCGCGACCGAAGGTCGCTCTTTGAATCCGGTTCCTACGCTACCGACATAGCGCAGATCGTCGCCTTGATATGCCGCAAGGAGGAGCGAACCGAAACCGCCGTATGCGCCTGTCGACGGCTCGTAACCGACAATCAGAAATGGTTCCGACTGGGCGCACTTCAGCTTCACCCAATCGCCGGTTCGTCCGGATTGATATTTGCTGTTTCGGTTCTTGCCGACTATCCCCTCAAGATCGAGGCGGCAGGCATGATCGAGGATGGCGACGGGATCGGCGTCGATTTCTTCCGATAGCCGAATAGCACCCCCGAAACCGGCCAAGGTCTCTTCAAGCAGATGCCGCCTGTCTCGATATTCGAGGCCGCGCAAATCGTGGCCGTCGAGATAGAGCAAATCGAACGCCATAAAGATCGCGTTTCCGGCCGTCAGATTGCCGGAACGGCGGCCGACCGCGCCCAAGGAATTTTGGAGTCCGTTGAAGTCGGAGCGCCCTTGTTCGTCCAAGACGACGCCTTCACCGTCGAGAATCATGGACGCGGGACCGAGCGACCGAGCAGCCGCCTCGATACCCGGAAATCTATCGGCCCAATCGTAACCGCCTCGCGTCAAGATTCGCACGCCGGTAGGTTCGACGTGAACGGCCAGCCTGTATCCGTCCCATTTGATTTCCCAGCCCCAATCATCACCTGGCGGCGGCTTTTGCTTCAGCAACGCCAGCGCCGGTTCGACCCTTGGCGGCATGGGATCGAAAGGCAGCGCCGGTTGCGCTGGATTCCGCTTTCGGATCGGGCGCGATTGCAAGGGCCCGCCGTCGTCGCGGAGCAGCGGCTTAGATCGAGGAGGGCGCGGCGGTTTCGTCATGCAGCCATTCCAGCACCAAATCCTTTAAGAGTCTCGTTTGAACAGCTTCGGATATCGACAATCCTCGCTGCGCAGTTAAAAGACACCTCGGAAAAGTAGAGGATTTACCGTGAGAATGTTTCTCCAACTAGCACTGGCTCTGGCGTTTTATTCACCCGCATTCGCTGAGCAGGATTTCCCCTCGACGCCGGAGCAAAGACAATTGCTTGCTGACTACATGCACAAACATTTCGCCTATCCCGATACGATAAAGCAGGCCGAAATCTCGGGGATGCACACATACGACAACGGGGTTTCAGTCGTCTGCGCTAAATACTCTGTTGTGATTGGCAAGACCGAAAGGGTGCGGGTGCCTCAAAGGGCTGTAATGTTCGAAGTGATCGATGGCGGCAGCAACATGGAAATGACCACCAGCTCTGGATGTAAAAAAGAATATTTTAAGTACATTCCATTTCCCGAAGCGGAGCTACCACGGAAGGGGTTTTGGTAACAAAGGCGCGAGCTGCCCCTTTTGCAGTTCCCCGTTAGACATGTGCGCTCTACGCTTCGTCAGATGGCTCCCAGTCCGGTGGCTCTTCAACAAACAGGCCTTCCTGTCTTAGGAACTGTTCCCACTGTCGCGCCATGTGCTCGAAAAGCTCGATGACAGCATATTTGGTGCCGTGAAGTTCGATGTAGACCCACGCAAACATCCGGAAGCCGGGTGGAGGCGGTTGATCGGGTATAAATTCGGGTTCGAACTTCACCGTGGAGCCTGTCGACATGTGCTCCATCTTCGGACCAAATGTCATGACGACATGTTTTACCGAGTTGGCTATCTGGCGGCATAGCTCTAGGTCAGGCAGTCGGATCGCATTCGTCGTAATGAAGCCTGGGATTACGCCATGCTTGCCGCGCCCCTTGCCCGTCAGGCGAAGATGAGCCTCATCATTGACGGCATGCAGGACCCAGTCGATCAAGTGGAACGCATCGACGGCGCAGTCGAATGCAGAAAACTGCACGGCTCTGCTGGAGCCTCCGACTCGAAGGCGCTCGATATCGAACAGCAGCTTTCGATAAAGGTCGATGGGCTCATCCAGACCGAACGTTTTGGTGGGCTTTTCCATCAGTTGCAATACGTCTGCGTTATGTTCCCAATCGTGTAGCCTTGGCAATTCACGGGCTTTCGGGCAGCGGGCGGAGGCACATACGAATTCGGTCGCGAAGCTTCGGCAGCGGCTTGCGTCGCATCCAGGTCCGGCCGGTAGCACATGTCAGCGGGCTTTCCTCGACGTTCCAGGGCATCGGCGATGTTTGCCCGCAGCGTCGGACTGTCAGGATGCTTTTGCCAGCTGGTGCACAGCTCGTAATCGCGCTTCTGGTCATAGTAGGCCACGATATCGGCTTTCGGAGCTGTCTTGTTCCATGCTGGGCTGCCTCGAACGCCGAGAGCGACGCCTTGCGACGTGGAGCTGCATGCAGCGAGCGCCATCACGGCTGCCACGGCAATAATTTTGCTGCTGATCATCGATGTCCCCAAGATGCCCCTGCCCCAAGAAATTGCACGGTAAGGATAACATTTCCAGTGGTGTGGTTCGCGAGGCGACGGTGATCAACGAACTGCTTGGCGTTCGGCCAGCGCCCGCCTCTCAATAAGGCGCTTCCTCGCGCCAGCGACCTTTTCTAGCAGATTATCGGGTGAGAACGGCTTCGTTATCAGTTCGATTGGCTCCGGTCGATTGCCTGTCAACAGCTTCTCCGGATGGTTGGTGACGAATATCGCGAAGCATTCCAAATGTGGGTAGAGGGCATTCACGAGATCAATGCCTGATGAGCCGTCAGCAAGGTCTATTTCCGTAACGATGAGTTCTGGCTTTTCAGCAAGGGCCATGATGATCGCCTCCTGCTTTGACTTTGTAACGCCAACAACATCGTATCGAGCCCGCGTTAGGACCTCTTGCAGATCGAGAGCAATAAGGCGTTCCGGCTCGACAATTATGGCGCGGGGCAATCCTGCCTCTTTGTCGGCCAGCCGCTTTCGAAGTGCGGCGTTCTCCTCCTCAAGTTCTTGATGTTTCCGAGCAGAGCGCCCGGCTAGTTCCTGATGTAGATTAGATAGCCGTTCGGCTTCTGCGGCCGAGGCTCGTTTGATCGTCTCGATCTCAAAAAACGCAGCATCGAGGTCTTTTTTTGAAACGAGTTTGGATGACGGCAGCCCGCGAAGGATCGCAGGCAACCTCTTCCGCCATTCAGCCGCCTTCCCTTCCCACGTTGCGGAGCTTCGGCTTTCCAACGCTAGTTCTTTAAAAGCGTCTCTGAATTCAGAAAGCCGGGAGTGATCGTTGATCAGCCATGCCTGCTTCAGTCCCAAGGTCTTTGTCACGAGGTCGAACGATATTTCTGGAGCGACGACGGCGAGCGTCTTCAGTGACCTCGACCAGGCCGCTCCCAGCTCCATCAAGCAAAAGTCGCTATCGAAATAGGCGGGTGTCAGGAGTGCGAGGACGATAGAGGGCTGCTCGATTTGGTTCTTTAGGTATAAATTGAAGTCTTCCATCAACGGGATGCTGTGACCTGGGAGGCTGCTGCAGAAAATATCTGCATCCCGCACGCCTACGGCTTCCTTCAGGAAATTCACTACCAATTTTGCCAAGGCGGCGTCTGCGGTAGCATGGCTGATGAAGACTTTGCCTATTGTGCTCACTGTTCGTCCTTCGATGGCTATCGTGCCTCTGACTCGGGCATGTATACTTTAATGCCAAAATCTGTGCTCGCATCCATAAGGAATTTTGTTCTTGTCTTGTTCTCTATCGCGGCTAGCAGGCGATGCCCACAATGCAGGCTGGACGTTTACCGTTGTCTACCCGAACGGCACCATGGACACCGGCAGTCCTAACCGGAAGGCGGCGACCCGTCGTTGGCACTTTGCTTGGAATTGCGCCGACGCCGCCAATTGCGCTGGAATCGCCAAACGGGTGAAGAGCGGGAGGCCTTCTAACCTTACCCAACCATGGACTGCGCCCATGTCGATGCTTTAGCGTAATAACTCGCCATGTCCTCAAGATCGACTGCCTCGTCAGGATTTCTCATAGATCGATGACGAAACCCGGCCGAAATCCATTCAAATCTCGCTCGCCTCGATAACCACGAGGATTGCAGATCACTCTGGTCCCGTCAGCCATATAGTCGCGGAATCGATGGATATGGCCGTGAATCCAAACGGACGGCCGTCGCCGCGCGATCAAATCGGACAGATCACTTCCGAATGCCGCATTGGTTACGTGGCCAAAGAATCGGGCGTCAAAACTCTGGATGAGCGGTGCGTGATGCGTCACGACGAAAGTGCGGCCGTCGAATGGCTTTTCCAGTTCGCGGTCAATGAATGATCGGCTCGCGATGTGGCGCTTGAGGATTTCCTGAACTGTGATCAGCCCGTTTTCACCCGGGTGTCGCGGGTCGGATCGAAGGATGCAGTGGAAGTCCATTATCTGCCAAGGAACCAACGCGAAGGCTTTGGCTCGTCGCTCCTCTGGCGGGACGTGATCATCGTCGCCGACCGAAACCGCAAAATCTGTCCACAGTGTCGCGCCGACGAAGCGGCAATCGTGGAAAATGCAGGTCTCATTTTCAAGTAGTTGAATACGCGTACCTTCGATGAGGCGTCGCGCCCGCTCAAGGGCGAAATCGATACTCGAACCATAGTAGTCGTGATTGCCAAGGGTAAGGACCACAGGCATGTGTGGCTCGATGAAGCGCCGGACATGCGCGATGCTATCAACTATTGAATTCGTGATATCCCCGGCGCAAATGCAAACGTCCGCTTTTGGGACCGCAAGATTGCTCCAGAGAACGTCCATCCGCGCGTGGTGGATATCGCTGATGATCCAAGCCCGCATGTCATACCTTCCGTGTAGGCAAAATAGTCCGGGACCGCGCCGCAATTTCCGCGACGTTTCCTTGCCTCGTTGATTTCGATTTCCTTGATAGTCGCCGGATGTCGTTGCGCCGCACTATTGGCGCAAAACGTTCGTGCGTTTGGGGGCACCTGGCCAATACGGTTCTAATTGAGCCGCGTCCAAGGACTTTTCTTTTACAAGTGCATCCGCGAGCTTGAGTAGGGTGGGGCGCAAACCATCAAGCATGTCTCTCGCTCGTTGATACTGTTCTTGCAGAATCTCGGTAACTTCATCCCGGAGCGGCTGATCTTCCCAAAGTGTGACGGCTGCCTCAATGTCGACGGAACCAGGAAGGAAATAAAGTGAACTACCGAAGCCATATTCCGTAACCATCTTGATTGCCAAGGTTGTCGCTTGCGAGAGATCGCTGTCCCGAGTGCCCGACGCCCAATTTGACCGGTGGCCCAAGACTAAGTCTTCTGCCGCCGCTCCAGCGAGATGCATCGTGATCATTTTGATGATGTCCCACCGTGTCGTGAACTCTCTGGCGGATATCTCCACTGTAGTCAGCCCGTTGGCGTCCATGACGGTCGCGAACCGATGCACGTTGTCATAGATTTCCACACGTTCGATTTTTCCGATAAAAAGAGCGTGTGCCACGATGGCATGACCGGCCTCGTGAATCGCCACTCGGTGCAAAGTGGCTGCGTCGAGCGGCGCAGGTACCTTTATCCTTGCCCTGACATCGTCGATGGTAACTGATCGATTTTCGCGCCGCGCAATGCGCCGAGCCTCCCTTGCCAATCGTTCGAGATCAGCCCCGCTTTTGCCTGGCAATCGGGCTCCAATTTCCTTGAGGGCGGCCTCTTCAGATAGGCTGGGAAGATGAAACGCAAGGATTTCTGAACGAGCTGCGGCGTCTGGTAAAGGAAATGAAACATGTTTTTCCAGCCGACCACTTCGCAATAGTGCGGGGTCGATTTTTTGTGGATGGTTGCATGCTCCAAGCACGACGACACCTTCTCGGTCTCCGATGCCGTCTAGACATTCAAGAAGGGCGTTGACAACCGTTGTCGAGTAGGTCTCGTGCTGCGACGGAAACTTTGAGCGATCACCGATGGAGTCGAACTCGTCGATGAACAACAGCGCAGGGGCATTTTCCCTGGCAGCCCCGAAGGCTTGGTACATTGCCTTCAGCATATCTCCCAGGTCGCCATCCTTAAAGCTCTGCCATTTAGAGATCGAAGCCGCCTCCAAATGCAGATCGCATTCTGCAGCGAGTGCGGAGGCAAATCGTGTCTTTCCAGTGCCGGGCGGGCCGTAGAGCAAACACCCCTTATCTACCTCGGGCCAAGGCAACTTTCCTTCACGCCACTCTTGGATATCTCTTTTCAATTCCTTGGCCCACACGCCTGCTTCACCGAAGCCTTTCGACAAGTCGAGGTGCTGCGCGGGCAGGTCAGTTGACTTACTATGAGCATCCATGAGCCTTTCGGCTGCACGCTTTGCGGGTTGCCCGCGTCGGAAAATCGCTTCCATTCGTTCCGAAGGCTGCGGTGCGATCACCGCCACCTGCTCGTCGGTGAGTGCGCCACATCCTCGTAGCCCGCTGAGTGCGCGGATATGCCTGACATCGCACAAGCTAAGCCGGTCACGAACTGTCGCTGCCAATTCGAAATCCTCGTGAACCATCGAGCCAGCCCGCGCGAAAATGATCAGTTTGTCTGAGGCAAGGAGTTCATCTGCGTCGATCTCCCAACCCCGCTTGTGCTTTGACGTAGGGTGGAGGCAGATTTTGAACTGCTTCGCGTTGTTGAAGATTATCTTTGCCGCATCTTCAATATCTGAAAGCAGCCACTGACTTGGAACACAGACCAAGGCGACGCATGACGGTTGCGACAGGCTGCCGATATTCCGTCGAACGAACTTGATGAGGGCGCAGTAGGCTAAGAAATCCGCTGCGGACTTCGTCGCAATTGCTGCATTGTCGTGCTTCGTTCTTATCGCACCAATAGACCGCGAGCCTTTTAAATTTCGCGATGCTTCCTGAAGTTTGTAAATGTACCGGTCAAGCTGGTCGGCGAGAGCCTTTTCCATTGGTGGTCTCCGTAACGTGAGATCAGATCAAAAGGCCATCGTCGAACCGATACCATCGGCTCAGTGTCCTAGCGACGCGCCGCTTTCGGTCGAGGTAGAAAAGTTCGCTCGTGATACCCGCCCCGTCTTTGATTGTCGGGTGGCCATGCATTTGGCCGATCAAGCAGGGGACAGATCGACTTGTGAGGATGCAGTTCTTGATGATGACCGCGTCATTGATACCGGCAACGCCGCCGGGAGCGGCAACGCGTTCCAAATCTTCGACCAGCGATCTTAGTCTTGGGATTATCAAATCCGGTGGCGTGCCTAACCATTTATCCATCACACAAGTTGCCCTCTGATTCGGCGGCGAAGCCGCTGCGTTGGCAACACAAAATCTGATTCGCGCCTCAATTGCAAAGGAAATGACTTATTTGCAAATATTATGACTTAGTTTTAATGGCGCTTATGTATCAACCAGAATTAATTGACATTTCCTTGGTTGGCCTGCTCATCCAGATATATGGACAGCCTTCCAGACCTCCTCAGAGCTGCGCGTTGCCTGTTGGGATATACCCAAACTGGCATCGAAGACCTGTTCAAACTGAAGTCCCGGTCGGTCTACACCCTCGAAGCAGGGCGGTATAAGCTCACGCCGCGCTTCGCCTACCTCCTGAAAGAGAAATACGAGGAAGAAGGCGTCGAATTCACTGATGCGGGCAGTGACTTCGGTCAGGGTATCAGGTGGCGAGTACCAGGTAGGAAAGACCCTTACAGGAGAGCGATGCTACCTGCGGCAAGAGGCTTGGCCAATCTATCACAAGCGCAGCTGGCGAAGATCGCCGACGTAGACCAAAAGTTCATCGCCCGGCTCGAACTCGACGATTTTGAGGCCGTAAGTCGAGTGAAACTGGACCGGTTGGAAGCTGCTTTAAAAGCTCGGAATATCGAGTTTACTGCTGAGACCACGTCGTTTGGCGCTGGAGTACGTTGGATCACTTCTAGCGGCAAGCCGCAGGAACCGCTCGACTCTTGAGCAACATCGGTAAATTTACTGGTTTAGTAGCGCCGTACGCGACAGGGTATCGCGGCAAATCAGTAAGTTTGCAGGCTATTAAAATTGCTCTATCCTGCTGAGCTACGGGACCACTTGCACGCCATGCATACAAAAGGCTTGGCGTGAAGCCAAGCCTTAATTGTTGCTAGAGGCCGAGGCGTTGTTCGGCGAGGCGGACCCAGTAGGAGATGCCGTGGGCGATGGCTTCGTCGTTGAAGTCGTAGGCCGGGTTGTGGAGGCCGGCGCTGTCGCCGTTGCCGATGAAGATGAAGGCGCCGGGGCGGGCGTTCAGCATGTAGGAGAAATCCTCGCCGCCCATCATCGGATCGATCTCGGCGTTGACGTTCGCCTCGCCGGCGATGGCGCTGGCGGTGGCGACCGCGTGCTCGGTCTCAACGGGGTGGTTGACGGTGACGGGATAGTTGCGATGGAAGCTGATTTCGGCCTCGGCGCCGTGGGCCGCAACCAGGCCCTCGATGATCTGCCGGAACCGCGTCTCGGCGAGCGTGCGCACCTCGGGGTCTAGGGTGCGGACCGTACCGGCGAAGGTCGCGTCGTTCGGAATGACGTTATGGGCGAAACCGGCATTGAACTTGGTCACCGAGACGACGACCGAGCGCAGCGGATCGGCACTGCGTGAGGCGATCATCTGCAGGTTGGCGACGATCTGGGCGCCGATGGCGATCGGGTCGATCGTCTTGTGCGGCTGAGCGGCGTGGCCGCCGCGGCCCTTGACGGTGACGGTGAATTCGTCGGTTGCCGCCATGATCGCGCCCTTGCGGGTGGCGAACTGGCCGACGGGCAGGCCCGGCAGATTGTGCATGCCGTAGACCTCTTCGATAGCGAAGCGCTCCATCATGCCGTCCTTGACCATCAGATTGCCGCCGCCGCCGCCTTCTTCGGCGGGCTGGAAGATGACGGCGACATTGCCGTTGAAGTTGCGGGTTTCGGCCAGGTATTTCGCGGCGCCGAGCAGCATGGCGGTGTGGCCGTCATGGCCGCAGGCATGCATCTTGCCGGCCGTCTTCGAAGCCCAGGGCTTGCCTGATATTTCGGTGAGCGGCAGGGCGTCCATGTCGGCGCGCAGGCCGACCGTGCGGCGGCCTTCGCCCTTGCCCCTGATCAGGCCGACGACGCCGGTGCGGCCGATACCGGTGACGATCTCGTCGACGCCGAATTCCTTGAGTTTTTCGGCGACGAAGGCGGCCGTGTTTTCCACCGCGAAGAGGAGTTCGGGCCGGGCGTGGATGTGGCGGCGCCATTCGGCGACCTCGTCCTGCAACTCCGCGGCTCTGTTCAAAATCGGCATATCGGCGTTCCTGTTATGAAATCTCGACAATCTTTCATCGCATCACAAGGGTGTGAGGCTGTGGAAATTACTTAGTCAATGACCTTTGCCATGTCATAGCCATATAGGCTAAATAGGGGAAGATTTCGAGATTTTCCTGATATCCGAAGGACGAACCGTGTCGACGAGCCACTTCCGTTTGTTTGCTGCCTTGCGGCCGCTTTCTTTCGTATCAGCGGCGACTGCCGTTTTTCTGGCCTCGGTTCCGCTGGCCCAGGCCAATCCGCATATTCTCGTCGACGTGCAGACCGGCCGCGTGCTCGAGCATGAAGAAGCCTTCCGCAAATGGTATCCGGCCTCGCTCACCAAGCTGATGACCGTCTATACCGTGTTCGACGCGATCCGCGCCGGTCAGATCAGCCTCGATACGCCCATCGTCATCAGCAAGCGCGCCGCCGCGCAGCCGGCTGCCAAGATGTATTTCAAACCGGGCCAGAAGCTGACGCTCGATAGCGCGCTGAAGATCCTGATGGTCAAATCGGCGAACGACATCGCGGTCGCGGTCGCCGAAGCCATCGGTGGCACGCAGGAAGGCTTCGTGACGCGGATGAACGGCGAGGCGCTGAAGCTTGGCATGACGGATTCGCATTTCGTCAATCCGAACGGGTTGCCCGGCAAGGGGCAGTATACGACGGCGCGCGACCTTGCGGTGCTGACGGTGACGCTGCGCCGCGATTTTCCGCAATATGCCGGTTATTTCTCGCTGGAAGGCTTTACCACCGGCCAGCAGAACGTGCCGAGCCTCAACATGCTGATCGGCCGCTTCGCCGGCGCCGACGGCATGAAGACCGGCTTCATCTGCGCCTCGGGTTTCAACCAGATCGGTTCGGCGACGCGCAACGGCCGCACGCTGGTCTCGGTCGTGCTCGGCACCGACAGCCTTGCGGCGCGCGCCGATGCGACGGCGAACCTCTTGCAGAAGGGCTTCACCACCCAGCCTGCCAGCAACGACACGCTGGGTTCGCTGAGGCCCTATGGCCCGGGACAGGACCAGGTTGCCGACATCACCGCCGATATCTGCAGCGCCAAGGGCGCCAAGGTGCGCAGCGAAACGCGCGACGAAGTCGGCCGCATGCGAGTGCAGTCGCCCTATATCCAGCCGATGGACCACGATCCGCAATTCGTCTTTGCCGGGCTCATTCCGGGCCAAGACCCGCAGCCGGCAGCGCAGCCGGAAAAAATGGCGCGGGGCGATACCGCGGGAGCGATCGCCAACGTGCCGGTGCCGATGCCGCGCCCGACATCCTTCTAAGCTTTAAGGTAGATGACATGAGCGCGCTCAACGACAGGATTCCGGTCACCATCCTGACCGGCTTTCTCGGCGCCGGCAAATCGACGCTGCTCAACCGCATCCTCAAAGATCCGGTGATGAAAGATGCGGCGGTCATCATCAACGAATTCGGCGATGTCGGCATCGACCATCTGCTAGTCGAAAGCTCCGGCGATTCGATTATCGAACTATCAGACGGGTGCCTCTGCTGCACCGTGCGCGGCGAGCTGGTGGATACGCTGGCGAACCTGATGGACGCGGTGCAGACAGGCCGCGTCAAGCCGGTGAAACGCGTCGTCATCGAGACGACGGGTCTTGCCGATCCTTCACCGGTCATGCAGGCGATCATGGGCAATCCCGTCATCGCCACGAATTTCGAGCTGGACGGCGTCGTCACCGTCGTCGACGCCGTGAATGGGCTGCAGACGCTCGACAATCACGAGGAAGCGCGCAAGCAGGCGGCGGTCGCGGATCGGCTGATCGTTTCGAAAAAGGCGATGGCCGAGGCAACGGACGAGCTGGAAAAAAACCTGCGGGCGCTCAATCCGCGTGCGGTGATGATGGATGCCGACAGTGCCGAGGCGGGTACTGCCGCAGTGCTGGTCAACGGGCTCTACGATCCGGCAACGAAGATCGCCGATGTCGGCCGCTGGCTGCAGGATGAGGATGCGCACGAGGCGCATCATCATCACGATCACAATCATGATCGTGATGGCGATCACCATGAGCACGCGCATCAGGATCCGCATGACGTCAATCGTCACGACGCCTCGATCCGCTCTTTCTCGATCGTCGAGGAGAAGCCGATCGATCCGATGGCGCTCGAGATGTTCATCGATCTCCTGCGCTCTGCCCATGGCGAGAAGCTGTTGAGGATGAAGGCGATCGTCTCGGTCTCCGACCGGCCGGATCGGCCGCTGGTGCTGCATGGGGTGCAGAGCATCTTCCATCCGCCGGTGCGGCTTGCCGCCTGGCCGGGGGAAGACCGGCGCACACGCATGGTGCTGATCACCCGGGATCTGCCGGAAGCCTTCGTGAAGGATCTCTTCGACGCCTTCCTCGGCAAGCCGCGCATCGACATGCCGGATCGTGCGGCGCTGTCGGACAATCCGCTCGCTATCCCCGGCCTCAGAATTTAAAAGCATGTCGCGCAAAAGTGTGCAGCGATTTTGCGCCAAAGACATGCGGAAAACAAAGACCTAAAGCGCGGCAAGCGAATCTGAAAGATCGCGACGCGCTTTAGCGCTTGCGGATCAGGAAGCGGTGGCCGTTTTCGGTCTTTTCCGTCTCGATCAGTTCGTGGCCGTCCTCATTGCAGAAATGCGGCATGTCGATCACCGCAAGCGGATCGGTGGTGTCGACGCGAATGAGCGTGCCGCTCGCCATGGCGGCGAGCTTCTTGCGTGTCTTGATCACGGGGAATGGGCATTTCAGGCCGCGAAGATCGTAGAGAACGGGGTTCAAGCCGTTCAGTTCCTCGCCCAGAATTTCCAGAACGGCTTCTTTGCCGTGGCTTCCGCCGTTTCCTGCGGTTCGGGCGCCGCAAAGGCCAGCGGGTTCTGCATCGGCACCGGCACGACCGCGGGTGCCGCGGCAGCGACGGCTTGCGGCTGGGCAGGGGCGACAGGCGTGGCACCCGGTGCCGTCTTGGCGGCGAGGCCCTGCTCGGTGCGCTTGGCCATCAGGTCTTCGAGTTCGGCGACCTTGACCATGCGGCCGGCTTCCAGCGAGGTTCCGGTCGGGGCGTAAGCGAGTTCACGGCCCTTGCGCGTCTTGGCGACCACCGCCTTGCGTTCGGCTTCAGACGGGTCGTACCAGGCCATGCCGTCAAATTTGCTCATCGCCTTGGCATAATCGGCATCGTAGGTCTTGCCGTAGGCGGCAAGGGCCGCCGTCAGCGCCGGCGGCGTCGACATAGCAGGGCACTTGCCGGCGGCATTGAAGGCGCTGCCGTCGGTTGCCTGCTGGTTGAACACGTATTTCTTCTCGCAGACGTTCACCTCAGGCGGGCGCTTCGTCACTTCGAAATTGTCGTACCCGACCTTCAGCATCTTCCAGAAGTCGTAACTGCTGTCGAGGCGATGCTTCACCATATTTTCCGCCGTCATGCGGAAGGGGAAAGCTTGTAGCTGCACGGTCGACTGGCCGCCCTTGAAGGCGTCGCGGGCGAAGGCGTAGATCTCCAGCACCTGCTGGTCGGTCATCGAGTAGCAGCCGGAGGACGAGCAGGCGCCGTGGATCATCAGATCGGAGCCGGTGCGGCCGTTCGCCGCGTCGTAGCGGTTTGGGAAACCGGTGTTGATCGCCAGATAATATTTCGAATTGGGATTCAGGTTGGCGCGCGTCAGGTCGTAGAAACCTTCCGGCGCCTGCCGGTCGCCGGTCTTTACCTTCGGGCCGAGACGGCCGGACCAGGCACAGATCTTGTAATCGGCGATCTTGTCGAAACGGTTGTCGGTCTTCGCCTTCCAGATCTCCATGGCACCTTCTTCCTTGAAGATGCGGATCATGATCGGCGAATTGCGGTCCATGCCCTTGGCGGCCATGGCAGTGAGGATGTGGCTGGGAAGCGGCTGCTCGACCTTGTTCTTGACCTTGGAAAGATCGACCTGCGCGGTTTCCAACGCGTCATTGCAGCCGGAGAGAGCCAGCGCCATGAGGGAAATATAGGCAAAATAACGTATGCGCATCCCAACTAGCCCATAAAGATAATGCGACCCGGTCCGCCCATGGAGTCCGGGCATCAAACGGAATCATAGACGGCTTATACTTTATAAGTCCTTACCAGCCTATGACGTGCCTGGAACATCCCCGCAAGCGCGAAATGCTACAGATAACATCAATGTGGCCAAGATTTGGCCCCAATCGATGAGAAACCGAATGTCTGTTAGAGATTGCGGCCCATGGCGAGGAATTTCTGGCGGCGGTCGTTGCGCAGCTGCTCGCCGGAGCGGGGTGCCATTTCGGCCAGAGCATTGGCGATCACGTCGCCGGTTGCTGCGATCACGCTGTCGGGATCACGATGCGCGCCGCCGAGCGGCTCGGAAATGATGCCGTCGATGACGCCAAGCGATTTCAGGTCTTCGGCGGTGATCTTCATGTTGGTCGCCGCTTCCCGGGCGCGGGTGGAATCGCGCCAGAGGATGGAGGCTGCCCCTTCCGGCGAGATGACGCTGTAGATCGAATGCTCGAGCATATAGACCTTGTTGCCGGTGGCGATGGCAATCGCGCCGCCCGAGCCGCCTTCGCCGATGACGACGGAGACGAGTGGAACCTTGACGCCCAGGCACATTTCCGTGGAGCGGGCGATCGCTTCGGCCTGGCCGCGCTCCTCGGCGCCGACGCCGGGATAGGCGCCTGCCGTATCCACCAGCGAAATCACCGGCAGACCGAAACGGTCGGCCATCTCAAGGATGCGGATCGCCTTGCGATAGCCTTCCGGCCGGGGGCTGCCGAAATTGTGCTTCAGGCGGCTCTTGGTGTCATTGCCCTTCTCCTGGCCGATGACGGCGACGGGCTGGCCGCGGAAACGGGCAAGCCCCGCCTGGATCGCGGCATCCTCGGAAAATTTGCGGTCGCCGGCAAGCGGCGTGAATTCCTGGAACAGCGTCTTGGCGTAATCGACGAAATGCGGGCGCTGCGGATGGCGGGCGACCTGCGTCTTCTGCCAGGGATTGAGCCTGGAATAGATTTCAACGATGGCCTCACGGACGCGAACCTCCAGCCGGCCGATCTCATCGGTGGTGTCGATGCTCTCGTCTTCCGTTGCGAGCTTCTTCAGCTCGATGATCTTGCCTTCGAGGTCGGAGATCGGCTTTTCGAAGTCGAGATAATTGTGCATGAGGTGCGTTTCCGTTCCTTGTGCCCGGGGCGTTTTCCTGGCTCCGCCCCTTGTCGCCGGTCCTATTCGTGCTTTTTCGCCTGTTTGGCAAGGGGGTGATGCGTCTGGACAAGCTGCTGCAGCCTCTCTTCGAGGACATGGGTGTAAATCTGTGTGGTCGAAATGTCCGAATGGCCGAGGAGTTCCTGTACGACGCGCAGATCGGCGCCGTTGGCAAGCAGGTGGCTGGCAAAGGCGTGGCGCATGACATGCGGCGAGATCAGCGACGGCGTCAGGCCGGCGCGGATTGCCAGGTTCTTGAGGTCGCGGGCAAATACCTGGCGCGGCAGATATCCTTCCTTCGAGACGGAGGGAAACAGCCAGGGGCTTTGCTGCGGCTCCTTCGCCGCTGCATTTTCGGCCGCCAGCAGGCGCCCATAGGATTTCAGCGCTGATATCGCCGATTGCGACAGCGGCACCAGCCGCTCCTTGTTGCCCTTGCCGCGGATCATCAGGAAACGGCCTTCCTGATCGAGCACGCGGGCAGGAAGCGAGACAAGTTCGCTGACACGCATGCCGGTGGCATAGAGCAGCTCCAGCAGTGCCAGCATGCGCAGGCGCTGCAGCTGGCCCGGAGCCGCATCATCGGCTTCGGCCTCGGCCTGCGAAAGCAACCTGCCGACCTCCTCGACGCCCATCGTCTTCGGCAGCGGACGGCCCTTCTTCGGCGCGTCGAGAATGCCTGTGGGGTCGTCGGTCCTCAGGCCCTCGGCGTAGAGAAACTTGTAGAACTGCCGCATGGCCGCAAGCCGGCGCGCCTGGGAGGAGGGTTTGAAGCCCTTTCGGGCGAGTGAGGAGAGATAGGCGGCGAGATCGGCGGAGGCGGCTTCGGTGAGCCGTATGCTGCGCTCCTTCAGGAAGGATCTGATATCGTCGAGATCGCGTTCATAGGATTGCAGCGTGTTGGCGGCAGCACCCCGCTCGGCGCTCATCATCTCCAGGAAGGATTCCACATGGACGCGGCCGAGATCCACCATGCCGGTCACTTCCTGGTCGTGTTGATCGCGCCCGTTGCGGGCGGATTGACCCGCTCGGACGGAATGCGGATCGTCACGTCGCGCGGCTCGGGCTCGACGAAGGTCACAAGCGCCAGCATCGCTCCGTAGACCGTCCCGGCGAGGATCGCGCAGACGAACAGGAAACGGAACAGGGTCGGCATTCAGCAACTCCTTCATGCTCTGCTTCTGTTATAAGAAGCCTATCTGCAAGTGCAAGAAGCGGTATTCACGCCATGATTCCCTTGTCCGCGACTTGACGCTCCACCTGCATTTGTCGATACCGTTTGCAAACAAAGTGTGAATGGACCGATGAGTGAACAACTGCTGACCGTTGCTGACAGCTTGAAAGACAGAGCTCGCGCCGCGCTCGGTTCACGCAATCTGATCCTTGTCGGCCTGATGGGCGCCGGAAAATCCTCCGTCGGGCGCATCGTCGCCAACCAGCTCGCCATTCCCTTCATCGACAGCGATCTCGAGATCGAGCGGGTTTCGCGCATGACGATCGCCGAGCTTTTCGCCGCCTATGGCGAGCAGGAATTCCGGGCGCTGGAAGCGCGGGTGATGAAGCGGTTGCTGAAGAGCGGGCCGCGGGTCGTCTCCACCGGAGGTGGCGCCTTCATCAACGACCGGACGCGCAGACATATCAAGAAGGGCGGCCTTTCCGTCTGGTTGAAGGCCGATCTCGACGTGCTCTGGGACCGGGTCGCCAAGCGCGACACGCGGCCGCTGCTCAAGACCGAAAACCCGAAGCAGACGCTCGAGGGCCTGATGAATGCGCGTTATCCGATCTATGCGCAGGCCGATCTGACCGTGCTTTCGCGCGATGTGCGCAAGGAAATCATGGCCGACGAGGTGTTGAAGGCCTTGATCGAAGCTCAGAAGGAAAGTGCAGCGTCATGAATGCGATAACCTCCGCCTCCGCCATCCGAACGGTGCATGTGCCGCTCGGCGAGCGCGCCTATGACATACTGATCGGGCCGGGGCTGATTGCGCGGGCCGGCGCCGAGATCGCCTCCCGGCTCAAGGGCCGCAAGGCGGCTGTTATCACCGACGAAAATGTCGCGCCGCTCTATCTCAAGGCCCTCGTCGCAAGTCTGGAGGAAGCGGGTATCGCCTCGGCTGAGGTCGTCCTGCCGGCCGGCGAGAAGACCAAGAGCTTCGAGCATCTGATCACGGTCTGCGACAAGGTGCTCGAAGCCCGCGTCGAGCGCAACGATTACGTCATCGCGCTCGGTGGCGGCGTCATCGGCGATCTTTCCGGGTTTGCGGCCGGCATCGTCCGCCGCGGGGTGCGCTTCGTCCAGGTGCCGACCTCGCTGCTGTCGCAGGTCGATTCCTCCGTCGGCGGCAAGACCGGGATCAATTCCCGCCACGGCAAGAACCTGATCGGCGTGTTCCACCAGCCGGACCTGGTTCTGGCCGATACGGATGTGCTGAATTCGCTGAGCGCGCGCGAATTCCGCGCAGGCTACGCCGAGGTCGCGAAATACGGGCTGATCGACAAGCCGGATTTCTTTGCCTGGCTGGAAGCGAACTGGAAGGCGGTTTTTGCAGGCGGCTCCGCGCGCATCGAGGCGATTGCCGCAAGCTGCCAGGCGAAGGCCGATGTCGTCGTTGCCGACGAGCGCGAGAACGGGCCGCGGGCGCTGCTCAATCTCGGCCATACCTTCGGCCATGCGCTGGAAGCGGCGACTGCTTATGACAGCTCCCGCCTCGTGCATGGCGAGGGCGTTTCGATCGGCATGGTGCTGGCGCACGAATTCTCCGCACGAATGAACCTTGCAAGCCCTGACGATGCGCGCCGCGTCGAGCGGCATCTGAAGGAGGTCGGCCTGCCGACCCGCATCTCCGACATTCCGGGCGACCTGCCGCCGGCCGAAAAGTTAATGGACGCGATCGCCCAGGACAAGAAGGTCAAGGGCGGCAAGCTCACCTTCATCCTGACGCGCGGCATCGGCCAGTCCTTCGTCGCCGACGACGTTCCGGCGTCCGAAGTGATCAGCTTTCTCCAGGAAAAACACGCCTGATGACGGTCGAAGGCGCTCTGGCATTTCTCGCGACATACTGGCCGGAGATCCTTTCGATCACGGCGCTCGTGCTGATGTCCGCCTTCTTTTCTGGCTCGGAGACGGCGCTGACCGCCGTTTCGCGCAGCCGTATCCATACGCTCGAGGCCAACGGCGACGACCGCGCCGGGCTCGTCCGGCAGTTGATCGAGCGGCGCGACCGGTTGATCGGTGCGCTGCTCATCGGCAACAATCTCGCCAATATCCTGTCCTCCTCGATCGCCACCAGCCTCTTCCTCGGACTGTTCGGCAGTTCCGGGGTGGCACTGGCGACGCTCGCGATGACCGTCATCCTGGTCATCTTCGCCGAAGTGCTGCCGAAGAGCTGGGCGATTTCAGCGCCCGAGCGTTTCGCACTCGCTATCGCGCTGCCGGCCAGGCTGTTCGTTGCCGTCGTCGGCCCGGTTTCCTCCTTTGTCAATGCGATCGTGCGGCAGATTCTTTCGCTGTTCGGCATCAATCTCTCACGCGAGATATCGATGCTGACGGCGCATGAAGAGCTGCGCGGCGCCGTCGATCTGCTCCACCGCGAGGGATCGGTGGTCAAGGCCGACCGCGACCGTCTCGGCGGCGTGCTCGATCTAGGCGAGCTCGAACTCTCGGACATCATGGTCCATCGCACCGCGATGCGGGCGATCAACGCCGACGATCCGCCGGAAGCGGTGGTGCGCGTCATCCTCGAAAGCCCCTATACGCGCATGCCGTTGTGGCGCGGCACGATCGACAACATCATCGGCGTCGTCCACGCCAAGGATCTGCTGCGGGCGCTTGCCGAGCCGAATATGGAGCCGCAGAACCTCGATATCGTGAAGATCGCGCAGAAGCCGTGGTTCGTGCCCGACAGCACCAACCTGGAGGACCAGCTCAACGCCTTCCTGCGGCGCAAGCAGCATTTCGCGGTCGTCGTCGACGAATATGGCGAGGTGCAGGGCATCGTCACGCTGGAGGATATTCTCGAGGAAATCGTCGGCGATATTTCCGACGAGCACGATATCGAGATACAGGGCGTGCGTCAGGAGGCTGACGGTTCCGTCGTCGTCGATGGCGGCGTGCCGATCCGCGACCTGAACCGGGCGCTCGACTGGAATCTGCCCGACGAGGAGGCGACGACGATCGCCGGCCTCGTCATCCACGAATCGATGACCATCCCGGAAGAGCGCCAAGCCTTCACCTTCTACGGCAAGCGTTTCGTCGTCATGAAGCGGGAAAAGAATCGCATCACCAAGCTGCGCATCCGCCCGGCCGGAGAAGACGGCGCAAAGCCAGGCTGATTCCGCTTGGATCTTGGACGGCCAACGCCTATATGGGCTTGCGTGCCGCTACCAGCGGGTCGGTTCATCAGGTGCAGCCGGTTCGACGGCCAGCGCATGCAGGCCGGCATCGAGCTCCGGTTTCAACAGGTCGGTGATTGCCCGGTGGCGGGCCAGCCTCGACATGCCGGCGAATTTTCCGGAAACGATCCTCACCCGCATATGGGTTTCGCCGGTGCCCGTGATATCAGGCTGGTGGCCGGCATGCAGATGGCTTTCGTCGATGACGCTCAGGCGTTCGGGCGCGAAGGCTTTGATAAGTTTTTCTTCGATGCGGGTTCGCAGGGTCATCATCCGGTCTTGCTGGTTCGCGAAAAGGGTTCCTACCAAGCCTGCAACATTCCCGTTTGTCAATTCTTGTTGTCGCTTCGCGACAGCCCCATAATTAGCGCCGTCATGAGACTTGATTCCAAATATTTCGATCGCATCCGAACACGCCGCAAACGCGAGCCGGAGACAGAGCAGGCGCCGCCTACCTGTCAATGGGACGGGTGCGACAAGAAGGGGGCGCATCGCGCTCCGGTCGGCCGCAATGCGGAAGGCCAGTTCTTCTTGTTCTGCTTCGAGCACGTCAAGGAATACAACAAGGGCTACAATTATTTCTCCGGTCTTTCGGACGGCGAGATCGCGCGATACCAGAAAGAGGCGATCACCGGCCACCGGCCGACATGGACGGTCGGCGTCAACAAGGCGGCGAAGGACAGTCCGCTGCATTCGGAGATCCGCTCCGGCGCCTATACCCGCGTTCGCGATCCCTTCGGCTTCGTCAAGGAAGGCGGCAAGGGCAGCGGACCGCGTTTCCCCCAGGCGCGCAAGCTAAAATCGCTGGAGACCAAGGCCTTCGAAACGATGGCCCTCGACGCCAATGCGACATCGGCGGAGATCAAGAGCCGCTACAAGGAACTGGTGAAGAAACACCATCCGGATGCCAATGGCGGCGACCGTGGCTCGGAGGAGCGTTTCCGCGCCGTCATACAGGCCTATCAATTGTTGAAGCAGAACGGTTTTTGTTAATTCCCGTCCTTGCTCTTGGGCTTCAATCGGGTATGGTCCAAATCGGCTGAGGCCGCAGGCAAACGCGGCTCATATTTGTGCGTTTTCCCGACATCGCCTCCGCCGACCTTCCGGACGCGGCGTTTCTTGTCTGGGACTCTTTCAAGAATGCTCGCACGCGGTCATTATCCCGCCGAGGTTTCGTTTCAGTCCCGGAGAAGTATCGCCGACGTTCCGACCTGGACGGGCGCGGAATAAAAAACGCGGCGTCTGGGTTGCGACATGGCCTGAGACAGTATGGCCGGGTGGCAGCACCCGCCTTGGAGACATGATGAGCAAGATCGACCTGGATATATCAGAACTGCCCGATACCACCGTTTCGGTCCGAGAGGTCTTCGGTATCGATTCCGACATCCGCGTTCCCGCCTACAGCAAGGGCGACGCCTATGTGCCGGACCTCGATACCGACTACCTTTTCGACCGCGACACGACGCTCGCCATTCTCGCAGGCTTCGCCCATAACCGCCGCGTGATGATCTCCGGCTATCACGGCACGGGCAAGTCGTCGCATATCGAGCAGGTGGCGGCGCGGCTCAACTGGCCTTGCGTGCGCATCAATCTCGACAGCCATGTCAGCCGTATCGACCTGGTCGGCAAGGATGCGATCGTCGTCAAGGACGGGCTGCAGGTCACCGAATTCAAGGACGGCATCCTGCCCTGGGCCTATCAGCACAATGTCGCGCTCGTCTTCGACGAATATGATGCCGGCCGTCCCGATGTGATGTTCGTCATCCAACGCGTGCTCGAATCCTCCGGCCGCCTGACGCTGCTCGATCAAAGCCGCGTCATCCGGCCGCACCCGGCCTTCCGGCTGTTTGCGACCGCCAATACGATCGGCCTCGGCGACACGACCGGCCTCTATCACGGCACGCAGCAGATCAACCAGGCGCAGATGGACCGCTGGTCGATCGTCACGACGCTGAACTACCTGCCGCATGATCACGAAGTGAATATCGTCGCCGCCAAGGTGAAGAGCTTCGGCAAGGACAAAGGCGGCCGTGAGACCGTTTCGAAGATGGTTCGTGTCGCCGACCTGACGCGCGCCGCCTTCATGAACGGTGATCTGTCCACGGTCATGAGCCCACGCACCGTCATCACCTGGGCCGAAAACGCCGACATTTTCGGCGATCTGGCCTTCGCCTTCCGCGTCACCTTCCTCAACAAGTGCGACGAGCTGGAGCGTCCGCTGGTCGCCGAGCACTATCAGCGCGCCTTCGGCGTCGAGCTGAAGGAAAGTGCCGCCAACATCGTTCTCGGAGCTTGAGACCGACCGATCATGGCAGCTCGCGGTGACAATTCGAAAGCAAAGCCCGGCGCGCCTGTCGACGTCGAGCCACTGCGCCGGGCTATAACCGGCTGCGTGCGCTCGATCGCCGGCGACGGCGATGTCGAGGTGACCTTTGCCAATGAACGGCCGGGGATGACCGGCGAGCGCATCCGGCTGCCGGAACTTTCCAAGCGGCCGACGGCGCATGAGCTGGCGGTCACCCGCGGGCTCGGTGATTCGATGGCGTTGCGCCTTGCCTGCCATGACGAGAAAGTGCACGCGACGATGGCGCCGCAGGGCTCGGACGCCCGGGCGATCTTCGATGTTGTCGAGCAGGCGCGCGTCGAATCGATCGGCGCGCTGCGCATGGAGGGCATGGCGTCGAACCTGCGCTCCATGACGGAAGAGAAATATTCCAAGGCGAATTTCACCGGCATCGAGCGCCAGGAAGACGCACCGGTCGGCGAAGCCGTTGCGATGATGGTGCGCGAGAAGCTGACCGGCCAGCGCCCGCCTGAAACCGCCGGCAAGGTGCTCGACCTCTGGCGGGGCTTCATCGAAGACAAGGCAGGGTCCGAACTCGATAATCTGTCGAGCGCGATCAACGACCAGCAGGCCTTCGCCAAGGTTATCCGCAACATGCTGTCGGCCATGGAAATGGCCGAGGAATACGGCGACGACGACAGCGATGCCGACAATGACGACCAGTCGGAGCAGGAAGACCAGTCGAGCGGCGACGAGCAGGATCAGGACGAGGTCGACGAGGATGCCGGCACGGATGCCGCCCCTGTCGAGGACAGCGAGGTCGCCGACGAGCAGATGGAGGACGGCGAGACCGAAGGCGCCGAAATCTCCGACGACGACATGATGGAAGAGGGCGAGGACGATTCGGAAACGCCGGGCGAGACCCGCCGTCCAAATACGCCCTTCGCCGATTTCAACGAGAAGGTCGATTATCACGTCTTTACCGAAGAGTTCGACGAGATCATCACCGCCGAGGAACTTTGCGACGCTGCCGAGCTGGAGCGCCTGCGCGCCTTCCTCGACAAGCAGCTGGCGCATCTGCAAGGTGCCGTCGGCCGTCTCGCCAACCGGCTGCAGCGCCGCCTGATGGCGCAGCAGAACCGCTCCTGGGATTTCGATTTGGAAGAGGGCTATCTCGATCCGGCCCGGCTGCAGCGCATCATCATCGATCCGATGCAGGCTCTTTCCTTCAAGATGGAGCGCGACACCCAGTTCCGCGACACCGTCGTCACCCTGCTCATCGACAATTCCGGCTCGATGCGCGGCCGGCCGATCACGGTGGCCGCCACCTGCGCCGACATTCTCGCGCGCACGCTGGAGCGCTGCGGCGTCAAGGTCGAGATCCTCGGCTTTACGACGAAGGCCTGGAAGGGCGGGCAGGCGCGTGAAAACTGGCTTGCCGGCGGCAAGCCGCAAACGCCGGGCCGCCTCAACGACCTGCGCCATATCATCTACAAATCGGCCGACGCGCCGTGGCGGCGGGCACGCGCCAATCTCGGGCTGATGATGCGCGAGGGTCTGCTCAAGGAAAATATCGACGGCGAGGCGCTGATCTGGGCGCATAATCGTCTGCTTGCACGCCGCGAGCAGCGCCGCATCCTGATGATGATCTCGGACGGCGCGCCGGTCGACGATTCGACGCTGTCGGTCAATCCGGGCAATTATCTGGAGCGGCACCTGCGCGCCGTCATCGAGCAGATCGAGACGCGTTCGCCTGTCGAACTGCTGGCGATCGGCATCGGTCACGACGTGACGCGCTACTATCGCCGCGCCGTGACGATCGTCGATGCGGACGAACTTGCCGGTGCGATGACCGAGCAGCTTGCCTCGCTGTTCGAGGACCAATCCGTCCAGCCGCGCGGCGGCCGGATACGCCGTGCCGGCTGACGCCGCTGGAAGAATGACGGTCAAGCGCCTCTGCCGTGCGGCGTCGATCGCTCTTTGCCTCGCAGCCGGCGCTTCCTCGTCATGGGCCGGCGACGACGTGCCGGTAATTAGCCGGCAAATCTCCGATTTCAGGATCGGCTCTTCGGAGACGACATTCGGCTCGCTGGAATTTCTCGGCGGGCTGGAGATGGTCTCCAGCAGAGCGCTGTTCGGCTCGCTCTCCTCCATCCGTTTCCGGCAGGACCAGAAACATTTCGTCGTTGTGCTCGATACCGGCCAGTGGCTGACCGGCGGCATCGAGCGTGACGTCAAGGGTAGGCTTTCGGGTCTCTCGGATGTCGAGATCACGCCGATGAAGAACAGCGCCGGGCGCAGCTTCGAGGGCAAGGGACATATGGATGCCGAGGGCCTGGCACTCGACGGCGACCGGATTCTGGTCTCCTTCGAGCAGGATCATCGCGTCGATATCTATCCCGATCCTGGCTTTACCGGCTCGGGAGCGATCGCCACTCTGCCGATTATTATCCCGCGGAAGATGCTGGACGACAACCGCGGCATCGAGACTATCGCCGTGGCGCCGGCATCCAGCCCGCTGCGGGGCGGTGTGGTCATCGTCACCGAACGCGGTCTCGACAGCGACGGCAACCGGTTGGCGGCCATTCTCAGCGGGCCGCTGAAAGGGCGTTTCTCGGTCGAGCGGGACGGCAGCTTCGACATCACCGATGGTGCTTTCCTGCCGAACGGCGACCTGCTGCTGCTGGAGCGCCGCTTCAACATGGCCGAAGGCATCGGCATGCGTCTTCGGCGCATCAAGGGTGCCGATATCAGGCCTGGCGCCATTGTTGACGGCGAATTGCTGCTGGAAGGCAATTTCAACTCGCAGATCGACAATATGGAAGGGCTCGATGCCTTTCATGCCGCCGACGGCACCACCCATATCATCCTGGTGTCGGACGACAATCATTCGATCCTGCAGCGCAATCTGATGCTGGAGTTCCGGCTTTCCGAACAGGCCGAACACAAAGCGTCAAACTGATGTCATAGGTCGCGGCTATCCCGCCCGCGGCATCGGTGGCTGGCCTGCGGAGGAAATCATGGTGCATATTCACGTCATGGGCGCGTCCGGTTCCGGCACCACATCGCTCGGCCTTGTGCTCGCCCAGAAGCTCGATATTGCCCATCTCGACACCGACGATTTCTTCTGGCTGCCGACCGATCCGCCGTTCACGACGCCGAGGGATGCCGACGACCGCATCAGGCTGCTGCTCGATGAGGTGGCGCGGCATGAAGGCTGGGTTCTCTCCGGATCGGCGCTGAAATGGGGAGGGCCGATTGAGCCACTCTACGATCTGATCGTGTTCCTCAGGATCGATCCGGAGCTTAGAATGACGCGCATCCTCACGCGGGAGATTGCCCGATACGGAAACAGAATCAGGCCCGGCGGCGACATGGCCGTCAAGAGCGGGGAGTTTCTGGAATGGGCGGCGAGCTACGATACGGCCGGCCCCGAACGCCGCAGCCTTGCGGCACATGAGCAATGGCTGGAAACGCAGACAGTGCCGGTGCTGCGGCTCGATTCATCGCTAGGTATCGACGATCTGGCGGCAGAGGTGCTGCTGCACCCGGCCATCGCCGCCGGTGCGATCCGGCGGCGTCGGTAACTTCAATTAGCTGGCGCGAGCGGCCTGCATCGGCCGCAGCACGTTCATCAGCGCGCCATAGGGCAGCAGCATGACGAGGCCGACGATCATCTTCACGGCGAAATCGCCGATCGCCCAGGAAATCCAGCGCGGAGCCTCCGTGGCGAAGACGCCGAGGACGGGGGCTGCTTCGAGCGCAAAGGGATCGTTGGGGCCGAGGAGGACGAAAAACGCGGCGAAGGAAAGCGAAAAGAACATCACCGTATCGAGCGCCGAGCCGATCAGCGAGCCGACCAGTGGGGCGCGCCACCAGGCCTGACGGCGAAGGCGGTTGAAGACGGCGATATCGAGCAGCTGGCCGGCGAGATAGGCCGAGCCGGAGGCTATGGCGATGCGCGGCACCGAAGTGAAGAAGGAGAGCGTCACGCCGACGACGAAGCCGGCAAAGACGACCTTGCGGGCTGCCTGCGGGCCGAACTGACGATTGGTCAGATCGGTGATCAGGAAGGCGATCGGATAGGAGAAGGCGCCCCAGGTCAGGATGTCGGCGAGGTTGATGCCGGCGACTTCGGCGTTCAGCGGAAACTGGACGAGAAAGTTGGAGGCGACGACGACGAGCGTCATCAGCGCGACATAGGCAATGGTAGAGCGGGTCTTCAGCATTTTTTTATCCTGGGTGATGCCACCAGTTGGAGAGACGGACCGGCAAAGCAAAAGGCTTGTCCGGTTTTATCCGTTCAAGCCTTTTGAAGCCGTATGAAAGAAGGGCAGAAGCTTACGCAGCAGCGGCTTCGGCGGTCTTCTTGGCGATCTGACGGCGCAGCAGACGGGCGCGCATCGACAGTTCGTTTTCGCTGGCCTTCAGCAGGAAGGCATCGAGGCCGCCACGATGCTCGACGGTGCGAAGAGCGGCAGCCGAAACGCGAAGACGGTAACGCTGGTTGAGAGCGTCGGAAATCAGCGTGACCTGGCACAGGTTCGGCAGGAACCGGCGCTTGGTCTTGTTGTTGGCATGGCTGACATTGTTACCAGTCAGGACGGCCTTGCCGGTCAATTCGCACACGCGGGACATGGAACACCTATTCTTGTTTTTTCTCGGGCCATCGAATTGCCATTCCCGGCAAAGCCAGGCGCGCAATCCAACGGGCATGATTGGAAAGTTGCGGTTCTATAGTCAGACAGGCTGCTCGCGTCAAGCCAAACCTTGGCCTTTCCCGCAATTCTGTCAAAAAGCTGCTGTTTTCTTCCCTTCGCGGCAGGAGTATAGAGCGCTTAACAAGAGCTGCCGGCGCGCGGCAAGACAAGGCTTGATTCATGGCTCATTCGGGCAGACGGATTTTCATTTCGGCCATTGCCGCGCTCCTTGCCATACCGGCATCGGCGGCCGAAATCCAGCATCGGACGGAATACCGGGTGGCGCTCGCCGGCCTGCCGATCGCGCGCGCCGCGTTCCTGACGCAGATCGAGGACGATCACAGTTACAAGATCGCCGGTGACATCAATTCCGCCGGTCTTGCCGATCTCGTCACGACGATTTCGGCAAAGACCAGCGTCACCGGTGTCGTGCGCAATGACAGGCTGCAGGCGCAGAAATATTCGCTCTACTACAAGAGCGGCAAGAAGAAGGCCCGCGTCTACGAGGTCAGCTACCGCAACGGCAATATCATCTCGGCGACGACGACACCGGCGCCGAAGCGTCCGAAGAACTGGATCGACGTCACACCGCGCGACATGCGCTCGGTGCTCGACCCGATCTCCGGCCTGGTCTTCACCGGCGATACCAAGGTCTGCTCGCAGACGCTGCCGATCTTCGACGGCGAGACGCGCATGGATCTGGTGCTCTCGCCGAAGGGCGACGAGGATTTCTCCACCAACGGCTTCAAGGGCAAGGCAACCGTCTGCAGCGTGCGCTTCGTGCCGCGCTCGGGCTACAAGAAGGGCCGCAAGGACATCGACTATCTCAGCAAGAGCAACCGGATGGAAATCTGGTTTGCCAAGTCGGACGCGGCAAATGTATATGCTCCCGTCTATGTGCGCATTCCAACCGAATATGGAATGGTGACGATCACTGCCGTCAAATACGGCAGCAACAGCTGACGGGGCTTCTGCCTCCGTGAAGGGGGACAGGTGAAGCTTCGCGCGACGTTGATCGGCTTTACGGCCATTCTGATGTGGTCGTTTCTGGCGTTGTTCACGGCGGCCTCCGGCAAGATGCCGCCGTTCCAGCTTTCGGCCATCTGCTTTGCGATCGGTAGCATTCCCGGCCTTGTGGTGCTTATCCTCAATCCTTCGCGGCTAGCGCTGCTGAAGCAGCCGGCCAAGGTTTGGATAACAGGCATTGCGGGGCTGTTCGGCTATCATTTCCTCTACTTCACCGCGCTCCGGAACGCACCGGCGGTGGAGGCGGGGCTGATTGCCTATCTCTGGCCGCTGCTGATCGTCGTCGGTTCGGCGCTGCTGCCGGGCGAACGGCTGCGCTGGTATCATGTGGCGGGTGCGCTTGCCGGACTTTGCGGCACCTTCCTGATCGTTAGCCGCAACGGCATCGATTTCGACGGCGCCTATGCCATCGGTTACGGGGCTGCCTTTCTCTGCGCCTTCACATGGTCCGGCTATTCGCTGCTGACGCGGCGCTTCGACGCCGTCTCCACGGATGTCGTCACCGGCTTCTGCCTTGCGACCTCCATCCTGTCGTTCTTCTGCCATCTCGGACTGGAGACGACCGTCTGGCCGGCAACGGGTTTCGAGTGGGTCGCCGTCGCCGGGCTCGGGCTCTTTCCGGTCGGGGCTGCCTTCTACGCCTGGGATTACGGCGTCAAGAACGGCGATATCCAGATCCTCGGCGCGGCCAGTTACGCAGCACCACTGCTATCGACACTGATTCTGGTGCTGTTCGGATATGCCGAGCCGAACTGGCGCATCGCCCTTGCCTGTCTGCTCGTCACCGGCGGGGCGGTGCTCGCCGCCCAGGAGATGTTGCGCCGCAAAATTCCGGCGCAGTCCGCGGCAGCAGAGTAGGCCTTAGGACAGGATGTTCGAAATTAGATAGTTTGAGCATGATGTTGCCCGAAAACCGCTCACACTTTTCGGCATCATGCTCTAGCCGCCGGGCTTCCAATCGGGCGGCGCCATCTCGAAGCTCGAAAATTCGAAGCCGGGAGAGACTGTGCAGCCGACCAGGGTGAAATCGCCGAGGGTTTCGGCCGATTGCCACCAATTGGCGGGAATGATTGCCTGCGGCCGCTCGCCGGCAGGAAGATTCGTTCCAAGCGTCAGGGTCTCGCTTGCCGTTCCGTCTTCCGAGCGGTGCAGCGAGAGCGGCGCGCCGGCGTAATAGTGCCAGACCTCCGCCGCGTCATGAACGCGATGCCAATGCGAACGCTGTCCCCTGGTCAGCAGATAATAGATCGCCGTCGAATGGCCGCGTTCCCCGCCCGCCGTATCGCGGAACGTCTGCACGTACCAGCCACCTTCAGGATGCGGCTGCATGCCGAGTTCGCGGATGATGTCCTCGGGCGACATCAGAAATTGTCCTTGCGCTTGCGGATCTCGGCAAAGACTTCCTCGTTCGTCTTGCCTTCCATCAGCAGATTGCGGCGGATCGCCGGATCGGCGGCGCGCAGGAACGGGTTGGTTTCCTTTTCCAGCCCCAATGTCGTCGGGATGGTGAATTTGCCGTCGGCGCGCAAGGCTTCGATCTCGGCGGCACGGCTCTTCAGGCGCTCATTGTCGGGGTCGACGGTCAATGCGAAACGGGCGTTGGACAATGTGTATTCATGGCCGAAGTAAACGGCGGTTTCATCGGGCAGCACGGCGAGTTTCTGCAGGGAATGCCACATATCGGCGGCAGGGCGTTCGAACAGCCGGCCGCAGCCGAGCGCGAACAGCGTGTCGGCGGCAAACAGCAGCTTATCGTCGACGAAGTGATAGCAGATGTGGCCGGCGGTGTGGCCGGGCGTCTCGATGACGTTGACCGTGTGATCGCCGAAAAGGAAGCTGTCGCCATCGGCCATCGCCCGATCGAGGCCGGGAATGGCGATGGCCTCGTTGATCGGGCCGATGATCTCGCAGCCGAACTGCTCCTTCAGCGCCAAGTTGGCAGTGACATGGTCGGTGTGATGATGAGTGGTGAAGATATGGGTGATCTTCCAGCCGCGACGTGTCGCCGCTTCCAGGATCGGCGCCTCCTCGGGTGCATCGATCGCCGCAGTAAAGCCTGTCTCCGGATCGTGCACGAGAACGCCGAAATTGTCGGTGCGGCAGAGAAAAACGTCTAATTCCAAAGGTTTCATCGTTCAATAATCCCTTATCCCAGGAGTCTCGCGGAAATGTAGAGGTTCCGGCCTTGAAGTCCAATCGCCCGCTGATAACATTTGTCGCAATGCACGCCGATATCGTCGACCTACGCCAGTTCTATCACTCCGAGCTCGGACGTCTTGCCGAGCAGTCGATCGCCATGGCGCTGTCATCGCTCTGGGTGCGGCTGCCGCAAGAGCGTCTGGTCGGCCTCGGTTATGCCGTGCCCTTCCTCGACCGCTTCCAGGCCGATACCGAACGCACCTTCGCATTCATGCCGGCCGGGCAGGGCGCGGTGAACTGGCCGATGGGCTCGCTCTCGACGACGGCGCTGATTTTCGACGAGGAACTGCCGCTGCCGGATTCCTCGATCGACCGGGTGCTGATGGTGCATTCGCTGGAATTCGCCGAAAGCCCGCGCGAGACGCTGAAGGAGCTCTGGCGGGTGCTGGCACCGGGCGGGCGGCTGGTCATCGTCGTGCCGAACCGGCGCGGCGTCTGGGCACGGATGGAACATACGCCCTTCGGTTCGGGCCGGCCCTATTCCCGCGGTCAGCTGACAAGTCTGCTGCGCGAGACGAATTTCACGCCGGGCGCGACTGCTGAAGCGCTGTTCTTCCCGCCCTCGAAGCTCAGGGCCATATTGCGCCTTCGCCGCGCCTTCGAGCGGATCGGCCGAACGCTATGGCCGGCCTTCTCAGGCGTCATTATCGTCGAGGCGCAGAAGCGGCTTTATCAGGGGCTGCCGGTTGCGGCGCGGGCCTCCCGCCGCGTTTTCGTGCCGGTTCTCGCACCGCATGGCGTGCCGACCACACGCACGACAGCGCCGCGCGTCTTTTGAGACGCGCAAAGAACGTTGTAGCACTTTGAATGCTGCATAATTTTATCCTTAAATCGATTCCGATTTAAGGAATTATGCAGGAGGTGACGCCGCTCTCGGCGTTCCCCAACTGCTTGTGACACGCCCGTAGCTCTCGACAACAATCGCATTCCGCTTTAATGCCACTTGGTGTTTTTCAGCCCGGATTTCCGGCAATTCCAAGGTCGAACCCATGAGCGTTGAGATGAGCAAGCCCGTTCCGCGTCCCGGTATTCTCGATATCGCAGCCTATGTGCCGGGCAAGGAACATGCGCCGGGCGTCGCCCGCGTCTACAAGCTTTCGTCCAACGAAACGCCGCTCGGCCCCAGCCCAAAGGCGATCGAAGCCTTCAAGGCGGTTGCCGACAATCTGGGGCGTTATCCTGATGGGCAGGCGATCGAACTGCGCGAGGCAATCGCCGCCGTGCACGGTCTCAATCCGGCAAACATCCTCTGCGGCAACGGTTCCGACGAGCTGCTCGGCCTGCTTTGCCATGTCTATCTCGGCGCCGGCGACGAGGGCATCATCACCGAGCACGGCTTCCTCGTCTACAAGATCCAGATCCTGGGTGCGGGTGCTACGCCTGTCGTCGTTAAGGAGAAGGACTATACCGTCGACGTCGATGCCATTCTTGCCGCGGTGACGGAGAGGACGAAGATCGTCTTCATCGCCAATCCCGGCAACCCCACAGGCACCTATGTTTCCGTTAGCGAGATCCGCCGCCTGCAGGCCGGACTGCCGAAACATGTCGTCCTCGTGCTCGATGCCGCCTATGCCGAATATGTGCGCCGCAACGATTATGAAGCCGGCATCGAGGTCGTATCCTCCAATGCCAACGTGGTGATGACCCGCACCTTCTCGAAGGCCTATGGTCTTGCGGCGTTGCGCGTCGGCTGGATGTATGCGCCGGCCGAGATCGTCGACGCGCTGAACCGGGTGCGCGCACCATTCAACTTGAACGCGCCGGCAATCGCCGCCGGTGCCGCTGCCATCCGCGACCAGGCCTTCATCCAGCAGGCGGTTTCCTTCAACCAGCTGTGGGTCGAGACGCTCACCCAGGCGCTCGAGGCGATCGGGCTGAAAGTGACGCCGTCCGTCGCCAATTTCGTCCTCATTCATTTCCCCGAGATCGACGGCAAGCGCGCCGCGGATGCCGACGAATTCCTGACGGGCCGCGGCTACATCCTGCGCGCCGTGCGCGGCTATGGTTTCGCCAATGCGCTGCGCATGAGCATCGGCCCGGAAGAGGCCAACCGCGGCGTGATTGCCGCGCTCACCGAATTCATGGGACATCAGGCATGAGCGTGCAGTTCGATCGGATTGCGCTGATCGGCATCGGCCTGATCGGCTCTTCGCTTGCCTACGACATCAGACGGCTTGGTCTTGCAAGGGAGATCGTCGTCGCCACGCGCAGCCCCGATACGCTGAAGCGTGCGGAAGAGCTCGGCCTCGGCGACCGCTACACGACGTCCTCGCAGGATGCCGTCAAGGATGCCGATCTGGTGATCGTCTCGGTGCCAGTCGGCGCTTCGGAAAGTGTGGCGAAGGAGATTTCTGGAAGCCTGAAGCCCGGGGCTGTTGTCACCGATGTCGGTTCGACAAAGGCTTCTGTCATCGCACAGATGCTACCGCATATGCCGGATAATGTGCATTTCATTCCCGGCCATCCGCTGGCAGGTACCGAGAAATCCGGCCCGGATGCCGGCTTCCCCGGCCTCTTCGAAGGCCGCTGGTGCATCTTCACGCCGGTCGCGGATACCGATGAGACTGCGCTGAAGCGGCTGCGCAGCTTCTGGGAAACGCTGGGCTCGAAGGTCGACGAAATGGATGCCGAGCATCACGACAAGGTGCTCGCCATCGTCTCGCACCTGCCGCATATCATCGCTTACAATATCGTCGGCACGGCCGACGATCTGGAGACGGTGACGGAGTCTGAGGTCATCAAATATTCCGCCTCTGGCTTTCGTGATTTCACCCGCCTCGCCGCCTCCGACCCGACCATGTGGCGTGATGTCTGCCTGCACAACCGCGATGCGATCCTCGAAATGCTGGCGCGCTTCTCGGAGGACCTCGCCTATCTGCAGCGCGCCATCCGCTGGGGCGAGGGCGACAAGATTTTCGAACTCTTCACCCGCACCCGCGCCATCCGCCGTTCGATAGTCCAGGCCGGCCAGGATGTCGACGCGCCTGATTTCGGCCGGCACGCGCTGGACAAGAAGTAGCCACCGCGATGGTTGAGGTGGCACGCGCCGGCTCGGCGGATATCGACTGGCTGGTGCGCGAGGATGCCAGCGCCAGTAAGGCGTGGATATCGCGTTGCGTGGCGCTCGGCGAATATCTGGTTGCCAGGGAGGCCGATGAGATTGTCGGCTTCCTGCGCTTCTCCCGCTTCTGGGGCAGGGTTCCCTATATGGAAATGATCCGCGTTCTGCCCGGCCATCGCCGGTCGGGCGTTGGAACGGCGCTGTTTCTCGCCTGGGAAGAGGCCATGCGCGGCGACGGCTTCCGCCTGCTGATGACGTCGAGCGAATGCGACGAAAGCCGGCCTCAGGACTGGCACCGCCGCAACGGATTTTGCGAAACCGGCGCGATCGAGTTGCCCGGCCTGCAATCGGTGCCGGAAGTCTTCTTCATCAAGCGAATCGGCTAGATCGGCGGAATCCGGCCGAGCGGAATGAAACCGCTGACGGTGGCATTGCCACGATCGACGACGAGATCGACAGAGACCTTGTCGCCGCCACCGGCGAGCGACTTCAGCAGTTTTGTCGCCGTGTTGACGGTCGAGGCGATATCCGGAAAGGCCTGTTTCAGGCTGTCGCCCCAGGGGCCGAGCTGTTCGATCTCCAGCTTGAATTTTCCCGAGAGCAGACCCCGTTCGTCAAAGGAGAACGGGCCAGTCAGCGTCATCACCTTGCCGTCGCCGATGTCGGCGACGATGCGGCGCAGGTTGCCGGTGGCGCCATTGAGCCCGTTCGGATCACTGCCGTCGATCAGGCCGGCCTTGCCGGCGATGGTCAGATCGATGCTGGCAGACATTTTTGGAAAGATCTGCGGCCAGTCCTTGATCGCCGTATTCGCATCCTGCACGGAGATCGCGCCATCGAGATCGGCGCCGTTCTGGCGCAGATGGATTTCGGTGCGGACGGCATCGAAGCTGATGGTCTGGCCGGTGTAGGAGGAGACGGCCATCGCCTTCAGACCCTCGATGACGGTCGAGCTGTGGTCGATGCCCTGCAGTCGGGTTGCAAGACTCGCCTGCAAGTTCGTCCATTGGGCCGAGATCGAAAGGCCGTTGCTGGTGCGGATTTCGGCCGGCGAATCGAGTTCCCAGACAATCTTGCCGGGTGCATAGACCTGTGCTGCCGAGCGCAACGCGCCGAAGGTGGCGGAGACGCCGTTGACATTGTCGTCGACGTCGATCTTCGAGCAGAACAGGCCGATACGGAAGGGATAGCCGCGGAATTCGATATCGGAGCATTCGCCGCTGACGCCTGCCTGGTCGCGTGGCGCGATCGCCTTCAGCACCGTGGTCTTCAATGCCGACGCCGCATAGAACCAGCCGCCGGTATAAAGCGCGATCACCAGGAGGATACCTCCACCCAGCAACCAGAATTTCTTACCGCTGCCGGATTGGCTGCTGCCGGATCGGCTTGACGCTGCCATGATGTTCTCCAATGGTGAATCGCAAATGTGATTCCCGGTCTGGCGTGCGATATGGACGAATTTTGGGTATTTGGCTACGGTTCGCTGATGTGGAATCCGGGCTTCGAGTTCATGGAGCGGGCAGAGGCTCTGGTTTACGGCTACAGGCGTTCGCTTTGTGTCCGCTCCTTTGTCCATCGTGGCACACGCGACAATCCGGGCCTGGTTCTCGGCCTCGACAGGGGTGGCGCCTGCCGCGGCATGGCTTTCCGCATTTCGCCTGAAAAATGGGAAGATGTGATCGACTATCTCCGCGCCCGCGAGCTGGTCACCAATGTCTATCTGGAGCGCCGGGTGCGGCTGCAGCTTGCCGGCCGGCGCCGGGTGGAAGCGGTCGCCTACATCATCGATCGCGAGCATGAACAATATGCCGGCGCGCTCGATGCGCTTGCGGCGGCACGGGTGGTGAACGAAGCAAAAGGCCAGTCAGGCCCGAATGATGCCTATGTCTTCAACACGCTGGCGCATCTGAAGCAGATGGGCATTCGCGACCATTGGCTGGAACAGGTCGTCAACGAAGTGGAGCGGCTGCGCGCCGCCTGATCTCAGCCAGTTGTCGCGTTCAGCTTGCGCAGCTCGACCAGTCTTTCGACCGCCGTTGGCGGGAGCGGCAGATGCGGATTTTGCGCGACGGTTTCGAGCAGAAGTTCGTCGCTTGCCCGCTCCAATACCTCGATCAGATGGGCGAAAAAGGCGTCCGGATCCATTCCGGGCATGATTGGCGGCAGGATCTTCACCTTGAAATGGCCGGGATAACGACGGATGCTCCGCCGCGGCCAAAAGAGACCAGGATGCATGGCGACCGGAACGACGGGGAGATTAAGATCGCGGTACATGCGGGCTATGCCGTATTTATAGACCGGCTCCGCACCCGGCGGACGGCGAGTGCCCTCGGGATAGATGATGAGCTGGCGGCCCGTCGAAAGCTCTTCCTTCGTGCGTTTCAGCACTTCCACCATCACCTTGCCACGGGCGCCGCGATCGACCGGGATCATGCGCTGCTTCTTCGCATACCAGCCGAAGAGCGGAATCCACATCAGTTCGCGCTTCAGGATATAGACCGGGTCCTTCAGCCATGGCAGCAGTGCGTAGGTATCCCAAAAAGACTGGTGCTTCGGCGCCAGGATGTAACTGCCGTCAGGCAGGTTCTCCAGGCCCTCGATCTCGAAGGTGGTGCCGACGATCACCCGCATCAGCCAGTGGTTGGACCGCGCCCAGTTCTTCGGGATCGCATAGGCGATTTTGCGCGGTACCACGAAATAATAGGGCGAGAGCACGATCATCCGGATGATGAGATTGGCGTAGAAGATCGTGTTGAAGAGAACGGAACGCAGGGCGATCATGAAACTTTCCCGAGGCATGCTCACGCGACCGGCCTACACGATATTCCCCGTCATAAAAAGCGTTTGATGCTGCCCTGATGTAAAAGGCTGGAGCATTCCAGCAAAAGTGCGCAGCAACAGATAGCGCATGCCCCCGAAAATCGGAATCGATTTTCCGAAAGGATTATGCGCACGTCTAAAGCGATAGAGCTTCCTATCCGAAGCGCGGCTTTATTGCTGGCCGGACGCATTTGCCGAGCGCAGCCCGGTATGGCGGCCGAAGCCGGTGATGTTGCGGGTGCCTGCCAGCAGCACTTTCGCATATTCGGCAAGCATGACGCGCATCGCATTCGGATCGGTGAACCAGTTGCTGCTCTTCAAATCCGAATTGACCACGGGATAAGCGATAAATTCGATGTCGGGATCGACATAGGAGAGTTCGGCGAGGCTTCGCGGCATGTGGTAATTGTTGGTGACGATCAGAACGCTCCGGTATCCCTTGGCGTGGATCCAGTTCGAAGCCTCCTCAGCATTGCCGATCGTGTCGATCGCATCGTAGCCGATATCGACACAGCAGGAGAAGAGATCGGCCGAGCCCTGCGTCATCTTGCGGATCTGTGCCGGCGTCGTCGTCGGGTGGACGCCGGAAATCAGCAGGCGCTTGCCGGCACCCTTCTGCAGCAGCTCCACAGCCTGGTCGATGCGCTGGTAGCCACCCGTCAGTACCACGATCGCATCCGCCTTCGGCTCGGCCGGCGGCCTGAGTGTCGTCACCGAATCAGCGAAACGCAGAAAGCCGCCGAACACTAGGGCGATTACCAGCAGGCAGCCAAAGCCGCCCCAGCGCAGCAGGCGGCGGATCGGCCCGCGCCGCGGCAGCAAACCCGCCGAGCGATCAAGCTCCGGGTCCTGATGAATCGGGTTGGGTGTCGTATGTCCCATGGTCATGAATCGTGATTATACGCTGATTGCGGCACGGAACAGACGCTTTCATGGCAAAACGGCACGGTCACGATCAACTTCCGATGCCGTCGGTGCGTGTCGGGTCCGAGCGTAGTGTATCGATTTCGTAGATTGTCCGCATGACGGTCAGCCGCGCGGTGAAGGTGGTGAGGAGCGCGATGACGATCATCGTCGCGAAGATGCCGGCATAACCAAGCACGCCGACGGAGAAGGTGCCGAAGAGCGCGGTCGCCTGGTCCGTTTCCGGGGTGGCGAGGGTGCGGCTTTGCCAGAAACCGGCGGTGGCGAAGAAGAGAGCGGCAAGCGCGCTGCCGATCGCCGAACCCTTGAGGCTGATCTTCAGGAAATGCTTCTGGAATTCGGTGGCGACGAAGGAGCTTTCGGCGCCGACGAAATGCAGCACTTCGACGACGTGACGATTGCCCGACAGCGCGCCGCGCGTGGCGAAGACGACGGTGAGCACCATCGCCGTGAAAACCAGGAGCAGGATGCCGGTGCCAATCATGACCGTCGTGTGCGCCATAGACACCAGCCGGTCGACCCAGGTGCGGTGATCATCGAGGCTGGCCTGCGGGATACTGTCCTTCAGCAGCGACCGCATCGAATCGAAATCCGGCGGATTGCTCTCGTCGATGGTGATGATGACGAGGCGGGGAACGGGCAGATCCTTGAGATCGAGGCCGGGGCCGAGCCAGGGTTCGAGCAGGCGAGCGGTCGCCGCCTCGTCAACGATCTGGCCGCTCTTGGTGCCGACGAAGGTCAGCGCCAGGTCGCGCGCCTGGGTCAGCGCCTTTTCCATGTCGAGATTGTCGTCCGGCTTGATCTGAATGGTGATCTCGCGGGAGATCTGGCTCTCCCAGCTTGCCGCCGTCGAGCGCACCATGCTGACGCCGCCGAGCGTCAGGCAGGCGAGAAAGGCCATGATTGATATCACCACCATCAACGCACTGCCCTGGATGTTGGAAGGCGGCAGGATCGGCGCGGTCGGACGCACGCGCAATTCCGGCCGCTTCTGCTGGATCTTGGCAGCCGCCTTCTCGGGGTTTCTGGACGGGGGCTCAGTCATAAATATCGAGATGCCCCTCTGAGAGGATCATGCGTCGCGCTTCCACCTGTTCCATCAGCGCCAGGTCATGCGTGGCGATCACGACCGCCGTGCCGAGGCGGTTCAGCTCGAGGAAAAGATTGAGCAGGCGCTTGGCCATCGGCGGGTCGACATTGCCTGTGGGTTCGTCGGCCAGCAGCACTTCCGGCCGGTCCATCAGCGCCCGGGCGATTGCGGCGCGCTGCTTCTCGCCGCCGGAGAGCACGGGCGGCAGCACGTTGATGCGTTCGCCAAGGCCGACCCATTTCAACAGCTCCAGCACGTCGGTCTTGTAGGAGCTCTCATCCTTGCCACGCACCCGTAAGGGCAAAGCGACATTCTCATAGGTGGTGAGATGGTCGAGCAGGCGGAAATCCTGGAAGACGATGCCGACGCGGCGGCGCAGAAGCGGCAGTTCGGGGCGAGGGATTTCGGAAATGTCGCGCCCGAACATGCGGATCAGGCCGCGTGTCGGCTGCAGAGACATGAAAAGCATCCGCAGCAGCGACGTCTTGCCGGCACCCGATGGGCCTGTCAGGAACTGAAAGGATTTCTTCGGGATGTCGAAGGTCAGGTCCCGGAGGATTTCCGGGCCCATGCCATAGCGCAAACCGACATTCTCAAAGTGGATCAACGGGCAGCTCAGTCTGTTGTGGGTTTCACCGCACGACTTGTTAACCAACACCGTTAACAGCCGGTAAATTTTGCTGGAAAGACGCCCGTTTGATGGCGATCTTTGCGAAGCATTAACCATTAAAATTTACGACTGAGCAGGATTCGTTTCAATGCCAGATTTCTCCTGGCAACGAAACCATGTGGACATCTGCGAGGCAGCCACCATGGAAGCATCCTCCTTCAGTCGCCGGACGCCGGGCCAGGCCTATGATTTCCTGCCGCCGGAACCCGCCAATCGTCAGTACCGCTCGGCGCGTCCTGCCGATATCTCCGACGCTGAATTCGTTACCCTCGGCAACGTGCGGACCAGGGAATTCAGTGCAAGGACCTATAACGACAACCGCAAGCGCATGGCTGCCGCACACGCCGCCCCGCCGCCCATGCCGGCGATGGCTGCTTCCGTTCTGCAGACCATGGAATCCTGGCTGCAGCGCGCGTCGACGCGGAGCTTCGCAGCGCTGGTGCTGGCGCTCGTCGTGCTCGTCTTCGGGCTTGCGGGTGGTTTTTCCGGCCTTTCCGGCGCGCGCGCCACTTCCGGAGCGCCGCTGCATTTCACCCACGTCACGGTGACGCCGCGTGATGCAAACGGCATGCGCGTGCTCGTTATCAACGGCATCGTCGAAAACAAGAGCGGCACGACGCAGACGGTGTATCCGATCCGCGCCGATCTCGTGACCGACGAGCAGCTGACGGCAAGCATCGTCATCGACCCGCCGGCCGATGTCATCTATGGCGGCCAAAGCCGGGGCTTCTCGGCTCGCGTCCAGCATGCCGGCGGAAAGACGCCGGAGATCCGGCTCTCCTTCCTGCCATAGATGTAACAGGACATGGAATGGCCGACTTTCTCGCCACAGGTCGGGCCAATCCCGTTAATTTCATGGCCAGCGAGGCTGTTTCAGGCTCGCATATGTGCTAACGGCTTACCCTTCTTTTCATGGAGCAAGCCCTTATGCCTGTCGTGCGCGGAAAAAACATAGAGCCGCTTTTCACCGCCGAGCAGATCGCCGAGCGCAATCATTCGATGGCGCGGGAGATCGCCAGTGGCCCGACCAAGGACCTGCTCGTCATCGCCGTGCTGAAGGGCTCCTTCATTTTCGCCGCCGACCTGATCCGCGCCCTGCATGATAGCGGGCTTGCCCCGGAGGTCGAGTTCATCACGCTGTCGAGCTACGGCATTGGCACGGTTTCTCAGGGCGTGCGTATCGTCAAGGATATCGACAGCGACGTGCATGGCCGCGACGTCCTGTTGATCGACGATATCCTCGAATCCGGCCGGACGCTGCTCTTTGCCAAGGAACTGCTCTTCGAGCGTGGCGCGCGCAACGTCACGATCGCCGTGCTGCTCGACAAGCGCGTCAAGCGTAAGGAAAAGCTGGAGGCCGACTATGTCGGCTTCGAATGCCCTGACTATTTTGTCGTCGGCTACGGCATGGATGTCGCCTATGCGTTTCGCGAACTGCCCTTCGTCGGCGTGGTGACCGGGGACGCCTGAGCTCCTGCATAGTTCCTAAAATCGGAATCGATTTAAGGATAAAATTATGCAGCAATTAAAAATGTTACAGCGTCCTTTGCGCGTCTTAAAGACGCGCGGCGCTGCAATGCCTTCAAGACGAGTTGTTAACCATCTCGCCCATCGCTTCGTCATCTTTACCGATCGAAAAGGAAAGTCTGGTGATTTCCGTCGCGGGGCTGACGACGGAGCGATGCACATATGGCAAGAATTCTGATTACGGAAGACGAAGACTCCCTGCGGTCGTTCGTAGCCCGAGCCCTGCGGCTCGATGGCCACGAGACCGACGAGGCGGCCGATGGAGCCGAGGGCTTGGAGAAGCTCAAGGACGGGGTCTACGATCTGCTGCTTTCAGACATCCGCATGCCTGTGATGGACGGCATTGAACTCGCCCATCAGGCAAAAGACGCTTTTCCTGGCTTGAAAATCCTGCTGATGACCGGCTATGCCGAACAACGCGAACGGGCCGACGATCTTGCCGAGAAGATCATCGATGTCGTCGCCAAACCATTCGCGCTTCCCGATATCCGCAAGGCGGTCGCCCGGGCGCTTGTCGCTTAGAGCCAGGATGCCGAAAAGTGTCAGCGCTTTTCGATCGGTATCCCGCTCTATTTCTTTGATTTAGATCCAGGTTCAGATTCTAAAGCGCGTCGCAATCTTTCAGATTCGCTCCTTGCGCTTTAGGTCTTTATTCCCAATGCATGTCGTTCGCGCAAAACCGCTGCATAGTTTTGCGCGACATGCTTTAGGCCGATCCAGTCTAGAATCATCCTTTCTCGTGCGCGTCCTATTTTTGCGCGGAGTCGTAAGGCCTACTGGATGTCCAGCAACCGTTCGAGATATCGCCGTTCCATTTCCTGCGGTGGATTGTTGCCGAGCTTTTCGCGGATCGCGTCAAGGATTTCTCGCGCCCGCTGAACGTCGATTTCGTCAGGCACCTTCACGCTGTTGTCGCCGAAATCCGGCCCTTGGGTCCGGCGCGGCCGGCCGAGCGGGTCGCGGCCGTTCTGGTCGCCCTGGCCTACCTGGCCGTTCGGACCTTGACCCTGCTGGCCCTGCTGCGCCTGCATCATCTGGTTCATCATGTCGCGGGCGCCCTGGCGAAGCGCTTCCAACGCGCGGCCCTGGCCCTCGACAGCCGGTTGGCCGCGGCCCTGGCCGAGTTCACGGCCGGCGCCTTCCATTTCGCGTTGCGCCTGGCCAAAACCCGGGCCGGGCTTCATTCCCATCTCGCCGAGGCTCTTCTGCAATTCGCCGAGTTGCTTGCCCAACCCATCCTGCTGCGCGCGCAGCTGTTTCAGCGCCTCACGCAGCTGCTCGGCCGTCATCTGGTCGGAGGGCTGCTGTCCATCCTTGCCTTGCTGGCCCTGCTGCTGATCCTGCGGCTCGCCGTTTTCTCCGGGGTTCATCTCGTCGAGCAGCGGATCGTTCTCGCCCATGTCGGGCTCGCCGCGTTGCATGCGGTCCCTGAGCTGCTGGTCGAGCCGGAAGGTCTGCTCCATCAGCTTTTGCTGGTCGCGCAGGATCTCGCCGAGCTTGTCGATCTGCTTGCGGGCTTCGCTGTTTTCCTGGCTCTGCTGGCTGCGCTGCGGCCGGCCGGCCTGCAGGTTGTTCATCATCCGCTGCAATTCCGACAGCATCTGCTGGGCCGCGTCACGATTGCCGGAGCGGGCGAGATTCTCGATCTGATCCATCATCCGTTCCAGATCCTGCTGGCGCAGAATGTTCTGCGCGTTCTGGTTCGGCTGCATCGGCGCGTTCTGCATGCGTTGGGCAAGCTCAGTCATATAGTCCTGCATCGCCTTGCGCAGCTCGTCCATCAGCTTCTTGATCTCCGCGTCCGGGGCGTTGCGGTCCAACGCGTCGGCGAGGTTCTGCTGGGCCTCGCGCAGCTTGCGCTCGGCCAGCGAAAGATCGCCATCCTCCATGCCGAGGGCGATCTCCCACAGATATTGGGCCGTATCCTTCAGCGCATCCTCGCCCTTTGCGAGCTTCATACGCGTCAAGGCGGATTCCAAGAGCAGGTAATTGGTGAGCTTCGGGATGGTCTCCTCGGGGCGGATGGTCAGCGCCTCGTTCAGGGCGATCGCCTGCGGCATCTTGCGCGTATCGAGCGCGAAAACCTGCCGTTCCTCGGCGACGGCCGCGGCAAGCGGCTCGTTGAAGGGGCGTGACGGCAGCGTCATCTCATGCGGCGGGCTGCGGCCGGTCTGGCCGGCGGCATCCTTGGCGAAGAGCGTGATGCGCACACGTTTGCCGGCAAGCGGATGTTCGGTCAGGTTCCGGCTGGTCACAGCCTTGGCGTCGCGGGCGTTGCGGCGCGGAATATCCAGCCGGTATTCCGGCAGTGGATAGAGCGGCGTTGCCGTCGGATCGGGGTCGACAGGAACGATTTCCGCATGCGCTTCCTGGACGCCGTAATCGTCCCTGACGGTGAAGCCGATTTCAAGCGCGCCGTTGACGCTGGGCTTCGGCAGCCCGTCGAAGGCAATTTCCGGCGCCTTGTCGGGCAGCACGTTGAAGCTCCAGCGGCGGCCGTTGACCTCGAGTGCGCCGTTCTCCTGCAGCTTCATCATATGCGTCTGCGCGACGAGAGCCTGGCTGGCCGGTGCCGCCGTCTGCTGCTCGCTGCCTGATACCGCTGTCTGCTGCGGCTTGGTATCGGCCTGCACGGCGATATCCTGCGCCTCGCCGTTCGCCTTGCGGAACACGACTTTTTCGGCCGTCCTTCCGCCGCTGACCCGGACAGTGAGGCCTGAAAACTGGGGAATGCCGATCGGCGCCTGCTCGCTCCCGTCAGCCGTAAGGTAAACCGGGGCGCGGCCGGTATAGGAAGGCGGCGTTACCCAGGCGTCGATGCGCACCGCCGGATCGCTGACCACCTGCGCGGGCGCCGCCTGCAACGCGTCGCGTATCGAGCCGCCGTTGATCGATAGCGAATAACCGAAGGCCGTGACGAGCAGCAGCGCCGGGACGGTGCGCAGGGCGAAACGATCATGCGCGGCGATATCAGGTCGCGGCAGTCCGGCATCGAGCGCCGCGATCTTTTCAGCCATGCGCGTCTGGTGCTCGCGCCAGAGCGCCCGGCCGAAGGGCGTATCGAAGGCCGGCTCGTCTTCCTGGACGGTGACCGGCTGGTGCGGCAGGCCGTTGCGCTCTTCCAGCATGCGGTCGGCCTCGGCGATCCTCGGCCAGCGCAAGGTGCGGAAGGGGAGGAGCGAGACGAGAAAAGCGGCAGCAAAGGCGATGAGCAGCAGAATGCGCAGCCAGTCCGGCACGCTGCGGAAGAGACCGAACCAGGAGGCGGAGAGATAAAAGGCGATGACGGACAGTACCGGCATCAGAGGCGGCAGCAACTGCTCGAATAAGAGCACGATGCGCGCCAGCAGGCGTTTTGTCGTCACCAGCCGGGCAAGCGAGGGACGGAAGGCAAATGCACCTTTCTTCTGCCTCGAGGGGCTTGTCATCGGTCCGGTCTCCGCGATCTGGCGTTCTGGAACAGAGGGCGCTTCCGGCGATTGCGGGGCAATACGCTCATGAACGAAAGGATAACACTCTTTGTGGCGAAGGCGAGGGCGAGCGGCCGGTAATACCGGCTTTTCACGTTTATTCGCCAAAAAGTGATGGCTTGTTCAGTCGAGCCAGGCCGGAACGGAATCGAGGCTGATCAGCTCGGCATAGGTTCGGCGCGGTCGAATCGTATGGAAATCGCTGCCCCTGACCAGAACTTCGGGCACCAGCAGGCGGCTGTTATAAGTGCCGGCCTGGACCGCGCCATAGGCGCCGGCAGTGCTGACGGCCATCAGGTCGCCGGGTTTCGGCATCGCCATCTCGCGGTCGAGCGCCAGATAGTCGCCGGTCTCGCAGACGGGGCCCACGACATCGGCGCGGATGCGCGGCGCGTTGGCCGCCGAAATCGTTACAGGGCGAATCTCGTGATAGGCCTCGTAGAGCGTCGGGCGGATGAGATCGTTCATCGCGCCGTCGACGATGACGAAGGTCTTTTCGCCGCCATCCTTCACATAGAGGACTTCTGTCACGAGAATGCCGGCATTGCCGACGATCAGGCGGCCGGGTTCGGTGATGATCTTACAGTCCAGGCCGCGCAGCTGGTTCTTGACGATTGCCGCGTAGGCGTCCGGCAGCGGCGGCGGATTGTTGTCGTCCTTGTAGGGAATGCCGAGGCCGCCGCCGATATCGACGTGGTGGATGGTGTGGCCGTCGGCACGGAGCGTCGCGACAAGGTCGTGCAGCAGCTTGAAGGCGTCGTCGAAGGGCTGGAGTTCGGTGATCTGGCTGCCGATATGCATGTCGATGCCGGTGACCGCGATGCCGGGCAGCTTTGCGGCATGGGCATAGATGGCGCGGGCGCGCTCCCAGGAGATGCCGAACTTGTTTTCCTTCTTGCCGGTCGAGATCTTGGAATGCGTCTTCGCATCGACATCAGGGTTGATGCGGAAGGAGACCGGCGCTTTCTTGCCCGCGCTCACGGCGCGCTGGTTGAGGATTTCAAGCTCGGGCTCGGATTCGACATTGAAGCAGTAGATGCCGGCCTCAAGGGCGAAATCCATCTCGGACGGCGTCTTGCCGACACCTGAGAACATGATGCGGTCCGCCGGAATGCCGGCGGCAAGCGCGCGGCGCAGTTCGCCTTCAGAGACCACGTCGATGCCGGCGCCGAGACGGCCCAGCGTCTTCAGCACTGCCTGGTTCGAATTCGCCTTCATCGCATAGCAGACCATGGAGTCCATGTCGGCGAAGGCTTCCGAAAAGACGCGGTAATGACGCTCCAGCGTTGCAGTGGAATAGACGTAGAAAGGCGTGCCGACCGCCTTGGCGATCTCGGGAACGGGAACGTTCTCGGCATGAAGGACGCCGTCGCGGTACTCGAAATGGTTCACGGGCTTGTGCCTTAAAGAAGGGGATCGAGAAGGAAGGGTTTGTCGACGGTTCCCGGCTGTTTCGTCGGCTTGGAAACGTCGCCTTCCTTGGTTGCCGCAGCGCTCGGCGGATCGAGGTCGCCCTTGCGCCCGCATCCGGCAACGGCAAGGCCGATGACGGCGAGAACCGCCGTCAGGCGGACGAGGTGGGGCAGGCTCTTCATGGATATCCTCTTCTGCGGCATGTGACGGCATCATTCATATCGAATGACGGACATCTTCATAGCGAAGTTTATCCGCCTTGTGCACCCTGATTGTTGGCGGTCTTTCCGCGCCTGCAGGAAGGGTGCGGCGGCTTTTCGCCAGGCCCTGTATCTCTTAGTTGCGGGCGCGCCAGAAGGCGATCTGCCTGCGTACTTCGGACGGCGCCGTGCCGCCGAAGCTCTTGCGGCTGGCGACCGAGGCCTCGACGGTCAGCACATCATAGACCTTGTCGGTGATGTCGGGATGGATCGCCTGCAGATCGGAGAGCGGCAGCTCGGCAAGGTCGCAGCCCTTGCTTTCGGCGAGTGCAACGGCGCGGCCGGTGACGTGATGGGCGTCGCGGAAGGGGAGGCCTGCTTCGCGCACCAGCCAGTCGGCAAGATCGGTCGCCGTCGAATAGCCGGAGCCGGCCGCCGCCTTCATGCGTGCGGTGTTGACAGTCATGTCGCGCATCATGCCGGTCATGGCGGCGATTGCCAGTTCCAGGCTCTCGGCTGCGTCGAAGACCTGTTCCTTGTCTTCCTGCATGTCCTTGGAATAGGCGAGCGGCAACCCCTTCATGATCGTCAGCAGCGCCACCAGCGAGCCGTTGATGCGACCGGTCTTGGCGCGCACCAGTTCGGCAGCGTCCGGGTTCTTCTTCTGCGGCATGATCGACGAGCCGGTCGAGAAGGCGTCGGACAGACGCACGAAACCGAATTGCGGGGTCGACCAGATGACGATCTCTTCCGCCAGACGCGACAGGTGCATGCCCGCGATCGCTGCGATCGACAGGAATTCGATGGCGAAATCGCGGTCGGAGACCGTATCGATGGAGTTGCGGGTCGGCTCGCGGAAACCGAGCGCCTTGGCCGTCATGTGGCGGTCGATCGGATACCCGGTGCCGGCAAGGGCGGCGGCACCGATCGGGCTTTCATCCAGATGCTCGATGGCGTGGCGCACGCGCGAGCGGTCGCGGCCGAACATTTCGACATAGGCCATGCAGTGATGGCCGAAGGTAACGGGCTGGGCGGTCTGCAGATGGGTGAAGCCCGGCATGACGCTTTCGGCATGTTCTTCGGCGCGGTCGAGGAAGGCCGCGATCAGGCCGGTCAGCATCTGCTCGGTCTTCTCAAGCTCTTCCTTCACCCAGAGACGGAAGTCGAGCGCCACTTGATCGTTGCGCGAGCGGGCGGTGTGCAGGCGGCCGGCGGCGGGGCCGATCAGGGTCGCCAAGCGTGCTTCGACATTCATATGGATGTCTTCGAGCTGACGCGAGAATTCGAAATTGCCGCTTTCGATTTCTGACAGGATCGTGTTTAGCCCGTGAACGATCTTGTCCTTATCGTCAGCGGAAATAATCCCCTGATGGGCGAGCATCGTCGCATGGGCAATGGAACCGCGGATATCCTGCGCGAATAGCTTCTTGTCGAAACCGATCGAGGCATTTATCTCCTCCATGATCGCGTCCGGGCCGGAGGCGAAGCGACCGCCCCACATCTGGTTGGAGGATTTGGTGTCCGTGTTGTCGTCGGCCATGAAGGTGTCCGCCTTGAAAGCATGTCCTGGAGAATGAAATGACGACAAGAAAACCCCTCGGGCTGCCATCCCTGAAATGGATCGCGATAGCCGCCGTTGCGGGTGTTGTTGCCGGTGCGGCAGCGGTATACGTGAAGGAGACGGGGATTGGCAATGGCGGCGGCGAAACGGCCTCGGCCGAATGCAAGCTCGCTAAAGACCGCATCGCCGGCATTACACCGCTGATGAGGGGACAGGTGGCCGCCATGGTCGCCGCCAATGAGCCGCGCAAGCTGACCGCCATTTCCTTCAACGGGCCGGACGGCAAATTGCTGACGCTCGATCATTTCGCCGGCAAGATCGTGCTTCTCAATCTCTGGGCGACATGGTGCGTCCCCTGCCGCGAGGAGATGCCGGCGCTGAATGCGCTCGAGAAGGAGATGGGCAGCGACCGGTTCCAGGTGGTGCCGGTCAATATCGATACCGGCGACGACGAGAAGCCGAGGACCTTCCTCGCGGACACCGGCGTCGATGCGCTGCAGCTCTATCGCGACAATACGATTTCGGTATTCAACAGCCTGAAGAAGGAAGGCCTCGCTTTCGGGCTGCCGGTGACGCTGCTGATCGATGACAAGGGATGCCTGATCTCCGCCATGAACGGCCCTGCCGCCTGGGACAGCGAGGATGCCAGGGCGCTGATCAAGGGTGCGATCGGATCGTAAGAACGCCGGTCAGGAGTCTCCGTCGCCTTTTATGAGGAACACACCCGCAAGTCCGATGAGTACGAAGCATTGCAGCAGGAACATCGGAGTTTCGGTCGACATTGCGTTTCCTCGCGTTCACGGCAAGGAAAGCATTTCGCGGGCGCTCGGTCCATTCAGCCTTTCTGATGATGTCAGCTTAGCGCGTCGGGACCGGCACTTCGCCGCGATAGTCATAGAAGCCGCGGCCGGACTTGCGTCCGAGCCAGCCGGCTTCGACATATTTCACCAGCAGCGGACAAGGACGATATTTCGAGTCCGCCAGGCCGTCATGCAGCACCTGCATGATCGAAAGGCAGGTGTCGAGGCCGATGAAATCGGCAAGCTGCAGCGGCCCCATCGGATGGTTGGCGCCGAGCTTCATCGCCGTATCGATGGCGTCGACCGTGCCGACGCCTTCATAGAGCGTGTAGATCGCTTCGTTGATCATCGGCAGCAGGATGCGGTTGACGATGAAGGCCGGGAAATCCTCGGCGACGGTGATGGTCTTTTCCAGCGTGCCGACGAATTCCTTGGCGGCGGAGAAGGTCTTCTCGTCGGTGGCGATGCCGCGCACCAGTTCGACCAGCTTCATCACCGGCACCGGGTTCATGAAATGTATGCCCATGAAGCGTTCGGGGCGGTCGGTGGCGGCAGCAAGCCGGGTGATGGAAAGGGAAGAGGTGTTGGTGGCAAGCAGCGCTTCCGGCTTCAGGACCGGACAGACCTGAGTATAGATCTTGCGCTTGACTGTTTCATCCTCGGTGGCGGCCTCGATGACGAGATCGGAGGGGGCGAGATCATTGACATCGGACGAGCCTGATATGAGCGACAAGGTCGACTTGCGTTCCTCTTCGGTCATCTTGCCGTTCGTCACCAGGCGAGCCAGGTTGCCGTTGATGGTGGCAAGGCCGGATTCGATGCGGTCCTGCGAGAGATCATAAATGTGAACCCTGTAGCCTGCGGCGGCCGAAACATGCGCGATGCCGCAGCCCATCTGGCCGGCACCGATAATACCAATATTCTTCAACACCGCATTCATCTCCAAACCCCCGCACGGCATTCGCCCCCGCGCCGCCGTATTTTTCTAGCAATACTGCCGGACGAAGGATCGCCCGGCAGCAGTAGTAGTAGCCCGATAAAAGATAATTTTCCAGTCATTCGCAAGTGCGAAAGAAAAGCATTTGACGCAGCTAGAGCGCCTTTTGCAATTCCGGCAAGACATCGAAGAGATCGGCGACCAATCCGTAGTCGGCGACCTGGAAGATCGGCGCCTCCTCGTCCTTGTTGATGGCGACGATCACCTTCGAATCCTTCATGCCGGCCAAATGCTGGATGGCGCCTGAAATGCCGCAGGCGATGTAGAGATCAGGCGCCACCACCTTGCCGGTCTGGCCGACCTGCCAGTCGTTCGGCGCATAACCGGCATCGACGGCGGCTCTGGATGCGCCGACGGCGGCACCGAGCTTGTCGGCCAGCGGCAGGATGACTTCCCTGAATTTTTCCGCCGAACCGAGTGCCCGGCCGCCGGAGATGATGATCTTGGCCGAGGTCAGTTCCGGCCGGTCGGAGGCCGACAGCGCATCGGCGACGAAGGTGGAAAGACCCGGATCGGATATCGCCGGGATTGCCTCGATCGTCGCCGAACCACCCTCCGGCGCAGAGGCGAAGGATGCGGTGCGCACGGTGATGACCTTCTTGGCGTCCGTTGCCTGCACCGTCTGGATGGCGTTGCCGGCATAGATCGGCCGCTTGAAGGTGTCGGACGAGATCACCTCGATGATCTCGGAGACCTGGGCAACGTCGAGAAGGGCAGCGACGCGCGGCAGCACGTTCTTGCCGACGGAGGTGGCGGCCGAGATAATCGTGTCGTAGCTGCCCGCGAGCGAAACGATCAGGTCGCCGAGCGGTTCGGCCAGATTGTTGGCGAGTTCGTCGCTTTCGGCGAGCAGCACTTTCGAGACGCCGGCAAGCTTGGCGGCGGCGTCGGCAGCGGGCTTGGCAGCCTTGCCGGCAACCAGCACATGCACGTCGCTTGCCTGTTCCTTGGCGATCTTGGCTGCTGCCGTCAGCGCCTTGGCGGTCTGATCGGACAGGCTGGCATTGTCGTGGTCAGCCAGAAGAAGAATGGTCATGATATTGGCTCCTGTTCCCAGCTGATTACAGCACGCCGGCTTCGTTTTTGAGCTTGTCGATCAGTTCGGCGACCGACTTGACCTTGACGCCGGCCTTGCGGCCTGACGGTTCCTCGGTCTTCAACACTTTGAGATGCGGTGTGGTGGAGACACCGAAGTCGCCGGGCGTCTTCTTGTCGAGCGGCTTCTTCTTCGCCTTCATGATATTCGGCAGCGAGGCATAGCGCGGTTCGTTCAAGCGCAGATCTGATGTGACGACCGCCGGCAGTTTGATCTCGATCGTCTGCAGGCCGCCATCGACTTCGCGGGTGACGGTTGCTTTGCCATCACCGATCTCGATCTTCGAGGCGAAGGTCGCCTGGGCAATTCCCATCAGTGCTGCCAGCATCTGGCCGGTCTGGTTGCTGTCATCGTCGATCGCCTGCTTGCCTGATATGATCAGCCCCGGCTGTTCGGCATCGGCCACAGCCTTGAGGATCTTGGCAACCGTGAGCGGTTCTACAGCATCGTCGGTCTCGACCAGGATCGCCCGGTCGGCGCCCATGGCAAGGGCGGTCCGCAGCGTCTCCTCGGCCTTGGCAGGACCGATCGACACCACCACCACTTCCTCGCACTTGCCGGCTTCCCTCAGCCGCAGCGCCTCTTCCACCGAGATCTCGTCGAACGGGTTCATCGACATCTTCACATTGGTTAGCTCGACACCCGTGCCATCCGGCTTCACCCGGATCTTCACGTTGTAGTCGACAACCCGTTTGACTGGGACGAGTATCTTCATGGGGTCCTTCCTTCAGGAGAAACTGGCTTCGGAGCCTTTTTTAGAAAATGCGCGCTTAGGCGCCGCTCCGATTGTCGAATGGCGACATGGATACGCGTTTTTCCTCCAAATTCAACGCATGCATGACGCCGGCAAGCGATTTGCCTCGGCAATATGTGGACGTTTACGTTCACGTCAATATCGTCAGTGTCGGCCCCAGGGAAAGCGCTGCGCCGTCCGCCCGTCCGTGCCGGCCGCGATGGCCGGGCCGGTGCCCGGGTCGTTTCTGACGGCGCGAGGCGTGACGATCTGCCGGTCGAAGAGCGGCACACCAGGCCGGCGGAACACCAGGATCAGGAAAGCGCCGGCAAGGATGCCGCCGACATGCGCGCCCCAGGAAACGTCGCCGTCAGACGCGATCGCCAGCATGAAGAACTGCTGCCCGATCCATAAAAGCAGCGGCACGAAGGCCGGCAGGGGCAACGGAACACGGAAAAACACCAGCACCCAGACCCGGACGCGCGGATGCAGCATGACATAGGCGGCAATGACGCCGGAGACCGCCCCCGATGCGCCGACCAGCGGCGCTTCCGAGGTCATGGTCAGCAGGCCGTGACAGAGCGCGCCGGCGGCGGCACAGATGAGATAGAAGATCAGGAAGCGCAGATGCCCCATCGCATCCTCGACATTGTCGCCGAAGACCCAAAGGAAGATCATGTTGCCGGCCAGATGCCAGAAGCCGGTATGAACGAAGGCGTAGGTGAGGTAGGTGAGGGGTTCCGGCACGATCTCCAGCCCTTGCGCCAGCACCGCGTGGCCGAAGGCGATTGCCGGGATATAGCCGAGCCCGACGGTCGTCGCCTGGGCTGCCTGTTCGTTCTCAAAACTGGTCAAAAGCCAGACCGCGATATTCAACGCCATCAATGCGAGCGTCACCCACTGAACCTTGATATGTTTCAAGGTATTGGCATCGTGAAGTGGTATGAACATAAAGGCCCCCCGGCGATCGTGATCGCGACAAGCCTATCTGTTTTTTCCCGGAACCCAAAGCACATCCGCATGGCCCCCGTCATTTGCATGACGTGCGGCGACGAAGAGGAAATCGGACAGGCGGTTGACATATTTCATCGCCGGCTCGCCGAGGATTTCGCCGTCGGTGCGGGCAAGCGCCACCATCAGACGTTCGGCACGGCGCGCAATCGTGCGGGCGAGATGCAGATGCGCGGCGGCCGGGCTGCCGCCTGGGAGGATGAAGGATTTCAGCGGCTGCAGATCGGCGTTCAGCTGGTCGATATCGCGCTCGACGCGGTCGACCTGCGTCTCCGAGATCCGCAACGGTTCATAGGCCGGCAGTTCGCCAGTGTCAGGGGTGGCGAGATCGGCGCCGAGATCGAAGAGGTCGTTCTGGATCGACATCAGCATGGCGTCGAGTTCAGGCAAGCCGGCCGTGTACAGCCGAGCCAGGCCGATCGCGGAATTGGCCTCGTCGATCGTGCCGTAGGCCTCGACACGCAGATCGTCTTTGAGCCGGCGTGGGCCGGAAACCAGCCCGGTCGTGCCGTCATCGCCCGTTTTCGTGTAGATCTTGTTGAGCTTGACCACGGTTTCCTCCTTGAATGACGATCAGGTTGGGCGGCCACCGCCGGTCAGCCAGAGCGTCAGCATGATCAGGATGACGGCGACCGCCTGCAACAGCACACGAAGCTGCATCAGCTTGTTGGAACGGTTGGCATCGCCGCCCTTCATCATGTTGAAGAGACCGCGGATCAGGACGAGGGCGACCACGCCCATGACGATGATCGCGAGGATATAGGTGACTGTGGACATGGCATTCAGCTTTCTCAGTCCATCCAGCGCATCAGGCGGTAGAAGAGGTCTGCCGGAAGCAGCCGCTTCAGGAACATGCCCTGCTTGGCCGGAGTCGTTACGGGATAATGTGGCCTCGGATTTTTCGAGTTCAATGCGTGTTTCAACACGGAATAGACCGCTTCCGGGCCGAGCTTGTGGCGGTTGACCGGCCCCGATCCGTCGAGCCTCGCCAATTGCCTGACGTAATCGACCGCGTGCGGCGAATTCTCGAGATCGATATGCTCCTTGATCTTTGCGAGCGCGTTGGCGGTGAACCGCGTGGCGATCGGTCCCGGCTCGATCAGGCTCACATGGATGCCGCTGCCCTGCAACTCCATGCGCAGGGTGATGCTGAGGCCTTCGAGCGCGAATTTGGAAGCGGTGTAGGCGCCGCGATAGCGATAGGGGACGACGCCGAGGATCGACGAGCATTGCACGATCCGCCCTTGGCCGCGTTTGCGCATCGGCGGAATGACCTGCCGCGTCAGCTCATGCCAGCCGAAGAAATTCGCCTCGAACTGCGCGCGCAGCGTTGCCGTCGATAGATCCTCGACGGCGCCCGGCTGGCCGTAGGCGCCGTTATTGAAGAGCGCGTCGATGCGGCCGCCGCTGCGTTCCAGAACCGCGCCGACCAGATCGGAAATCGTCTCGGTCCTGGTATAATCCATCAGGAAGGCTTCGATGCCTTCCGCTTCCAGCCCCTTGAGATCGTCCGGTTTGCGCACCGTCGCGAAGACACGCCAGCCATCGGCTTTCAGCGCCCGCGCGCAATGAGCGCCGATACCGGACGAACACCCGGTCACGACGATGGTGCGTTCTCCCGCCATGGAATGATTCCTGTACAAAATGGGACTCGTTTCCCATATTCGGCCAGAGGATACAATCTGGAAAGCCGGAGACGGAATGCCGAAGGTGCTGCGCACGATCTACGACGTGGTCTATGACGCGATCTGTCACATGGTCGAGGACGACGGCTTCGCCATGGCAAGCCATGTGGCGCTGTCGAGCCTGCTTGCGGTTTTCCCTTTCCTGATCTTCGGCACAGCGCTTGCAAGCTTCCTCGGCGCCGATCAGTTCTCCTCGACCGCCATCCACCTGATCTTCGACACCTGGCCCGAGGCGATCGCCAAGCCGCTCGCCGACCAGGTGCTGCAGGTGCTGACCATTCCGCGCGGCGGGCTGCTGACGATCTCGGTGCTGGCCGCCGCCTATTTCGCCTCGAACGGCGTCGAGGCGCTGCGCATCTCGCTCAACCGCGCCTACCGGGTACAGGAAACGCGGCCCTGGTATTTCACGCGTCTCGCCAGCCTCGGCTATGTGCTGATCGCGGTCATCATCTTTGCGGCGATCAGCATCCTGCTGGTCGCCCTGCCGCTGGCGCTCGATTATGCGCGCGGCTGGTTTCCGCTGTTTGCCGATACGCTCGACATCGTGTTCAGCTGGCGCATCTACGGCACGCTGGTGGTTCTGACGGTCGGACTGCTGGTCATGCATCTCTGGCTGCCGGCCGGCAAGCGACGGGTCTTCGACGTCATTCCCGGCGTACTGTTGACGCTACTTCTCTGGCTCGCCGGCGCGCTGATTTTTGCCTATTATCTCGCGACCTTCGCCAATTATACGGCAACCTATGCCGGTCTCGCCTCTGTCATGATCGTGCTGATCTTCCTCTACATGGTCGGCGTCATCTTCATCATCGGGGCGGAGATCAACGCGGCGCTGATCAAGTTCCGCGTCTTCCGGATGTTTTCGCACACGCTTTCGATCGTCGGCAGAGAGCGTGTCGAAAGCCAGTCAGAGCCCGACAAGGCGGCGAATATCCGCAACTGACATGCCCTGGGCGCGCAATTCGCCAAGTGCGGTGTCGCCCTCGCTTTTCGAAAGTTTGCGGCCGTCGGCGCCGAGAATGAGACGATGATGGTGATAGACCGGCTGCGGCAGGCCGAGCAGCACCTGCAATAGCCGATGCACCGATGTCGCATGGAAGAGGTCGAGCCCACGCACGACATGGGTGACACCCTGCAGCGCATCGTCGACGACCACGGAAAGATGATAGCTCGATGGCGCATCCGAGCGTGACAGGATGACGTCGCCCCAGACGTTGGGCTCGGCGGCGATCTCACCTGTCCTGCCGTCGCCGGTTTCCGTCCAGAACAGCAGTTCGCCGATCAGGTCGAGCGCCTTGCGCATATCGAGCCGCCAAGCATGTTTCATTCCCGAGGTCAGCATGTCCCGCCATTCGTCTGCCGAACGCTCGCGATCATTTGCGGGATAATGCGGGGTGCCGTCGGGATCGCGCGGCCAGGATTCACCCGCCGCCTCGTAGGCGGCGACGCGCGCTTTCACCTCGCCACGCGTCAGAAAGGCCGGATAGACCAGTCCGCGCTCGATCAGTGTGTGCAGCGCCGCCTGATATTCGGGGAAATGTTCCGACTGGCGCCGCACCGGGCTTTCCCACTTGATATCAAGCCATTCGAGATCGCTGAGGATGCCGGCCTCGAACTCTGGCGTGCAGCGCGTCTGATCGATATCCTCGATACGCAGCAGCAAGCGGCCTTGTTCGGCATCCGCCATGTCGCGGTTCAGCAGGGCCGACAGGGCATGGCCGAGATGCAACGGTCCGTTGGGGCTCGGCGCAAAACGAAAGACAGGTTTTTGACGCTCACTCGTGGTCATGCTTTCTTCTGCCATGGATTCGAATTTTGAACCACTGCGAGGCAAAGTGCAGATCATCCGCAACGAAGACGATGTCAGGCAGGGGCTCGAAGCGCTGCTTCGCCTCGATCCGCGTCTTGCACCGATCGTCGCGGAGGCCGGGCCCATTCCGCTGCGGCTGCGCGAACCCGGCTTTGCCGGCCTTGCCCATATCATCGTCTCGCAGATGGTATCGCGCGCCAGCGCCGACGCGATCTGGCGGCGCATGCTGCCGTCGGATGGTCTTTTGACTGCCGAAGGCTACGTGCTGCTTCACGCCGACGCATGGCGCGAATTCGGCTTGTCGCGCGCCAAGGCCGAGACGCTGTCGCGGATTGCCGAAGCGGTCGCCTCCGGCCGCCTCGATCTCTCCGGGCTCTGCCTGAAGCCGCCGGGCGACGCACTTGGCGAACTGACCGCGCTGAAAGGCGTCGGACCGTGGACGGCGGAGGTGTATCTGATGTTTTGCGGTGGCCACGCCGATGTTTTCCCAGCCGGCGATGTCGCACTGCAGAATGCCGTCGGGGCGGCTTTCGGTCTTGCAGCACGGCCGCCGGCAAAGGCGCTGACCCAGCTTGCGGAAGTCTGGTCGCCGTGGCGTTCGGTGGCGGCACGGCTTTTCTGGGCCTATTACGCCACGAAAATGCGCCGTGACGTGGTGCCGACCGGCTGATCGGCAACACTCTTCAAATTGCCTTTATCCTCTGAATTTATTGGACTTCACAATCCTGTAACAACCGGCCTAATATACAGGTGCAGATGCCGAATCGATCAGGAGAGTCCCTTGACGATTGCAGTCTCCCCACAGGCCCTGCCAGCGCTCGTCCTGAACGCTGACTACCGGCCACTGAGTTATTACCCCTTGTCGTTGTGGTCCTGGCAGGACGCGATCAAGGCGGTATTTCTCGACCGTGTGAACATCATTGCAGAATATGAACATTCGGTTTCCTCGCCGAGTTTTTCGATGCGGCTTCCGAGTGTCGTGTGCCTGAAGACTTACGTTCAGCCGTCCCGCAATCCCGCCTTCACCCGGTTCAACGTCTTCCTGCGCGACCGGTTCGAGTGCCAGTATTGCGGCGCTGATGACGACCTGACCTTCGACCACGTCATTCCGCGCGCCCATGGCGGCGAGACCACCTGGGAGAATGTCGTGGCAGCCTGCTCGCCCTGCAATCTGCGCAAGGGTAGCAAGCTTCCGAAGCAGGCAGGCATGTTCCCGGCGCAGAAGCCCTACCAGCCGACGGTACAGGATCTGCACAATAACGGCCGGCTGTTCCCGCCAAACTATCTGCATCAAAGCTGGCTCGACTATCTCTACTGGGATACCGAACTACAGCCCTGATCGAACGGCCTACAGCGTCGCGCGTCTTTTCAAACGCGCAAAAGGCGCTGTACATTTCGGTTTCCTGCATAATTTATGCAGTGGCGGCCTTGCGAACGCCGACAAAGGCGAAGGCCGCAAGCAGGATTCCGGCAATCACATTCCAGCCGGCAAAAGACAGGCCGAGCACGCGAAGCGCCGCATCGGTGCAGGACGGGCCTTTGATGGTGTTGAGCTCACCGAGCAGATCGCCGGCATTGGTCGTCATGCTGCTTGCCGTCGTCGAGCAAGTGGGCGGGCCGGGCCAGAAATGCCATTCGACGCCGGCGTGATAGACACCCATGCCTGCCGTCACCAGCATCAGGATGCCGGCCGCGAGAATGAGCGCCCGGGTGATCCAGTTCGGCAGCCCGATGAGTTCGGAGATTGCGGCCAGGATCGCGATCGGGATGGCGTAATAATAGGGCTGACGCTGCAACAGGCAGAGCGCGCAAGGAATATAGCCGCCGATATACTGGAAGCCGAGCGCCGTTCCGACCGCCGCCGCCATGCCGATGGCGAGCAACAGGGAATAAATAAAGCCGGGGCGGGCGAGAGGCGAGGAAGTGGCAGTCATGGCGGAGCTCCGCGAAATTGGCTCAGTGGGCAAACAGTTTATAAGCGATTCCGAGTGTGATGAGGACGCCGGCACCGATGCCGACGATCTGACCAAGGCGTTTCTCGACGAAGTGGCGGATCGGCTCGCCATATCGACGAAGCAGCCACGCCAAAAGCAGGAACCGAGCACCACGAGCCACGATGGCCGAGATAACGAAGAAGCCTAGATTCATGCCGATGACGCCAGCCATAATGGTCACGACCTTAATCGGCGGAAGGTGTGCTAAGCCGGAAGTCACCAGCAATAGTAACAGGATTTCCCATTCGCCGTGGATCGCGCTTCGCAATCGCTCGAAATCATCGAATTTGCTGTAGAACTCAAGAACTGGCCTGGCGATTGCGTCATAGGCGTAATAGCCGAGCGCCCAGCCGGCGATGCCGCCGAGCACGGAGGCGACAGTTGCAATCAGCGCATAGCGATAGGCGCGTTCCGGCTTGGCAAGCGCCATCGGCAGGAAGAGCACATCGGCGGGGACGAGAAAGACGGAGCTTTCGACGAAGGCGATGACGGCGAGCCAGACTTCGGCCGATTTGCGCGAGGCCAAAGACATGGTCCAGTCGTAAAGTCTGCGGAGCATTCCGTTTCCTTCCTGTTGCGGTGCAAAAAGCTTTAGGGGCCGTGCGCGGCGCTGTAAATGCTCGCCCGTGTCCTTCCTGCCACCGCCGTCGAAAAATTTTCGTGATGCAGGCCATCGGCGCCTCTCCCAAGATTTCGCGGGATTGCGAATCGGCCATTCTGCGGCAAGCTGATTTAGGGTCGACGTGCAGGGTGGCATGAGAATGTTCAAAGTGATCGAAGGCGGCCGTGGACACGCCGTGCAAATGGATGGGCTCTCCGCAGAGGGGCGTGGACCAAGCAAAGACGACGTGCGCCGGGAGGCTGCGCGACGGATCAGCGAGAGCGGTTATCATCTGTCCCGCGTCCGGGAATTCGCGACCGGCGTGCCAATGCTGGCGTCTCTCAAACACCTGTCGCTGCAGATCGATTTCGCAGCCGAGGCGTTGTCGCGGCTCGATCCAATCCCGGAGGATTTCTGCGCCGACGGTTATTGGCCGGCGGGCTGAGGCAATCCCGCTACGGCGCCGCGCGTCTGGGGATTTAATCCCTATGCCTGTCGGAACAACGGCTTTGGCGCATGGTTTCCTCCTCATGATCAACAAAATCCCGAGGAGGATATTCCCATGCGGATGAAACTTGCTGCAGTCTCGCTGCTCGCTCTTGGCATGGCGGCGTCGGCTTTCGCACAGAGCAACCCGCCGCAGGCTCCGACCAACAGCGGCGCCAATACGCCGAGCAGCTCGGAATATAACAGCACCGGCAACAGCGGCAGCGGCACGACGGTACCACTGGATCCGAATGCAACGAACAGCACGACGAACAATGGCTCCGGCGGTTCGATGAACATGCCGATGAACAAGGCGAATTGCCCGGACCAGCCGAGCGGCAATTCGCTTCAGACGCAAGGCGGCAACAGCGGCACGACGACCAACGAAGCTTGCCCCGACAAGTAGTCTATCATTTTGCGAAACGCCGCAGCTCTATCCGAGAGCTGCGGTTCCCGTCTCAGGATAGGTCCATCGACTTTTCCCATTGCTGCCGCAGGACGTTCATTTCCGTCCGCTTCTGGGCCATTTCGCTAACGGCGGCACGCAGATGCGGATGGTGCGACATGAACATATTGAAGTCGCGCCGCTCAAGCACCTCGAACTGGCAGAAGTCGACGGCGATGACGTCGGCGGTGCGCCGTCCGCCAGTCAGCAGCGCCATTTCGCCGAAGAAGGCGCCAGGCTCCAGGCGGATCGCGCCGCTGGCGAGCCGCACTTCCACCGCGCCCGAGGAGATGAAATACATGCTGTCGCCCCGGTCGCCGCGGCGGATGACGCGTTCGCCGGGCGGCGCGGATTTCGCCTTGAAGAGCAGCAGCAGCTCCTCCTGCGCGTCCTCGTCGACCTCGGAGAACAGCGGGAAAGTCTCGATCAGCTGCTGCATCTTCAGTTGATGCTGGCGCTCGCGCTCTTCGCCGAGCTCCCTGATCTTTTCCAGTTCTCTGCCGAGCGCCTTCTGCCTGTTCCTGCCGTAGCTTTCCCAGAGGGACGGCCATTTCGAATGGATGTATTTCTTCAGGCCGTCGGTCGCAAAGATCACGATCGGATTGAGGGTGATCGACAGGATTGCGGCGGCCAGGATCAGATCCTGGCCCTCATGCGGCAGGAGCCCGAGCGAGACGCCGAGGCCGGCGAGGATGAAGGAAAATTCTCCGATCTGGGCAAGGCCGCCGGCCAGAGTCAACCCCATGCTGATCGGGTATCGCAGCAGCATGACGATCAGGAAGGTGATGATGCCTTTGCCGAGGATGACGAGCGCCAGCGCGCCGATCACGGCAAGCGGCTGGCGCACCAGGATCGAGGGATCGAAGAGCATGCCGACGGAGACGAAGAACAGCACGGAGAAGGCATTCTGCAGCGGCAGCGAGTCGGCCGCCGCCCTGTGACTGAGCTGGGATTCGCTCATGACGACGCCAGCGAAAAAAGCGCCGAGCGCAAAGGAGACGCCGAAGATCGCCGCCGAACCGAAGGCGATGCCGAGCGCGATCGCCAGCACCGTCAGCGTAAAGAGTTCGCGCGAGCCGGTGCGGGCGATCATCGTCAGCAGCCAGGGCACGATGCGAGGGCCGAGGAAGATCGCCATGGCGGCGAAGGCCACCACCTTCAGCAGCGTCAGGCCGATCGTCAGCACCAGCGGCAGGTCGCCGAGCCCATGATTGGTCGTAATGCTGGCATTGCCACCCAGAAGCTCTGCGAGCGCCGGCAGCAGCACCAGCGCCAGCACCATCACCAGATCCTCGACGATCAGCCAGCCGACGGCGACGCGTCCGCTCGCCGCGCTGACGAGATTGCGCTCCTCCAGCGCCTTCAAGAGCACGACGGTGCTCGCCACCGACAGGCTGAGGCCAAGGACGATGCCGGCGCCGAGGCTCCAGCCCCAGAGCTTGCAAAGACCGATGCCCAACAGGGTGGCGAGGATAATCCGCCCGATCGCGCCAGGCACGGCGATGCCGCGCACGGCGAGCAGGTCGGATGCGGAAAAATGCAGGCCGACGCCGAACATCAAAAGGATGACGCCCATCTCGGCGAGCTGGCCGGCAAGGGCGGTATCGGCGACGAAGCCCGGCGTGAACGGGCCCATCAGGATGCCCGCCATCAAATAACCGACGAGCGGCGGCAGCCGAAGCCTGTCGGCGCCATAGCCCAGGATCGCTGCGAAAACGAAACTGACGGCGACCGTCGCGATGAGTCCTACTTCCTGATGCACGTCCGCCCTCTCTTGTGATCGCGGCGGCCACTCTGGACGAAGCGCAAGCAAAATTAAACAGTTGATTTGGGGGATAAAGCCTTCGTTCTCACCACCTGCGTCTTGCCTCGTTACCCTTTCATTAAGAAAGGAGAAACGACATGCGGAAGAGTACGGCATCACCATCAGCGAGCGCGGCGTCACTTTCGGTGCCGTGCGCGAACGTGAGCACCGCCGCTATCGCGATAATGCCTGCGAAACCAGGAGCATCACCCGACAGGCCGACGAAGGTGAGGTCACCAAGACGCTCCGGCGCTGCAATAAACGAAAAAATGTGCGATAAGGACGAAGCCTGGTCCCGACGAGCCGGGTTTTCGCCTTTTGTGGCACGAATATCGCAATGCGGTGGTGAAAGTCGTCTGTCGGTGTTATGAGCACGCCTTTGGTAAAAGCGCGTTCCCAGCGCAAACACCGCCCGCACAGGATCTTTTAGTATGATTGAGCTTACGCCGTCCCAGATTGCCGCACTTAAACTCGCCAGGGATGGAGACCTTTATCCTCAGCCGGCCAATAAATGGACGCACGAGAACGCGACAGTGACTTATGCACGAACTGACCGGTGGAAAGAGCGGCCTCAGAAAATAAAATCGGTCACCGCCAAGACGCTGGGCGAGTTGAAGGAGCCGGGTTTTCTGGAGAGGCGGCACCTGGATGACGACGCATCAAAAGACGTCTACGGCATCACGATGGCCGGCAAGATGTGGTTGCTGAAGAATAAGTGAGCTTCGCTAAGATACGAATTATGTTGCGTGGTCCTGTGTCGGGCTTTTGAGGCAGGGGCGCTACGCGACAATTTGAGATGATGGTGCCCCATGCCGGAGTCGAACCAGCACTTCTTTCGAAACTCGATTTTGAGTCGAGCGCGTCTACCAATTCCGCCAATGGGGCAACGGATACGAACGGGCGGCTGTCTAACATGCGAGCGCCCGGACGCGCAAGACGGGCAAGCGAAGTTATCGGACTGATCCGGTAGAGAGATCCGGCCTCGCTTCGAGGCCGGATCCTGTTTGATATCAATGGGCGGCGGCCGGTGCCGGGTTGCTCAGGCCGGACTTCTTCAGCGTAATCGCCAGGATCGAGGCCAGCAGGCAGAAGGCGCCGGCGACGAAGAAGGCGGGCAGGTAGCTCGAAAGCTCCGTGCGCGAGAGGCCGGCGCCATAGGCGGCCGTGGCGGCTCCCAGCTGATGTCCGGCAAAGACCCAGCCGAAGACGAGGCCGGTCTTTTCGCGGCCGAAGCGGTCGGCGGCGATCTTGACGGTCGGCGGCACGGTGGCGATCCAGTCGAGACCGTAGAAAATGGCAAAGATGGAGAGGCCGTAAAAGCTGAAATTGCTGAAGGGCAAGTAGAGCAGCGAGAGACCGCGCAGTCCGTAATACCAGAACAGCAGCCAGCGATTGTCGAAACGGTCGGACAGCCAGCCGGAACCAATGGTGCCGAAGAAATCGAAGATGCCCATGACAGCCAGCACACTGGCCGCGGCCACCGGCACGATGCCGAAATCGCCGCACAGGGTCACGAAATGGGTCTGGATCAGGCCGTTGGTGCTGAGACCGCAGATGAAGAAGGTGGCAAAGAGGATCCAGAAGGTCGAGGTCTTCGAGATTTCCTTGAGGACGGTGATCGGCGTCATCAGCGCGGCGCCAAGCGAGGTGCTTGCCGGCGGCGGCGTCACCTGCGTTTCGCCGAAGGAGGGCAGGTCGAGATCGGCCGGCCGGTCGCGCATGAAGGCAAGCACGGCAAGGGCTGCAACCATGATCATGGCGCAGACGAAAAACACCGTCGAGCGCCAGCCGTAACGTTGCGTCAGTTCCGCCATCAACGGCAGAAAGACGAGCTGGCCGGTGGCCGAACTTGCCGAGAGCATGCCGACGACGAGGCCGCGATGCTTGGTGAACCAGCGGCTGGAGACCGTTGCGGCGAGCACCATGGCCGTCAGACCCGTGCCGAAGCCGACGACGATACCCCAGAGCAGCAGCAACTGCCACAGCGTCGTCATGAACAGCGAACCGACGAAGCCTGCGCCGATCAGCGCAAGCGCGAAGACGATGACCTTGCGCACGCCGAAATAATTCATGAAGGCGGCGGCGAACGGACCCATGAAGCCGAAAAGGATCAGGCGGATCGCAAGGGCCGAGGAAATCTGCGATGTCTCCCAGCCGAATTCGTCCTGCAGTGGCTTGATGAGAACGCCGGGTGCGCCCATGGCGCCGGCGGTGACCAGCATGGTGAGGAAGGTCGCGGCGACGACGACCCAGCCGTAATGGATGTTGCGCCGGGCAAGGGAGGAGGCAAGGGCTGTGGAAACCATGGGCAAGATTCCGGTTGAATTCAGGTCTTAGGAGATACTGGATCGATTTACATGATGGGCATCATATTTCTTGCGTATTGATGATGGACGTCATATATTTTGTCAAGCGACTATTTCTGGAGATGACGAATGCGGGTCAGCCGCGAAAAATTTGCCGAGAACCGCGAAAAGATCCTGAGCGTTGCCGGCGTGCTTTTCCGCGAAAACGGTTTCGACGGGGTGGGCGTCGCCGACATCATGAAGGCGGCGGGGCTGACGCATGGCGGCTTCTACGGTCATTTCGGTTCGAAGGACGACCTGGCGCTTGAGGTCAGCCGCAAGCTGATCGACAAGGTCGAAACGCGCTGGAAGGAACATATCGCCGAATCGCCCGACCGGCCGTTGGCAGCGCTTCTCGATCATTATATCCACTGGCGCACGGTTGACGATCCCGGCGGCAGCTGCGTTTTTGCAACGCTGATCCAGGAGGTCAGCCGCAGCCGCGGGGCAGTCCGCGCGGTCTTCAGCGATGGGCTGTCCGTGCTGGTCGACACGCTTGCCGATATCGTTCCCGGCGAAACGGAAGAGAAGCGTCGTGCCAATGCGACGACGACACTGTCATCGATGATGGGTGCCGTCATTCTTGCCCGCGCGGTCGAGGACAGGGCGCTTGCCGAGCAGTTTCTGGTGACGATGCGCCGGCAGCTCGATCCTGAAAGCCAGACATAATCTCAGTCGCGAAAGGCGATGGTTTCGATCTCCCTCTCCGCGCGGAGAGGGATCTACCTTGCACATGCCTGAGGATCGAGAAACCAGCGGCTACTTGAAGCCGGCGATGGCGTGCGGGACGTAGGGTGCTTCCAGTGCCGCGATTTCCTCGGCGGTAAGCTTGACCGAGAGCGAAGCAACGGCGTCTCTGAGGTGGTTCGGTTTGGACGCGCCGATGATCGGGGCGGTCACCGCACTCTTCTGCAGGATCCAGGCGGTTGCGACCTGGGCGCGGGAGATGTTGCGGGCCTTGGCGATTTCGGCCACGGCCCCGACGATCTTGCGGTCGGCATCGATGGACTGGGTGTAGAGCGTCTTGCCGAATTCGTCGGTTTCGCTGCGCGCCGTCGTCTCGTCCCAGTCGCGGGTCAGGCGGCCGCGGGCAAGCGGGCTCCACGGGATGACGGCGATTTTCTGATCCTCGCAAAGCGGCAGCATTTCGCGCTCTTCCTCACGGTAGAGCAGGTTCAGGTGGTCCTGCATGCTGACGAATTCGGTCCAGCCGTTCAGCCTGGAGACGTAGAGCGCCTTGGCGAATTGCCAAGCATACATGGAGGAGGCGCCGATATAACGCGCCTTGCCCGATTTGACGACGTCGTGCAGCGCTTCCAGGGTTTCCTCGATCGGCGTCGTGTAGTCGAAGCGGTGGATCTGATAGAGGTCGACATAGTCGGTGCCGAGGCGGCGTAGGCTGTTGTCGATTTCGTCGAAGATCGCCTTGCGCGACAGACCGGCGCCGTTCGGGCCCGGCCGCATCCGGTTGAACACCTTGGTCGCCAGCACGATGTCCTCGCGTTTGGCGAAGTCTTTGATGGCGCGGCCGACGATCTCCTCCGACGAACCGTTGGAATAGGTGTTGGCGGTGTCGAGGAAATTGATGCCGAGGTCGATCGCCTGCTTGATCATCGTCCGGCTTTCTTCCTCACGCAGGCTCCAGGCGTGATTCCCGCGGCTGGGATCGCCGAAGGTCATGCAGCCCAGGCAGATTTTCGATACTTCGAGACCGGTCTTTCCGAATTTTACATATTCCATGAAACGGCTCCGTGATGGATTGGATGACCCCAGCGGCATTCCCTGATTTAGTGCGGAAGTGCCAAAGTCTCAGGGAGCGGGGCCAAATAATCTGCGCTGCCATGCGCGCAAGGATATGTGATCGGCCTTGAAGCTGAGTTCATCCTTGCTGCTTCCGGCTTCGGCTTGCGCATCCGCGCAGCAAGGTGTTAGCTGCTGCAGCATTTCACCGGAATCCGACTATGAAACTGCCGTCCCATGATCGTTACGACGATCTCTATCACAATTTCTCCTGGCGGATTCCGGAGGATTTCAATATCGGGCGCGCCGTCAGCGACGACTGGGCCGCAAGAGATCCGGAGCGTGTCTGCCTTGAGCATTTCAGCCTTGACGGCGATCATCGCGCAATGACCTATCGCGCGCTCGCCGACCGTTCCTCGGCTTTTGCAAATGCGCTCGTTTCACTTGATATCAAACGCGGCGATCGCGTCGCGCTGCTATTGCCGCAATCCTTCGAAACGGTGATCGCGCATGTGGCGATCTATAAGACCGGCGCGATCGCGCTGCCACTGGCGCTGCTCTTCGGCGTCGAGGCGCTGGAATACCGGTTGAAGGCGGCAGGTGCCGCGGCCGTCGTCACCAACGGCTTCGGTCTCGAACGCATCCGGCAGATCCGCGGACGCCTGCCGGCGTTGAAGCATATCGTCAGCATCGACGGGGCGAGTGCCGATGCGACTGCTTTCGCCGAACTGGCGGATGGCCATCCCCCTGTCTTCGACATCGCCAAGACCGGTCCGGACGATCCGGCGCTGATGATCTTTACCTCCGGCACGACGGGGCCGCCCAAGGGCGCGTTGCATGGTCATCGCGTTCTGCCCGGCCATATTCCCGGTATGCAGTTTGCCCATGAAGGCTTTCCGAAAGTCGGTGACAAGGTCTGGACGCCGTCCGACTGGGCCTGGGCCGGCGGTCTGCTCAATGCGCTGCTGCCGAGCCTCCTGCTCGGCATTCCCGTCGTTTCGTCGCCGGCGCAGAAGTTCGATGCCCATATGGCCTATCGCATCATGGCGGAGATGGATGTGCGCAACGCCTTCATTCCGCCGACGGCGCTGAGGCTGATGAGATCCGTGTCCGATCCGCGCTCGAAATATGATCTGGTGCTGCGCACCATCGGTTCGGCCGGGGAGGCGCTCGGCCGCGAGACCTATGAATGGGCGCGGCATACGCTCGGCATCACCGTCAACGAATTCTACGGCCAGACGGAGTGCAATTTCGTGCTTGCTTCCAGCGCTGCTTACGGCGTCACGAAGGCCGGTGCCATCGGGCGGGCGGTGCCCGGGCATCGCGTCGCGATCGTCAGCGAGACGGGCGACGAGTTGCCTGTCGGCGAACCGGGCCAGATCGCCATCGCCAGTCCCGATCCTGTGATGTTCCTCGGCTATTGGGACGATGCGGCGGCGACCGAACGAAAATTCGCCAAGGGCTGGCTGCTCACCGGCGATATCGGCCGGCAGGACGCTGGGGGCTACGTCACCTTCGAAGGCCGCGACGACGACGTCATCACCTCGTCGGGATATCGCATCGGCCCGGCCGAGATCGAAGACTGCCTGATCGGCCATCCCGCCGTGCAGCTTGCCGCCGCCGTCGGCAAGCCCGATGCCGTGCGCACCGAGATCGTCAAGGCCTATATCGTGCTTTCACCGGGCCATCATCCAAGCGAGGCGCTGGCCGCCGACATAAGGGAGTGGGTGAAGACGCGGCTTTCGATGCACGAATATCCCCGTGAGGTGGAATTCATCGATGCCTTGCCGCTGACGACCACCGGCAAGGTGATCCGCCGGCTGCTGCGGGAGAGGGCGGCGGCTGAAAGTTAGCCTCGCCCGGCAAGCGACATGATCTTTTCGCGCAGCATCTTCGCCATGTTGCGGGTGCTGCGGTACATGTGGAGTTGGGCTGAGACCTGGCGCATGTCGCGGTCGCCGTTCTGCATCAGGCCGATCACCAGCGTTCCCATCTCCTCGCGCTCCTGCCAGAAGCGGCTCATGATCGGATGATCCGAGACGGCGCAGGAATCGGAGCGCACGATATTGGCATCGTCGAGATGCCATTCGGTGAGTTCGCTCATCAACAGCTTGCCCGGCGAATAGCGGGCATAGTTTTCATCGTAGGCGGTCTTCCAGGTATAGGCCTCGCCGCCCATCATCAGCACGACGATGGCGGCGATCGCCTTGCCATTGAGATCGATCGTGTGAATACGCACGGCATCGACGGCGGCAAGGTTCGACACCGCCTCGCGGGCGAAGGCCGTATGATAACGATCGGTGACGAGAGCGCTTCGCCGCTTGCCCTTCCAGCCCCCGGCTTCCATTGCCAGGAATTCCTCGAAGCGGACATGAATTTCGCGCGGCTGGCGGGCGACGGCATAGACTGTTGTTCCCTGTTCCTCCAGCAGGCGCCACTGCCGGCGCATCTCGCGCATATGCGAGGAGGAGATGGTTTTGCTGAGATAGGCCGGCGCCTCTTCCTCGCTCTGCAGCATCGGGCGCAGGTAGGGATTGGTGACGGTGACGGGAAGATTGCGGCTGAGCGCCACGGCCTTGAGCATCCGCACGAAGATACCGTTCAGCCTGAGATCCGGCAGAACCAATATGCCGGGCAGATTGAGATCGCGGGCGGTCAGCCCTTCGAAGAGATTGTCGAGCGTCTCGGCGGCATCCTCGCCATCGACGAGCGGCGTGCCGAGTGGACCGAAGCTGTTCGACCAGCCGCGGATGATCGACGGGCCGACGGCGAAGCCCGGCTTGTCGACCGAAAACGGCAAGAGAAACCGCATGCGGCTGCGGTCGGCATTGTGATCGCGGATCAGGGCAAAGTTCACCTGCCGGTCTTCGAGCCGCGGCATGGCGGGGGCGAGGAAGCGGCCGGAGAAAAAGACGTTCGGCTCCATCGCCCGGTTGGAGAGGAAATCGAGCTCATCCTGAAGCTCATAACCCAGCTTGCCGGGATAAAGGCAGAGCTCGCGCCCCGGCCGGCCGATCTCGGCGCGAGCCTCGGCGCGCCGCGCTTCGAAATTCAGCGCGGCGAGATCATGCACCATGCGGTTTGCGGCGCTGTCGGTGCTTTCGGTAACGGGGGGAACACGCACCATCTATCGAACTCTCATTTCAGGCGTTGCGGTGGAGGGGCTGGCGAAGGCGAAAAGGACGATGCCGAGCGTGCGGCGCACGGCCATATGCAGCAGGATCGCCTCGACAGCCATGGCGGAGGCGGTGGCGATCGCCGTGCCCTCGATGCCGTAGTGTGGGATCAATGCGAGGTTGAGGCTGACATTGGCCGTCAATGCGCCGGCATAGAGTGCGACGCAGAGGTTCTGCTTGCCTGCCATCATCAGCAGCGTTTCGGCCGGGCCGACCAGCGATTTGGCAAGGATGCCGGCGAGCAGGATCGCCATCACCAGATAGCCTGATGTAAAGGCGCCGCCAAAGAGCGACAGCAGCAGATGGCCGGCCGCAAGCACGACAAGGCCGACCCCGAGTGCCGGCCAGAAGGTCCAGCGGGCGGCGTCGATGGCAGCGGTTGCCAGCTGGGCGTGGTCGCCTTCGGCGATGATCGAGGAAAAGCGCGGGCCGGAGGCCGCCTTGACCGAGAAATTGATGAAATGCACCAGCGCCATCGTCTTGGCGGCGGCGAAATAGATGGCAACGTCGTGCGGCTCGAGGAAGATGCCGACGACGACGACATCGGAATTGGTGAGCAGGAAGCTCACGCCCTCGATCAGGAAAATCGGGAAGGCGACGCTGAACCAGGCGAGGAAATCGACCTTGCGCGGGCCTTCGTCATAATGCCGGCGAAGGCGGTAGAGCGTTGCGACATACTGGCCGAGAGCGGTGACGAAGGTGGCGACCAGTGCTGCCTGCATTGCGGTGACGGCCGTGTGCTCGGCGCCGATGGTAATCGCGATCAGCATGAAGAGGATGATGAGGATCGGGCGGACGATGTAGACCGGGCTCAGCGCCATCACCGGCCAATGGTTCGCCCGTGATGTGCCTTCCAGAATGTCGCCGAGCGCGATCATCGGCATGGCGAGCAGGCCGATGAAGATCGGGACGAGATAATAGACCTGGATCATATCGCCGAAGAAATGCAGCCCGAGCATGCCGGCGGCGAGCACCGCCGTGCCGGACAGCAGCGCGAAGATCCGCGCCGTGCCGGTCAGGCCGCGGATTTCCTCGAAGGCGCCGGCAGCCCTGTATTGCGGCAAGAAGCGGACGATCGCGGTGTGGAAACCGAGGCATGAGAGATCGCCGAAGACGACGACCAGCACCCAGACGAAAACGAAGATGCCGTATTCATACTCGCCCATCAGCCGGGCAAGCACGATCTGGGAGACGAAGGCGAGTGCTGCGCTGAGGATACGGATCGAAAACGCCGTCAGCGCCATGCGCTGGGCGGCCGCCTTCTCCCCGCGTTCGGTGAGCACGGCGGCAAGCATGCGCAGCGTACGGCCGCCGATTGGGCGCAGGCCCGCGGGCAGCATCTTCTCCGCTGTTTCTATGACCGCCATGATGAACACGCAAAACTCTGAGGTCAGGCAAATCGCCCCTGAAGTCTTGACAGGACAGGGTTAAGAAACGGTTCCGGATCAGGCTGCCGTCCAACGCTGAAATTCGGATTTTCGGCGTTGCCACAGAAAAGAAAATGTCGCCCGAAGGCGGCATTTCGCGGATCTTTGCGGACTTGCCTCAGACCTGCTCGAAGGCGCCGTGGCAGTGCTTGTATTTCTTGCCGGAGCCGCAGGGGCAGGTCTCGTTGCGGCCGACCTTGCCCCAGGTGGCGGGATCATCCGGGTTGCGGTTTTCAGGCGAAACGATGACTTCCGACGCCTGGTAGATCGCCGGGGCGAAATCGTCCTCGCCGGTCGTCGGATCCAGATGATGGGCCTGCATCAGCGGCGGTTCAGGCTCGGCAGGCGCCTGCTGCACCAGTTCGACGCGCATCAACTGGGCAGTGACGGCCTCGCGCAGATTGTTGAGCAGCGCGGTGAAGAGCTCGAAGGCCTCCGACTTGTATTCCTGTAGCGGATCGCGCTGGGCATAGCCGCGGAAGCCGATGACGGAGCGCAGATGGTCCAGGTTGACGATGTGCTCGCGCCAAAGATGATCAAGCGTCTGCATGACGATCGAGCGTTCGACATAATGCATGATGTCGTCGCCGAAACGCTCGGCCTTTTCCGTGAAGGCCGCATTGGCGGCTTCGGTCAGGCGCTCGCGGATATCGTCCTCGCCGATTCCTTCTTCCTTCACCCAGTCCTCGACCGGCAGGTCGAGATTGAGGATGTTCAAAGCGCCGGTCTTCAGGCCGACAGCATCCCATTGTTCGGCATAGGCGCGCTCGGGGATATGCTTGTCGACCATGTCCTCTATCACCTCGCGGCGCATGTCGGAAACGGTCTCGGATATGTTGGTCGATTCCATCAGTTCGAGGCGCTGCTCGAAGATCACCTTGCGCTGATCGTTGAGAACGTCGTCATACTTCAACAGGTTCTTGCGGATATCGAAGTTGCGAGCTTCGACCTTCTTCTGGGCGCGCTCCAGGGCCTTGTTGATCCAGGGATGGACGATCGCCTCGCCCTCCTTGAGGCCGAGCTTGGTCAGCATGCTGTCCATGCGGTCGGAACCGAAGATGCGCATCAGGTCGTCCTGAAGCGAGAGGTAGAACTTCGAGCGGCCGGGGTCGCCCTGACGGCCGGAGCGGCCGCGGAGCTGGTTGTCGATGCGGCGGCTTTCATGGCGTTCGGTAGCGATGACGTAGAGACCGCCGGCTTCGAGCGCCTTCTGCTTAAGCTGTTTGATCTCCTCGATGATCGCCTGGATCCGGGCGTCACGCTCCGGACCGGCTTCGACTTCGCCGAGTTCGCGCTCGATGCGCATGTCGAGGTTGCCGCCGAGCTGGATGTCGGTGCCGCGGCCGGCCATGTTGGTGGCGATGGTGATGGCACCCGGCACGCCGGCCTGGGCGACGATATAGGCTTCCTGCTCGTGGTAGCGGGCGTTCAGCACCTTGAAGTCGTCGAAGCCCTGCTTGCGCAGGCGCTCGGCAAGCAGTTCCGATTTCTCGATCGAGGTGGTGCCGACCAGCACCGGCTGACCGCGCTTGTGGGCGTCGAGGATCTCTTCGATGATCGCCTTGAACTTCTCGTCGAAGGTCCGGTAGACCTCGTCGTCCTCGTCGAGGCGCTTGATCGGCAGGTTGGTCGGGACCTCGATGACATCGAGATTGTAGATGTTGGCGAATTCTTCCGCTTCCGTCTGCGCCGTACCGGTCATGCCGGCGAGCTTGTCGTACATGCGGAAGTAATTCTGGAAGGTGATCGAGGCCAGCGTCTGGTTTTCCGGCTGGATCTGCACCTTTTCCTTGGCTTCGAGCGCCTGGTGCTGGCCTTCCGAATAGCGGCGGCCCGGCATCATACGGCCGGTGAACTCGTCGATGATGACCACTTCGTCGTTGCGGACGATATAGTCCTTGTCGCGCTGGAAGAGCTTGTGAGCTTTCAGCGCATTGTTGATGTGGTGGACGATGGCAACGTTCTCAATGTCGTAGAGCGCGTTGCCCTTCAAGAGGCCGGCCTGGCGGAGCAGGTTTTCCAGCTTCTCGGTGCCCTCTTCGGAGAAGTTGGCGGAGCGCTGCTTTTCGTCGATCTCGTAATCGCTGGGAGCCAGCATCGGAATGAAGGCGTCGATCGTGTTATAGAGTTCGGAGCGGTCGTCGAGCGGACCGGAGATGATCAGCGGGGTGCGCGCCTCGTCGACCAGGATCGAGTCCACTTCGTCGACGATCGCGAAGTTGTGGCCGCGCTGGACCATCTGGTTCTTCTCGTACTTCATGTTATCGCGCAGATAATCGAAGCCGAGTTCGTTGTTGGTGGCGTAAGTGATGTCGCAGGCATAGGCCGCGTGACGTTCCTCGTCGGAAAGGCCGTGGACGATGACGCCGGTGGTCATGCCGAGGAAGCCGTAGACGCGGCCCATGTTGGCGGCATCGCGCTGGGCGAGGTAATCGTTGACGGTGACGACGTGCACGCCCTTGCCGGAAAGCGCGTTCAGATAGACCGGCAGGGTGGCGACGAGGGTCTTGCCTTCGCCGGTCTTCATCTCGGCGATCGCATTCGAATGCAGGATCATGCCGCCGACTAGCTGTACGTCAAAAGGTCGCAGGCCGAGGACGCGGCGCGAGGCTTCGCGCACGACGGCAAAGGCCGGGATCAGAATGTCGTCGAGCGTCTTGCCCTCGGCGAGCAGGGCGCGAAACTCCACGGTCTTTGCCGCGAGCTGCTCGTCCGTCAGGGCCTTCGTCTTCTCTTCGATAGAGTTGATGGCAATGACGTTCGGCTGGAAGGACCGCACGCGGCGGTCGTTGGAAGACCCAAATAACTTGCGGGCTATACCGCCAAAGCTGACCATATGACTGGCCCTTTCTCAATATTCATCCCCGGCGTTTCTTGTTCGCGGCCCAGCCGAAAATCAGGCGCGCGCCTTAAAACGCCCGGAAACTGTTCTGGACGCGAGGTTGCGTGACAGATAAGAGGGGGGTCGAATGATGTCAACGGATTTGGCGGATACAGAAAGGCCACAATCCGGTGTTGATGGCTATTTTGGGCCGGATTCAGGGGATGCTGAAACCGGCAATGTAACTGTGAAGGGTATTTCATGTTGAGCACCAACAAACTTGCCGTTCTGGCGTTTGCAACTTTCGTTGCGCTCCAGGCCCCGGCCTATGCCGATGACGCCGTCATCGCCACGGTCGGCGCCCTGGAGATCCACCAGTCGGAACTCGACCTCGCCGTCGCCAATCTCGACCCGCAGTTGGCACAGCTTCCCGATGACCAGAAGAAGGTCGCAGCCCTTTCCGCCGCCATCGACGTGAAGCTGCTCGCCGCCGACGCTGCGGCCGAGAAGCTCGATCAGACCGACGAATTCAAGAAGCGCATGCAGTATCTCACCGATCGCGAGCTTCACAATGCCTATTTCAAGAAGCATGTCGTCGACATCGTAACGCCTGACGAAGTCAAGGCCCGTTACGACAAGGAAGTCGCCGCCCTGCCGAAGCAGGAGGAAGTCCACGCCCGTCATATCCTCGTCAAGACCGAGGACGAAGCCAAGGACATCATCAAGCAGCTCGACGCCGGCAAGGATTTCGCCGAACTCGCCAAGGAAAAGTCCACCGATCCGAACAAGTCGGAAGGCGGCGACCTCGGTTATTTCTCGCGCGGCCGCATGGTCAAGGAATTCGAAGACGCAGCCTTCGTGCTTGAGAAAGGCACCTATTCAAAGACGCCTGTTAAGACCGATTTCGGCTTTCACGTCATCAAGGTCGAAGATAAGCGCGATGCCCCGCCGCCGCCCTTCGATCAGGTGCAGGATCAGGTTCGTCAGCTCGTCATGCGCGACAAGTATCTTGCGCTTCTGAACCAGGCGAAGGCCTCCTCCAAGATCGAGATCACGGACGAGACGCTGCGCAAGGGTTACGACCAAGCCAACAAGCAGCCGGAGCCGGGCAGCGAGCCCGTCGCGCCGGCGCCGCAGCAGTAATAATAATCGCCTAGGGCCCGGTTCTTCCGGGCCCTTCACTATCGTGGTTGTCGCATTTCCGGACGGCGAACCGGTTTCCATTTCGCCTGGAAATGCTCATTGGCAGGTCTCATCATGTCCGGTTCCGTCTCTCCGCTCGCTCCGAAATCCTTCGTCTCGATGCCACCGCTGCGCGGCGTGCGCATGGCGACGGCTTCCGCCGGCATCAAGTACAAGAACCGTACCGACGTGCTGATGATGGTCTTCGACAGGCCGGCGACCGTCGCGGGCGTTTTTACCCGCTCCAAGTGCCCGTCGGCGCCGGTCGATTTCTGCCGGGCCAACCTCCCCCACGGCAGCGCCCGCGCCGTCGTCGTCAACTCAGGCAATGCCAATGCTTTCACCGGCCTGAAGGGCCGCCAGGCGACCGCGCTGACGGCGAAGTCGGCTGCCGCTGCCGTCGGCTGCGCCGAAAACGAGGTCTATCTGGCCTCGACCGGCGTCATCGGCGAGCCGCTCGATGCCACTAAATTTTCAGGCGTTCTGGAACGGATGCAGGTCGAAGCGACCGGCGATTTCTGGTTCGAGGCCGCCAAGGCGATCATGACGACCGACACCTATCCGAAGGTTTCGACCCGCAGCGCCGAGATCGGCGGCGTGGCCGTGACGATCAACGGTATCGCCAAGGGTGCCGGCATGATCGCGCCTGATATGGCGACGATGCTCTCCTTCGTCGTCACCGATGCCGACATCGCGCCTGCCGCGCTGCAGGCGCTGCTGTCTGATGGCGTCGGCCCGACCTTCAATTCCATGACCGTCGACAGCGACACCTCCACCTCCGACACACTGATGCTGTTTGCAACGGGTGCCGCAGCCGAGGACGGCCAGGTCCGCATCGAACGCGCCGACGACCCGCGCCTTGCCGCCTTCCGGGCCGCACTCAACGAAGTGCTGAAGGATCTGTCGCTGCAGGTGGTGCGGGACGGCGAGGGCGCCACCAAGATGCTCGAAATCACCGTGACGGGTGCAGAGAGCGATGCCGCCGCCAAGCGCATCGGGCTGTCGATCGCCAATTCGCCGCTGGTCAAGACAGCCGCCGCCGGCGAAGACGCCAATTGGGGCCGTATCGTCATGGCCGTCGGCAAATCCGGCGAGATGGCCGATCGCGACCGGCTCGCCATCTGGTTCGGCGACATCAGGGTTGCCGTCAATGGCGAGCGTGATCCCGATTATTCCGAGGAGGCGGCCTCGAACGTCATGAAGGCGCAGGATATCCCCGTCAAAGTCGATATCGGGCTCGGCGCCGGCACGGCAACGGTCTGGACCTGCGACCTCACCAAGGAATATGTTGCGATCAATGGCGACTATCGGAGCTGATCGTTCATTGGCGCAGGCATCCATTTCCCTACACAATCTGCCGCTGGTGCGCAGGCTGGAGGCCGTCGGCTTCCGCGCCTGGCCGGCGGCATCCGTGCAATATGACGGCAGCTGGCAGGTGCGGCTGACGGCCGGTCACCCGTCCAACCGGCTGAATTCGATCGTGCCGCTCGATCCTTCGGATCATCGCGACGTCGAAATCCGCCTCGAAAAAGCGCGCCGGAAGTTCGAGGCCTATGGACGCGCTGCCGTGGTCCGCCAGACGCCGCTTGCCTCGCCGATGCTGATCGAACTTCTGCGCACGCAGAACTGGACGCGCTTCGATGAGACGGTGGTGATGACCTGCGACCTTGCCGAGGCGGAGCTGCCGGATACGCTCGATCACCTGCCGACCCATGACGTCGGCCGGTTCGTCGACGCCAATCTTGCCGTCGACCAGGCGCCACTGAGGCTGAAGCCGGCGCTTGCCGAGATCATTTCGGCGATCAAGCCGCCATCCGGCCTGTTCATGATCGAGAATGCGACGGACGGCCCGCTTGCGACCGTGCTCTGCGTCCAGGACAATGACCTTGCCGGCATCATGTCGCTTTCGGTCTCCGAGACGCGGCGGCGCGAGGGGCTTGGCACCGAAATCCTGACCTCGGCGCTGCGCTGGGCGCGCATGCGCAGCGCCCGTTCGGCTTGGCTGCAGGTGAAGCTGTCCAACCGCCCGGCAATCGCACTCTATGAGCGCCTCGGTTTTCGCGACGCCTATCATTATTGCTATTGGCAAAGGGAGCCGCGATGAGCGAGGCAGGCCAGAAGATATTGCTGGTCGCCGCCTGTGCGCTGATCGATGCCGATGGGCGTATCCTGTTGGCACAGCGTCCCGAGGGAAAGTCGCTTGCCGGGCTCTGGGAGTTTCCCGGCGGCAAGGTCGAGCCCGGCGAGACGCCGGAGGAAACGCTCGTGCGCGAGCTCGAGGAAGAGCTCGGCATCATCACCAAGATCGCCTGCCTTGCGCCGCTTACCTTTGCCAGCCATTCTTACGAGACCTTCCATCTTTTGATGCCGCTTTATATCTGCCGGCGCTATGAGGGCATTCCCCAGGGCCGGGAGGGCCAGGCGCTGAAATGGGTGCGTCCGCAGGCGCTGCGCGATTACCCGATGCCGCCGGCCGACGAGCCGCTCATCCCGATGTTGCAGGATTTACTTTAGCGTTATCTGATTATTATTGTGCCACACCGTTTTCGGCTGTGGATATTAATGGATCGTTTAGCACCTTCTGCCAAAGATCGGCCTCAATCAAGCATCTGGCGTGCGTGTATTAAAAGGCTTGACGTCATGGACGATGATTTCTGGAAAGCTGTCCGGGAAAAGGAACGGGCTTCGTCTGCCTCGCGCAGGACGGGTGCGCTGAATATCGCCCTTCTGTTCGGCACGGCGGTGGTCGCGCTGACGCTCATTCTGACGCCGATGCTTGCGGATTCCTCGAAGAAAAGCGTTTTTGCCAGCGCGCCGGCGGATTTCGATACGATCACGACGGGATCAATCCCGAAGAGTGAAAGCGGCAAGCGTTACACCATCCGCCGCAGCGTTCTTCAGGAGACGCCCGGGTCGGTCTGCGTCGTCCAGGGCTATGGCGTCGGCGGTTGCTGAAGAATGCCGGCCGTCCCCGATAATCGTGGAATTGGTCGTTTGCAGTCGGTTTCGCTCAGAGGGTCGCGTAATAATGCGTATTTTGAAAGCATTTCTTGCGGATAACAGAGGTGCGACGGCAATCGAGTATGGCTTGATCGCCGCCCTCATTTGTGGCGCGCTCATCTCCGGTCTCGGAGCCTTCACCGGCGCCTTGCAAGGCGTCTTCAACGTGATCGGCAACAATCTGCCCGCGAATTGAAGACGCTGCCGGTCGCTACTGCTTGAGCTTGTGCTCGTCTACCTTCAGTGCATCGGCAAGGCGCGCCTTGGCCGAACCTGGCCTGAGCGGCTTTTGCTGGCTCTCGTGGGCAGACCATCCCGAGACATAGATGATCGAGAAGGTGGCGCGGATACGTCCATCGGGATCGGAATAACGTTCGGCGTAGATCTCCGCTGCGCGCAGGAAGAAGGCGCGCGTCAGGGGCATCCGGGCGCGGGCTGCAAGTGGATTGCTCATGCCCATCGCTCTCAGATCCCGCATCAGCGGAAAGAGCGAATCATATCGCACCGTATAGTTCTCAGCATCGATCACCGGCAACGTGAAGCCGGCGCGCTGCATGAGGCTGCCGACGTCGCGCACATCGGCGAAGGGAATGACACGCGGGCTTGCACCGCCTGTCATCTCGACCTCGGCGGCCAGCAGCACGTCGCGCAGTTCCTGCAGCGTGCTGGCGCCGGGGATCGCGGCCATGAACAGGCCGTCCGGCTTCAGGGCGCGGCGGATCTGGATGAAGACACCCGGCGTATCGTTGGTCAGATGCAGGCTGAGCGGCGCAAGGATAAGATTGGCCGATTGCGGTTCGAGCGGCACATCCTCCAGCGGCGCCTCGATCAAGGTTTCGCCCGGTCCGGCATAGGCCTTCTCGCTTTCGATGCGGATCATCGTGCCGATTTTGCCCGTCGCTAGCGCGGCACGGGCGGCAGCACCGGTTGCGCCATGCAGTTCGACCGCGGTCTCGAAAGTTCGCTCGACCACCGTAAGCCTCTCGGCCATTTCCTCACCGGCAATGTCGAGCAGGAAGGCGGCTTTCGGGTCGTTGTTTACAAGCGCACGATGGCGATGTGCGGCGATCAGGGCTCTGTCGAAGATCGTTTCCATGGCGATGTCCTTAGTCCCGCGCCGTCTGTGCGGCAAGACGATTTTCCTTTCGTGGAGAACGCGCTAGTCTCTGCGGCATGGGGCCAATCGAATTGAAAAGACCGGCAGAATTCTTGCGGACGCATCTCTTGCAGCCGTTTTCGGCGCTTGCCGATTTCTTTTATCCGCCCGCCTGTTCCGTCTGCGGTATTTCGACCGGCGGCCATCGCGGGCTCTGTGCGAAATGTTGGTCTGGTATCCGCTTCATCGAACGGCCTTATTGCGAGGTGCTCGGCATTCCCTTCTCGCACGATCTCGGCGCCGGGATCCTCAGCGCCGAGGCGATCGCCAACCCGCCGCCCTTCGACCGGCTACGGTCGGCTGCGACCCACGATCATGCGGTCCGTGATCTCGTCCATGGGCTGAAATATCGAGATCGCACCGATCTGGCGCCGATGATGGCCGCCTGGATGCTGCGGGCCTCCGATGGGACGGTCGAAAGCTGCGATGCGCTGATCCCAGTGCCGCTGCATCGCACCCGTATGCTGGCGCGCAAGTTCAACCAGGCAGCAGAGCTTGCCCGCCACATGGCAAAGCTCTCGGGCAAGCCGCTGCTTGCCGCCACGCTTATTCGCGTCAAGCGCACCAGCCAGCAGGTCGGCCTTGGCGCCAAGGCGCGCGAGGACAATGTCAGGGGTGCTTTTGCGATCGCCAAGGGTTGCGAAAACGACATTTTCGGCAAACGCATCGTCCTTGTCGACGACGTCTATACAACAGGGGCGACGGTCGCTGCGGCAAGCCGGACACTGCGCAAGGCGGGTGCGGCTGAGATCACGGTTTTGACCTTTGCAAGGGCTCTCTCCGAGCCTATATGACAGAAATACCCGGCGTCGGTCTGGAGAGATTATGGTACCCGTCACCATCTATACACGGCAGTTTTGCGGCTATTGCAGCCGCGCCAAGTCCCTTCTCGAAGAAAAGGGCGTCAAATATGTCGAGCACGACGCGACCTTTTCGCCGGATCTTCGCCAGGAGATGATCGGCAAGTCGAACGGGCGTACGACCTTTCCGCAGATATTCATCGGCATCGACCATGTCGGCGGTTGCGACGATCTCTTTGCACTCGATCGGGCCGGCAGGCTCGATCCGATGCTGGCAGTCTGAGGAAGAGCCGATGAGCTTCAAGGCTGCCGCCGTCCAGATGTGCTCCGGGGTCGATCCGGTGAAGAATGCTGCGGCCATGGCGCGGCTGGTGCGCGAGGCCGCTGGCCAGGGCGCGACCTATGTACAGACGCCTGAAATGACCGGCATGCTGCAGCGCGACCGTACGGCGGCACGCGCCGTGCTTGCCGACGAGGCGCATGACATCATCGTCAAGACAGGCTCAAATCTCGCTAGAGAACTCGGCATCCACATGCATGTCGGTTCGACGGCGATCGCCCTTGCCGACGGCAAGATCGCCAATCGCGGTTTCCTGTTCGGTCCCGACGGCAGGATTCTCAATCGCTACGACAAGATCCATATGTTCGACGTCGACCTCGACAATGGCGAGAGCTGGCGTGAAAGTGCTGCTTATACAGCCGGCACGGAGGCCCGCGTCCTGTCGCTGCCCTTTGCGGAAATGGGCTTCGCGATCTGCTACGACGTGCGTTTCCCTGCACTCTTCCGCGCCCAGGCCATGGCCGGCGCTGAAGTGATGACGGTTCCCGCCGCCTTCACCAAGCAGACCGGCGAGGCGCATTGGGAGATCCTGCTCAGGGCACGCGCGATCGAGAACGGGGTCTTCGTCATCGCCGCTGCGCAGGCCGGCCGGCACGAGGACGGGCGCGAGACTTTCGGCCATTCGATGATCATCGATCCCTGGGGCACGGTAATGGCGTCCGCCGGCGCCGCCGGCGAGGCGGTCATCGTCGCCGAGATCGATCCCGGCGCGGTCAAGGCCGCGCATGACAAGATCCCGAACCTGAGGAATGGCCGGGAATTCTCGGTCGAGAAGATTGTGGGGGCAGCAGTCGCCGGAGGCGTCGCCGCTTGATCCGCTATTCCCTCACCTGCGACAATGCCCATGAATTCGAAGGCTGGTTTTCGGAAAGCGCCGATTTCGATCGTCAGGTCGAATCCGGTTTCCTGACCTGCCCGGTCTGTCATTCCGCCGCCATTTCCAAGCTGTTGATGGCGCCGTCGGTGTCGACGGCGCGGAAGAAGGACGAGATCCAGACGCTGGCAATGGATGCCATGCGCCGCGACGCCCTGCAAAAACTCAAGGAGGCCGTCGCAGCGGTCAAGGCCAATTCCGAGGACGTCGGCACGCAATTTCCCGAGGAAGCCCGCAAGATCCACTATGGTGAGGCGGATGCCCGCGGCATCATCGGCCAGGCGACGGTCGACGAGGCGCAGGCGCTCTTGGAAGAGGGCATCGAGATCGCAGCCATTCCCGTCTTGCCGGAAGACGTGAACTGACATGAAGTTCACGCCGCCTGCTGTCCACGATTTCGGCCTGCGTATCGCGCTGAAAATTTAGCCGGCTTATTGTTGGGCGGCAGCTATGCCGGCCGCTTTGCCAGCAGCATATAATTCACGTCCATATCCTTAGACAGGGTCCACTGGTTCGACAGCGGATTGAAGAAGACGCCGGTCCGGTCGGTGATCTCAAGGCCGCTTGCCACCAGCGGCTTTTCCAGTTCTTCCGGGCGCACCAGCTTTTCGTACTGATGCGTGCCGCGCGGCAGCCAGCGCAGAATGTTCTCGGCGGCGAAGATGGCAAGCGCTGCCGCCTTCATCGTGCGGTTGATGGTGGCAACGAAGATCAGGCCGCCGGGGCGGACCATTTTCGCGCAGGTGGTCATGAAGAATTCGACATCGGCGACGTGTTCGACAACTTCCATATTCAAGACGATATCGAAGGTCTCGCCAGCATCCGCAAGCTCCTCGGCGGTGACGGCGCGATAGTCGACCGAAACGCCGGAGGCTGCGGCATGGGTGGAGGCGATGCCGATATTCTTCTCGGACGGATCGGCGCCGACGACGGAGGCGCCCATGCGGGCGACAGGTTCGGACAACAGGCCGCCACCGCAGCCGATATCCAGCACGCGCAAACCCTCGAGCGGGCGCGCGCTTTTCGGATCATGGCCGAAATTCTCGCAGGCCTTGTCTCTTATATAGGCGAGCCGGACGGGATTGAATTTGTGCAGTGGTTTGAACTTGCCGGTCGGGCTCCACCATTCCGTCGCCATCGCCGAGAAGCGGTCCACTTCGCCCTGGTCGATCGTGCTTTTGGCGCCGTCCGTCATCGTCCACTCCTTCATCTGTGACATGTGAAGTCGGATGATCGGGGGCATAAGTCAAGGGGCGCAGATCAGGGGATTGGTGAGCGCGGAACCGCTCGCCAATAGCTTTTATCGCGCGTGCTTGCCTCCCCCCGCCAAACTCGCTAAGAGACGCCGCAACTTGGGGTCTTTGGGGCCTGGGCTTTTAGAGCGGTTCCGGAAGTTGGGAATCCGGCTCTCTGGCCCAAGTGGTCTGCCCCAGAGCTTTCGTGATGCCGGGTCCGGTTTTCCGCTTTCCGGCGCCAGTCGTGGTAGAGGCATATGGCACGCATCGTAATGAAATTCGGCGGCACGTCCGTCGCTGACCTGGACCGCATCAAGAACGTTGCCCGCCACGTAAAACGCGAAGTCGATGCCGGGCACGAGGTGGCGGTGGTCGTCTCGGCCATGTCCGGCAAAACCAATGAACTGGTCGGCTGGGTCCAGGGCACGCCGAAGGTGATCGGCGCCAATTCTCCGTTTTACGATGCGCGGGAATATGATGCGGTGGTGGCATCGGGCGAGCAGGTAACCTCCGGTCTGCTGGCGATCGCATTGCAGGCAATGGATATCAATGCGCGTTCCTGGCAGGGATGGCAGATCCCGATCCGCACCGACAACGCGCATGGCGCGGCACGGATCATGGAGATTGACGGCTCTGACATCGTCAAACGCATGGGCGAGGGGCAGGTCGCCGTGATCTCCGGCTTCCAGGGGCTGGGACCCGACAATCGTATCGCGACGCTCGGGCGCGGCGGATCGGACACTTCGGCGGTCGCAATCGCGGCAGCTGTCAAGGCGGATCGCTGCGATATCTATACCGATGTCGACGGCGTCTACACGACCGACCCGCGCATCGTGCCGAAGGCGCGCAGGCTGAAAAAGATCGCCTTCGAGGAAATGCTGGAAATGGCCTCGCTCGGCGCCAAGGTACTACAGGTGCGCTCGGTCGAGCTTGCCATGGTACACAAGGTGCGCACCTTCGTGCGCTCATCATTCGAAGATCCCGATGCTCCGGGCATGGGCGATCTGTTGAACCCGCCCGGAACGCTGATTTGTGACGAGGATGAAATCGTGGAACAGGAAGTAGTCACCGGCATCGCCTATGCCAAGGATGAGGCTCAGATCTCGCTTCGCCGTCTTGCCGACCGGCCGGGCGTTTCCGCAGCGATCTTCGGGCCGCTCGCCGAATCCCATATCAATGTCGACATGATCGTCCAAAATATTTCCGAGGACGGGTCGAAGACCGACATGACCTTCACCGTACCGTCAGGCGACGTCGAGAAGGCGATCAAGGTGCTCGGCGACCATAAGGAGAAGATCGGCTACGATGTCGTGCAGAACGAATCGGGGCTGGTGAAAGTATCGGTCATCGGTATCGGCATGCGCAGCCATGCGGGCGTTGCCGCTACCGCATTTCGTGCACTTGCCGAAAAAGGCATCAACATCAAGGCGATCACCACCTCCGAGATCAAGATTTCCATCCTGATCGACGGTCCCTATGCAGAACTCGCTGTCAGGACTTTGCATTCCTGCTACGGTCTGGATAAGAATTGATTCCCAGCGGGCGGCCTGCCCCTTCAGGTTGAGGAGATGAGGCCGGCCCGCCGGGAACTAAGTGCGTTGTTTCGGGAGCTTGAGACGCCATGAGAGACCTTTCCGGCGGTCCGCGCGTGCTGCTCAGGCGGCTGCGCGAGTTGATGGCGGAGCCGCTGGAGCCGCAGGAGCGTCTTGACCGGATCGTTCGCCAGATCGCCGGCAACATGGTGGCGGAGGTTTGCTCCGTCTATGTGCTGCGCGCCGACGGCGTACTCGAACTCTATGCGACCGAAGGCCTCAACCGGGAGGCCGTACACTTGGCGCAATTGAAGATGGGGCAAGGCCTGGTCGGCACCATCGCGGCCTCGGCCCAGCCGTTGAACCTTTCCGACGCGCAGTCGCACCCTGCCTTCCGCTACCTGCCGGAAACGGGCGAAGAAATCTACCATTCCTTCCTCGGCGTGCCGATCCTCAGGACCGGGCGCTCGCTCGGTGTTCTCGTCGTACAGAACAAGGCAAGCCGCAACTATCGCGAGGAAGAGCTGGAAGCGCTCGAGACGACGGCGATGGTGCTTGCAGAGATGATCGCCACCGGCGAGCTCAAGAAGATTACCAAGCCAGGCCTCGAACTCGACCTGACGCGTTCGGTCACCGTCGACGGCGATACGTATAATGACGGCATCGGCCTCGGTTACGTCGTGCTGCACGAGCCGCGCATCGTCGTCACCAATCTGCTGAACGAGGATACCGAGAAGGAAATCCGGCGGCTGGCCGAAGCCATGGGATCGCTGCGGATTTCGATCGACGACATGCTGTCGCGTCGCGACGTGTCGATGGAAGGCGAGCATCGCGAAGTGCTCGAAACCTATCGCATGTTTGCGCATGACCAGGGCTGGGTGCGCAAGCTCGAGGAGGCGATCCGCAACGGCCTGACGGCGGAAGCGGCGGTCGAGAAGGTGCAGAGCGACACCAAGGCGCGGATGATGCGATTGACCGACCCTTATCTGCGCGAACGCATGCATGATTTCGAGGATCTGGCGAACCGTCTGCTCAGACAGTTGACCGGTTATACCGGCCGGACGACCGCCGAAGGTTTCCCCAGCGATGCGATCATCTTGGCGCGCGCCATGGGAGCAGCCGAACTGCTCGATTATCCGCGTTCCAATGTCCGTGGGCTGGTGCTGGAAGAAGGGGCGGTGACGAGCCACGTGGTGATCGTCGCGCGCGCTATGGGTATTCCGGTCATCGGTCAGGCAGCGGGCGTGGTGGCGCTCGCCGAGAACGGCGATGCCGTGATCATCGACGCCGACGAGGGACATGTGCATCTGCGGCCGATGGCCGATCACCGGCGTTCCTACGAGGAAAAGGTTCGCTTCCGGGCCAGGCGGCAGGAGCAGTTCCGGGCGTTGCGCGCCGTCGAGCCGGTGACCAAGGATGGGCAGCGGATCGCGCTGATGATGAATGCCGGCCTGCTGGTCGACCTGCCGCAGCTTTCGGAATCGGGCGCCGAGGGCATCGGCCTGTTCCGCACCGAGCTGCAGTTCATGATCGCCTCCACCATGCCGAAGGCGGAGGAGCAGGAGCAGTTCTACCGCAATGTGATAAAGCAGGCGGCGGGCCGAACCGTCACCTTCCGTACGCTCGATATCGGCGGCGACAAGGTCGTGCCGTATTTCCGTGGCCATGAGGAAGAAAATCCCGCCCTCGGCTGGCGCGCCATCCGGTTGTCGCTCGACCGGCCGGGGCTGTTGCGCACCCAGTTGCGCGCCCTGCTGAAGGCATCGGCCGACACCGAGCTGAAGCTGATGGTGCCGATGGTGACCGAGGTTTCCGAGCTGAGGATGGTGCGCGAGCTGTTGCAGAAGGAAGTGCAGCATCTGTCGCGTTTCGGCCACGGGCTGCCGCGCAAGCTGCAATTCGGCGCGATGCTGGAAGTGCCTGCCCTGCTTTGGCAGCTCGACGAGCTGATGGAGGCGGTCGATTTCGTCTCGGTCGGTTCGAACGATCTCTTCCAGTTCTCGATGGCGGTCGATCGCGGCAATGCGCGGGTCTCGGACCGCTTCGATCCGCTCGGCAAGCCGTTCTTACGCATCCTGCGCGATATCGTGCGCGGGGCGGACCGGAACAAGACACCGGTGACGCTCTGCGGCGAACTCGCCAGCAAACCGATCTCGGCGATGGCGCTGCTCGGCATTGGTTTCCGCTCGATCTCGATGTCGCCGGCCTCGATCGGACCGGTGAAGGCGATGCTGCTCGGGCTCGATGTCGGGGCGCTGACGAAGGCGATGGACGAGGTGCTGGACGATCACCACGCCTTGATGCCGATGCGCGAGGTGCTTGCCCGCTTCGCCGAGAGCCACAATATTCCCCTTTAGACAGAGATTAAGAAGAATCGGAGTGAAGGGTGGCGAAGCTTCCCGTTGAAAAGATGCGCGAGCTGGAACGCCGTTTCGGCGAGATCGAGGCGCGCATGTCGGCTGGCCCGGCTGCCGATGTCTATGTGAAGCTCGCATCCGAATATTCCGAGCTGCAGCCTGTCGTGACGAAGATCCGCGTCTATGAGAAGGCGATCGCCGAGCTTGCCGATCTCGAAACGCTGATCGAGGACAGGTCGGTCGACCGCGAGATGCGCGACCTTGCCGAGCTGGAGCTGCCCGAGGTGAAAGAGCAGATCGAGGCGCTGGAACAGGAGATGCAGATCCTGCTTCTGCCGAAGGACTCAGCCGACGAAAAGAGCGCGATCCTCGAAATCCGCGCCGGTACGGGCGGCTCGGAAGCGGCCCTTTTCGCCGGCGATCTGTTTCGCATGTACGAGCGCTTTGCCGCGGAAAAGGGCTGGAAGGTGGAGGTGCTCTCGGCGAGCGAGGGCGAAGCCGGCGGCTATAAGGAAATTATTGCGACGATCACCGGCAGGGGCGTCTTCGCCAAGCTGAAATTCGAATCCGGCGTGCACCGCGTGCAGCGTGTGCCGGAAACCGAGGCTGGCGGGCGCATCCATACGTCGGCGGCAACAGTTGCTGTGCTGCCGGAGGCCGAAGAGATCGACGTCGAGATCCGGCCTGAGGATATCCGCATCGACACGATGCGCTCTTCGGGTGCGGGCGGCCAGCACGTCAATACGACGGACTCGGCAGTGCGCATCACCCACCTGCCGAGCGGCATCGTCGTCACCAGCTCGGAAAAATCGCAACACCAAAACCGCGCCAAGGCGATGCAGGTGCTGCGCTCCAGGCTCTACGATGCCGAGCGGCAAAGGGCCGACAGCGAGCGCTCTGCCGATCGCAAGAGCCAGGTCGGCTCCGGCGACCGCTCGGAACGCATCCGCACCTATAATTTCCCGCAGGGGCGGGTGACGGACCATCGCATCAACCTGACGCTCTATAAGCTCGACCGGATGATGGAAGGCGAGATCGAGGAGGTCGTCGACGCACTGATGGCCGATTACCAGGCCAGCCAGCTGGCGCAGCTCGGCGAGCAACAATGAGCTCGACGGTCGCCGATATCCTTGCCGATGCGCGCCGCCGCTTCACCGAAGCAGGTATTGTCGACCCGGCGACCGATGCGCGGCTGCTTGTCGCGGGCCTTCTGAAACTGTCGCCGACCGAGCTGTTGACGCGATCGGCCGAGAGGCTTTCTGCTGAGCAGGCCGAATTGATTTTCAAGGCGCTGGAGCGGCGGCTTGGTCATGAGCCGGTGCATCGTATCCTCGGCGAGCGGGAATTCTATGGCCTGCCACTCCGGCTCTCGGCGGAAACGCTGGAGCCGCGGCCGGATACGGAAATCCTGGTCGATACGGTTCTCGTCTATCTCAAAGACCTTGCAAAGGCGCAAAGCCGTCTCCATATCCTTGACATGGGAACTGGGACCGGGGCGATATGCCTTGCGCTTTTGAGCGAATGTCCTGATGCGTCAGGTGTCGGCAGCGACATATCGGCGGATGCACTTTTGACGGCAAGATCGAATGCAGAAAGAAACGGGTTGCAGGATCGTTTTCAGGCCGTACAGTCGAATTGGTTCGAGGACATCCAGGGATCCTTTCACGCGATTGTCTCAAATCCGCCCTATATTGCTTCCAATGTCATTCTCGATCTCGCGCCCGAAGTGACCAAATTTGATCCGGCTGCGGCTCTGGATGGCGGCCCGGATGGGCTTGACGCTTACAAAGCCATAGCCAAGGATGCGGCAAGGTTCATCAGGCCCGATGGGGTCGTCGGACTGGAGATCGGCTACGATCAGCGAAACGACGTGACGGCGATCTTTGAAGCGAAAGGCTTCAGGTGCCTCAAATCCGTGAAAGATTATGGTCAGAACGACAGGGTGCTCGTGTTCGCGCTCGTGTGAGAGACGATAATGCGGCATTGAACAGGACATTATTGTTATTGCGAAGAAAAGGCTTGGATTTCCCGGTGAAGCAATATAGGTTGCGGTCACGTGTTGGGCAGATAGGAATGAACGAGATTCGTTCGGTACTTGGTTTGCCTCGGGGGTCCGCTCTTTTAAACGAGAGTTTCAACGGTTGAACACGACCCAATGCGTGAATCAGTCAAACTGACTTGAGAACCAAGCGGCAGGTCGGCGCAAAGGCGCAGTATGCTCGCGGCACAAAGGTCCTGACCCGGTTTTCCGGTCATGGCGGTTGGTGCCATGTATCCATCACAAACAGAGAATTCAGGTGAACGATCTATGAGGCCAGGACAGCAGAACAAGCGCGGTCGAGGGCGTGGCAACAATAACAACGGCGGCGGTGGCGGCGGCGGTGGAAATAACAATAACAACAATTTCAACCGCAAGGGCGGCAATCCGCTGACCCGGACCTATGACAGCTCCGGCCCCGATGTGAAGATTCGCGGTACTGCGCAGCATATCGCCGAAAAATACGCACAGCTCGCCCGCGACGCCCAAAGCTCCGGCGACCGCGTGATTGCCGAGAATTATCTGCAGCACGCCGAACATTATAATCGTATCATTGCCAGCGCCCAGGCGCAGATGCAGGAACGGTTCCAACGCGACGACCGCGGCGAGTACAATGATCGAGACGGTGCGGACCGCGACGGCGACGATATGGACAACAATGAGAATGACAATGACGGCGACGATGTCGTTATCGTCCAGCCGCCGCAGAGCAGGCCGCACCAGCCGCAGCAGAGCAGACAGCACCAGCCGCAGGCACAGCCGAAGCCGGTGGCCGCTCAGGCGCCTGCACCGGCACCCCAGTCCGAGGTCATCGATGGAACCGGCCCGCAGCCGGAGATCGAAGGCATTCCGGCCGAGGTCGCCATGGACGAGGAAGGTGCCGGCGGCCAGCCGCGTGAACGCCAGCCCCGCCGCCGCAGCACCGGCAGCCGTCCCCGTCGCCCGCGTCGCGGCGCTGAGGGCGAAGAAGCAGCCGCTGAAGGCGAGGGTGCCTCTGCCGAGGCGCCAGTGCTGGCTGACGTCGCATCGGAATGAGGATTTCGCTTCCCCTTCAAGGGAAAGCGTGAAATTCATGCCATCTGCTCGAATTGCCTTGAAAATCCCCGGTCTTGTACCGGGGATTTTCATTTTGCGGGCTCTTTAAACTCGCAGAACAGGCTACCATATTCTCTTCGAACTGCTTCGCCCGAATCCCAGCTGGGCAAAGCGCGACCTGCCTTTTCAGGGGGTCGATCTCAATCATCGGTCTGCGCCTCGTCAGGGCAGGGCGATCCATGGAGGTAGAATATGAATATCGAGAAATATTCGGAGCGGGTGCGCGGTTTCATCCAGTCCGCCCAGACCTATGCGCTGGCGCAGGGGCATCAGCAATTTACACCCGAACATGTGCTGAAAGTTCTGCTCGATGACGATCAGGGCATGGCCGCGTCGCTGATCGAGCGCGCCGGCGGCGATGCCAAGGCTGCCCGCCTGGCCAATGACGCGGCTCTCGCCAAGTTACCGACGATCTCCGGCGGCAACGGCAACATCTATCTGGCACAGCCGCTCGCCAAGGTGCTTTCGACCGCCGAAGAAGCGGCGAAGAAGGCCGGCGACAGCTTCGTTACCGTCGAGCGCCTGCTGCAGGCGCTGGCGATCGAATCCTCTGCCTCGACCTTTTCGACGCTGAAGAATGCCGGCGTGACGGCCCAGGGTCTTAACCAGGTCATTAACGACATCCGCAAGGGGCGGACGGCGGATTCCTCCAATGCCGAGCAGGGTTTCGACTCGCTGAAGAAATTCGCACGCGATCTCACCGCCGAAGCCCGTGAGGGCAAGCTTGACCCGGTGATCGGCCGCGACGACGAAATCCGCCGCACCATCCAGGTGCTTTCGCGCCGCACGAAGAACAATCCTGTGCTGATCGGCGAACCCGGCGTCGGCAAGACGGCAATCGTCGAGGGCCTGGCGCTGCGCATCGTCAACGGTGACGTGCCGGAATCGCTCAAGGACAAGAAGCTGATGGCGCTCGACATGGGCGCGCTGATTGCCGGTGCGAAATATCGCGGCGAGTTCGAGGAGCGGCTGAAGGCCGTGCTCAATGAAGTCCAGGCGGAAAGTGGCGAAATCATCCTTTTCATCGACGAGATGCACACGCTGGTCGGCGCTGGCAAGGCGGATGGGGCTATGGACGCTTCCAACCTGCTGAAGCCCGCCCTTGCCCGCGGTGAGCTGCATTGCGTCGGCGCCACCACGCTCGACGAGTATCGCAAACATGTCGAGAAGGATCCGGCCCTGGCCCGCCGATTCCAGCCCGTCGTCGTTGATGAACCGACGGTCGAAGACACGATCTCGATCCTGCGCGGCCTGAAGGAAAAATACGAGCAGCATCACAAGGTGCGCATCGCCGATGCCGCGTTGGTGGCCGCGGCGACACTTTCCAATCGCTATATCACCGACCGTTTCCTGCCCGACAAGGCCATCGACCTGATGGACGAGGCGGCTGCGCGATTGCGCATGCAGGTGGATTCAAAGCCGGAAGAACTCGACGAACTCGACCGCCGGATCATGCAGCTGAAGATCGAGCGCGAAGCGCTGAAAAAGGAAACGGACGTCGCGTCCGCCGACCGTCTGAAGCGGCTGGAAACTGAAGTGACCGATCTCGAGGAACAGGCCGATGCGCTAACGGCTCGCTGGCAGGCGGAAAAGCAGAAGCTCGGCCTTGCCGCCGATCTCAAGAAGCAGCTCGACGATGCCCGCAACGAACTGGCGATCGCCCAGCGCAAAGGCGAATTCCAGCGTGCCGGCGAGCTAACCTACGGCGTGATTCCGGATCTCGAAAAGCAGCTCGTCGATGCCGAGAAGCAGGATGGCGAACGCGGCGCGATGGTCCAAGAGGTCGTCATCCCCGACAATATCGCCCATGTCGTTTCCCGCTGGACCGGCATTCCGGTCGACAGAATGCTGGAGGGCGAACGCGACAAGCTGCTTCGGATGGAAGACGAGCTGGCGAAATCGGTGATCGGCCAGGGCGATGCGGTTCAGGCCGTGTCGCGCGCCGTCCGCCGCGCCCGCGCCGGCCTGCAGGATCCGAACCGGCCGATCGGCTCGTTCATCTTCCTCGGCCCGACCGGCGTCGGCAAGACGGAGCTCACCAAGGCGCTCGCCCGCTTCCTCTTCGACGACGAAACGGCGATGGTGCGCATGGACATGTCGGAATATATGGAGAAGCACTCCGTTGCCCGGCTGATCGGTGCGCCTCCCGGCTATGTCGGTTATGATGAAGGCGGAGCGCTGACGGAAGCCGTGCGCCGCAGGCCCTATCAGGTCGTGCTGTTCGACGAGATCGAAAAGGCGCATCCCGACGTCTTCAACATCCTGCTGCAGGTGCTGGACGACGGGCGTCTGACGGACGGTCAGGGCCGGACGGTCGATTTCCGCAACACGATGATCATCATGACCTCGAACCTCGGCGCCGAATATCTGACGCAGCTAAGGGACGGCGACGACAGCGACACGGTTCGCGAGCAGGTGATGGAGGTCGTGCGCGGGCATTTCCGGCCGGAATTCCTGAACCGCATCGACGAGATCATCCTCTTCCATCGCCTGAAGCGCGAGGAGATGGGCGCGATCGTCGATATCCAGCTGAAGCGGCTGGTGGCTCTGCTGTCCGAGCGCAAGATCGTCATCGATCTCGACGAGGAAGCCCGCCACTGGCTGGCGAACAAGGGTTACGATCCGGTCTACGGCGCAAGACCGCTGAAGCGGGTGATCCAGAAGTTCGTGCAGGATCCGCTGGCCGAGCAGATCCTGTCCGGCCAGGTGCCGGACGGATCGACTGTCACGGTGACGAGCGGTTCGGACCGGCTGCAGTTCAGGACGAGACAGACGGTGAGCGAAGCGGCGTAAGCCGGTTTGCCGGATGAACGAGAAATGGCGGCTTCGGCCGCCATTTTCGTTGGTGGTCGAGACGCTACTTGCTCGCCACCTGGTCCGGAGTCTGGTTGTTCAGCAGCGTATCGATGCGTTTGCGCTCGTCTTCGAATTTCGCCAGCGCCTCGCCCTGCAGCGA